>NZ_JBJIAI010000024.1:0-80279 GCF_045311035.1 Mycobacterium sp. SMC-13
GGCGCCCAAAGGTTCCCTCAACCTGGACGGCAATCAGGTGTTGAGTGTAAGTGCACAAGGGAGCTTGACTGCGAGACGTACATGTCGAGCAGGGACGAAAGTCGGGACTAGTGATCCGGCACCCCCGAGTGGAAGGGGTGTCGCTCAACGGATAAAAGGTACCCCGGGGATAACAGGCTGATCTTCCCCAAGAGTCCATATCGACGGGATGGTTTGGCACCTCGATGTCGGCTCGTCGCATCCTGGGGCTGGAGCAGGTCCCAAGGGTTGGGCTGTTCGCCCATTAAAGCGGCACGCGAGCTGGGTTTAGAACGTCGTGAGACAGTTCGGTCTCTATCCGCCGCGCGCGTCAGAAACTTGAGGAAACCTGTCCCTAGTACGAGAGGACCGGGACGGACGAACCTCTGGTCTACCAGTTGTCCCACCAGGGGCACCGCTGGATAGCTACGTTCGGACAGGATAACCGCTGAAAGCATCTAAGCGGGAAACCTCTTCCAAGACCAGGTTTCTCACCCTTTTAGAGGGATAAGGCCCCCCGCAGACCACGGGATCGATAGACCAGACCTGCACACTTAGCAATAAGTTTAGGGAACTGGCACTAACCGGCCGAAAACTTACACACACCCAAAAAACCAACGTGTGTAAACAAGAACATTGCACACCAACCGTGCCTCGCAACCACACCACACCGAAGAATCACACAGACCACACCCCACCACCAAACAACCCCCCACAAGGGTTGAACCGGCCAGGGGCGTAAAATGAATAGAGTTACGGCGGCAACAGCGGCAGGGAAACGCCCGGTCCCATCCCGAACCCGGAAGCTAAGCCTGCCAGCGCCGATGATACTGCCCTGCACGGGCGGAAAAGTAGGACACCGCCGAACACAAATTACCTCAGCCCCCCGATGAAAATCGGGGGGTTGAGGCATTTTTGCGTTCAGGACGTTTTTGCATTTCGGCGCCGCGGCAATACGTGGCGCCGAAATGGCATTCATCAGTCGAACAGCGTCGGCTCTTCGGCTCCTGATCGGCTCTTTTCCAGATCGAGCAGCAGCCTCTTACGGTCCAGTCCGCCGCCATATCCGGTCAGGCTGCCATTTGCCCCGATAACGCGATGGCAGGGCACGATGATGCCGACGGGATTGTGTCCATTCGCCAATCCGACGGCTCGTGAAGCACCCGGTGATCCGACCTGTAAAGCGATTTCGCCATATGAACGCGTTTCGCCGTACGGGATGGTCAACAATGCACCCCAGACCCGTCGCTGGAATTCCGTGCCGACGAGGTCGAGGTCCAGATCGAACTCCTGGAGTTCGCCGGCGAAGTACGCGGTGAGTTGCTCGACGGCTTCTGGAAATGCCGACTCATCGGGCTCCCAGCCCTCATGGCTGGGCTCATATGTCTGATCGTCCATCCGCAGGTGCCGGATGCGTCCGTCGCGACCGGCGATCGTGATGGTTCCGACCGGGCTCTGCATCGTCCTGGTCTGCAACGTGGCGGTCATGCCTGCTCCTGTTGTGGTGATTGCGGTGGGTTGGTGGTCAGAGGCGGCCACTGGTTGACCGCGTGATCCAGGGAGGTCCACAGGTATTGGGTGGCGTAGGCACGCCATGGGCGCCAGTGCGCACTGTGCTCGATCAGCCGGCGTGAATTGTCGGGCAGCCCAGCTTGTTTGGCCGCGGCCTGAACGCCGAGGTCGCTGGCCGGAAACGCATCCGGATCGCCGAGTCCCCGCATCGCGATCACCTCGGCTGTCCATGGTCCGATACCGGGCAGTTCGGCCAACTGAGTTCTCGCCTGCAACCAGTCCGATCCGGCGTCGAGCTCGAGGGTGCCGGCCGCGAGTGCATCGATCAGCGCCACGAGCGTGCGCCGGCGGGATTCGGGGAAGGCCAGGTGGCTCGGATCGATCTCGGCCAGTTGCGTGACGGACGGGAAGACATGCGTCAGCGTGCCCACCGGGTCGTTGATCGTCGTGCCGTACGCCAGTGCCAGCCGACGCGTGTGCGTCGCCGCGGCCTTCATGGACACCTGCTGACCGATCACCACCCGTAATGCCAACTCGTTCTCGTCGACCGTGCGCGGGATGCGTTGCCCGGGCGCCTTGGCGACGATAGGGGCAAGGTGTTGGTCGGTATTGAGGACGTCGATGACGGCCTCAGGATCGGCGTCGAGGTCCAGGAGTCGTCGGCAGCGGGCGATGGCGGTGGCCAGATCTCGGAAGTCGTCGAGGATCAGCGTGCACTGCACGTGGTCCACGCTCGGCGTCAGCCCGACGATGCCGGTGCCGTTGGGGAGCCGCAGGGTGCGTCGGAACGCGCCATCTTGTACCTCTTCGACGCCGGGCACCGCACCGGCCGCCAGGTGGCCGAACACTCCCTCGTAGGCGAAGGGCGTCCGCACCGGTAGCCGGACGGAAAGTGTTCCCGTGCCAGGGGTTTCGTTGGGTTCGAAGCGCGCTTGGGCCCGTTGCCGGAGTTCGGTCGGCGTCAGTGCGCAGACTTCGCGAATGGTGTCGTTGAACTGGCGGATGCTGGAGAAGCCCGCGGCGAACGCGACGTCACCGAAGGGCAGTTTCGTGGTCTCGATGAGTACCCGCGCGGTCTGGCTCCGTTGGGCGCGGGCGAGCGCCAACGGGTTCGCGCCGACCTCGGCCTGGAGCAGGCGCTCGAGCTGTCGAGTGGTGTAGCCGAGTCTGGCGGCCAGTCCGGTGACGCCCTCGCGATCGACGGTGCCGTCGGCGATCAGGCGCATGGCGCGGGCGACGACGTCGGAGCGGATGTTCCACTCCGGTGACCCCGGTGATGCGTCAGGTCGACAGCGCTTGCAGGCCCGGAAGCCGGCCCGTTGTGCTGCGGCGGCTGTCGGGTAGAAGCGGACGTTGCGGGCGAATGGGGGCCGGACAGGGCAACTGGGGCGGCAATAGATGCCCGTGGTGAGGACGGCCGTGACGAACCAACCGTCGAACCGGGCGTCCTTGGATTGGACTGCCCGGTAGCAGCGGTCGAAGTCGTCGTACATGTCTTCGACAATGTCATGCGGCAGACTCGAGTACTAGCGGAAAATCGACATCAACGTGGCTGGCGAGACATATTTAATCATTTGTCTCGTAAATGGCTGACGCGCGAGTGCCGCCCTGTTATAACTGGAACGCGTTCTAGTCGGGGTTTCGGGGTTCAGGGGAGTTGCATGTCGATCAACAGTCGTGATGAGTTGTCAACTGGCGCAGCCAGATTCGTCGGCCGCGTGGGTGCATTGGCGGTCGCCCTGGGGATCGGCGCGGCAGTGGCGAGCAACCCTGGCATCGCCTTCGCCGCCCCGAGTGACGCCGCGGGGGCGCCGTCGGACACTCATGCCAAGAGCGAGAGTCCGGCCAAGAGCGACGGAGACAAGGCCGACACGAGCAAGCCGAAGAAGGACAAGGGCGCCAAGCGTCCTGGCATCGTGAATCCGGGTAAGAAGTCGTCTAAGCGGCCCGCGGCGCAGGCGGATGTGGAAAAGCCGTCGGCTGCGAAGGATGCGACCGACACCGGCAAGACATCTGAGCCCGACGCGAAACCCGCGACAAAGAAGGTCACCAGGACGCCGGTCGTGACGGCGGCTCAGAAGCCGGCGAAGGTGCAGGTGGCCGCGACGGCCAAGGCGGATGCGCCCGCGAGCTCTGTGCCGCGCCTGCACGCGGTCGCGCCGGTGGCGGCACTGGGTGCGCCCGTCGCAGCGGCGACAGCGGCGGTGTCGCACGCGCTCTCGGCCGTGGGCCTCAACGGGGCGGCGAACGCGTCCGGGTACCCCGTCGCGCCACTGCAGAACGCCGCCTTGTCCGCGCTGCTCGGCGTCACCCGCCGCGAGACGGCATCCACCTCCGCGACAACGGCATTGGCGGCCGCGCCGTCGTCGCTGCAGAGCGTGCCCACGGTGCTCGGCACGTCGCAGCAATTGGCCGCCGAGCGGAAAGCCACCGCCATCGTGAAGACGGTGCCGATGCAGATCATGAAGGCGATCATCAAGTTTGCGTTCCAGCTGAACGCCAAGCAGCAGTACTCCCAAGTGGGCGGACCGGACCAGGAGAACCTGGACCAGCTGAACCAGGCGGTCGACGAATACGCCCAGCAGGCCGCCATGGAGTATCAGCTGCTCAACCCGATGCGGCCGACGGTGCTGGAAATGGTTATGCCGCCGCATGATTGGTTCGGCCAGGCGATCACCGGCACGCGCATCCTGTACGACAACCCGGACACCATCTACCGGATGATGGCGGTCAATTCGACGTCCATGTACGTGATCAGCGGGAAGTTCGGCCCGGGGGAGCGCCCGGCGGAGACGACCTTCAGCGTGCTGACGGGCCTCGGCGGCAAGACGGCCGCGGTACTCAACGCCAAGGACATGCAGATCAACCCGGACGGTAGCTTCACCGTGACGGTGAGTTCGCGTCCGGCCGAGCCGGGCCAGACCAACCATCTGCAGATTCCAACGGACACCACCTTGATCGTCGCGCGGAACACCCTGTCGGACTGGAACACACAGGATCCGATGAGCTTGTCCATCGAGCGGGTCAGCGGCCCGCGCAACAGTCTGTTCGCGCAGATCGGCGGCTTCGACATCCCCGGCCTGGGCCCGGCTGTCTCCGGCAATCCGTTCCTGACCAACCTGGTCTCGCTGGTCCCGCCGCTTCCGGTGATGCCGCGGTTCCTGCAGGGCTTGGAGGCGTCGGTGATCCTCGCGCTCGGGCTGCGGATGGAACCGCAGTACATGGATGTGGCGACGAAGGATTCGTCGGGAAAGACGAAGCCGCCCAACGTCTTCACCGATCCCGAGAGCAACGCGACGTTCCTGTCGACCCAGGTGCAGAGTCCGGGGTATTTCCAACTGGCCGACGACCAGGCGCTGGTGCTGACCATCAAGCCCGGCGACGCCGGCTACTTCGTGGTCCCGGTGACCAACGACTGGACCATCACCAAGAACTACTGGGATCAGCAGACCAGCCTGAACATCGCGCAGTCGGTGGCCAACGCGGACGGCAGCTACACCATCGTGGTGTCGCCGACCGATCCCGGTGTGGCGAACTGGGTGTCCACCGGTGGCCTCAACCAGGGGACCATCTCCATCCGCTTCCAGGACGTCGACACCACGGGTACCAACCTGCCGAAGGTGAGTTCACAGGTGGTGGCGCTCAGTGATCTCGGCACTGTGCTGCCGGCCGGGACGGCGTATGTCACTGCGGCGCAACGGCAAGCGGCACTGGACGAGCGGAAGGCCGGCTACGACAAGCGCTTCGCGCCCTACCCGCAGGTGTGATTCACCACTCGTGGTTCGGGCACTGCACGTCGACGTAGACGGTCGCGGCCACCGGGCCGCCCGGCTTGAAGTTGCCCGGGTTGTTCACGCCGGTGACCCAGCAGATGTTGAGCGGCTTGACGTCGAAACCGTTGGTCCAGTTGATCTGTACGAGGTAGCCCTCGGCCTGGAGGTTGTTGATGACGTCGGCCGCCGAGCCCCCGGTGTCGAGGGTGGGATCGGCCGCGGCCTGCGGAGCGAGCGCGAACGACACGGCGAGCGCACCGACGGCAGCAGCCATGACGGGATATCGCTTCATGCTCACCATGATCCTCCGGATCTGTGTGAAGCAGATGTGAATTTCAGGCCAGGATCGCCAGCTGCGTCGGTTCGGACAGGCCACGCAGCGTCACGGTGTCGCCCAATGCCCAGTGCGCTCTTTCGGATTCGCTGACCGCGTCGAGCATGTCGGCGGCGGCCGCCAGCTGCCCCGGTACCGACTTGGCGAGCTCGCACAGGCGGGCCGCCTCGTTGACCGGTTCACCGATGACCGTGTACTCGAACCGCTCCTTGGCCCCGACGTTGCCGGCCACCACGGTGCCGGCCGCGACCCCGAGGCCGGCCTGCAACTCGGGCACCTCGTCGCGCAGGCGTGACGCGATGGCCCGGGCGGCGGCCAGTGCGTCGCCCTCGGTGCACTGCAGCGATACCGGCGCGCCGAACACCGCCAGCACTGCGTCGCCCTCGAACTTGTTGACGAACCCGTGGTGCCGGTCCACTTCGTCGACGATGACGGCGAAGAAGCGGTTCAGGAGGTCGACGACCTCGACGGCCGGACGGCTCGTCACCAGCTGGGTGGACCCGATGACGTCGACGAAGATCACCGCCGCATGCCGCTCCTCGCCGCCGAGTTGCGGCTTCTCCTGCTCGGCGAGCGCCGCGACCTCACGTCCCACGTGCCGTCCGAACAGGTCGCGTACGCGTTCGCGTTCGCGGAGCCCGTGCACCATCGAGTTGAATCCGCGCTGCAGCTGGCCCAACTCGGTGCCGTCGAAGACCACCAGATCCGTGGTCAGGTCGCCCTGCTCGACTCGGCTGAGTGCCTGGCGCACAATGCGGATCGGGCTGGCCGTCAGCCATGCCACGATCCACATCAGCAACGCGCCGAAGACCAACGCGAACACCGCGAGCACCAGGACGGCGAACGCGAATTGGGTTGGCGTGAGCGTGCTTTGGGTCAAGGCGAACACCGCGGCCAGCAGCACGCCCAGCATCGGCACGCCGGAACCGAACGCCCAGACGACCATGGTCCGGCCCATGATGCCCGGGGACAGCCGCGACGGCGGCCGGCCGGCCTGCAGGGCGTCGGCGGCAACGGGGCGCAGCGCGAACTCGGTGTACAGGTTGCAGCTGGTGGATACGACGATGCCGGGGAACGTGACGCCCAGCAGCAGTTTGGGGATGAACTGGGTGTCGTGCATCGCGTAGAGCGTCGTCAGCAGTACGGCGCCGGCGCCCCACAGGGAGAGCAGCACGCGCGTCAGCTGGCCCGGGGCGCGGAAGGTGTTGCGCTGGTCCTCGACCGTCGGCGTGCGTTCTTCGATGGCCCAGCGCACGCTCTGGATCACCCTGTTGGTCGCCCACACCACGCCCACGAGGAAGGCGAACACGATGTACGCGGGCGCCACGATGGTGGTGATCCACCAGACATCGGCCCGGAAGACGTTGGGGGTCGGGAACAGCACCGTCTCGATGAGGATCGAGACGCCGACGCCGATCATGTTCGCGACGATCACGAAGGTCGTCAGGATCAATTGGATGCGGATACGTCGCCGGCGTTGGGTCTCGGAAACGCGGCCCAGAATCCACGATCCGTATTCGGGTGTGGCCTGCAAGCTGGAACGCGGGGTGATGGCTTCCCGTATCCGTGCCAGGCGCGTCGTCCCGGTCTGGTCCGCAGTCATTGGCCGTCAGCCTAGTTCGTGGGGCGAGTCCGGACCGGGATTCAATACCCCTAAGGTGGTTCGGGTGCGTCTCGTGATCGCCCAGTGCACCGTTGACTACGTCGGACGTTTGACCGCACACCTGCCGTCGGCCCGTCGCCTCCTGTTGTTCAAGGCGGACGGATCGGTGAGCGTGCACGCCGACGACCGCGCCTACAAGCCGCTCAACTGGATGACGCCGCCGTGCTGGACCGTCGAGGAAGCGCCGGTGGACGGCGTTTCGGCTCTGGTCTGGGTCGTCGAGAACAAGGCCGGTGAGCAGCTGCGGATCACGGTCGAGGACATCGAGCACGACTCCAGCCACGAGCTCGGGGTCGATCCCGGCCTGGTGAAGGACGGCGTCGAGGCGCACCTGCAGGAGCTGCTCGCCGAGCATGTCGAGCTGCTGGGCGTCGGCTACACGTTGGTGCGCCGCGAATATCCGACGCCGATCGGTCCGGTGGACCTGTTGTGCCGCGACGAGACCGGTGCGTCGGTCGCGGTGGAGATCAAGCGGCGTGGTGAGATCGACGGCGTCGAGCAGCTGACGCGGTACCTCGATCTGCTCAACCGGGACAGCGTGCTGGCGCCGGTGGCCGGGGTGTTCGCCGCCCAGCAGATCAAGCCGCAGGCGCGCACGCTCGCCACGGACCGTGGAATCCGTTGCGTGACTTTGGACTACGACAAGATGCGCGGTATGGACAACGACGAGTTCCGGTTGTTCTGATGCCTCGGCGACGTCCGCAGCGGCCGCGGCGCGATCCGCCGCCGCTGCTCGGGCTGTCGTCGCGCCGGGTGGAGACCGGGCCGGACGGATATGACTACGAGGTGCGGGCCGTGGCCGGCTCCCGTGCCGTCAAGACGTATCGGTGCCCGGGATGCGATCACGAAATCCGCCCGGGCACAGCGCATGTGGTCGTGCTACGGGTCGACGACGCCGAAGACCGCCGGCATTGGCACACGCCGTGCTGGGCGAACCGGGGCAACCGGGGACCGACGCGAAGGTGGTCCTAGCTCGAGCTCAGTGCTCGGCATCCTTGGCCGGCTCGACCAGTTCGATCAGCACGCCGCCGGCATCCTTCGGGTGGATGAAGTTGATGCGGGAGTCGGCGGTGCCGCGGCGCGGGGCTTCGTACAGCAGGCGGACGCCGTCGGCGCGCAGGCGCTCGGACAGGGCGTCGATGTCGCTGGTCCGGTAGGCCAGCTGCTGCAGGCCGGGGCCGCGGGTGTCGATGAACTTGGCGATGGTCGACTTCTCGTCGAGCGGGGCCAGCAGCTGAATCTGTGCGCTGCCGACGGGCGCGCCACGGACGGAGAGCATGGCCTCACGGACGCCCTGGTCCTCGTTGACCTCTTCGTGCAGAACGATCATGCCGAGGTGGTCGTGGTACCACCGGATCGCGGCGTCCAGATCCGGCACGGCGATCCCGACGTGATCAATCGCGGTCACGAGGGCGCTGGCCAGTGCCGGACGGGCATCGACGTGTTCGGTGGTCATAACGTAAAGGTAACCTGATACGACCGAATTTGCGCCTGTGGGATCGGCCACATTAGCCGTTACAGATTTGTTGGAGGATGGAAATGACGACCTCGGTAATTGTTGCTGGAGCCCGCACTCCAGTTGGCAAACTGATGGGTTCGCTGAAGGACTTCTCGGGTAGCGACCTGGGTGCCATCGCGATCAAGGGCGCGCTCGAGAAGGCCGGTGTCGACGCCTCGCTGGTCGATTACGTGATCATGGGCCAGGTCCTGACCGCCGGTGCCGGGCAGATGCCGGCCCGTCAGGCGGCCGTCGGCGGTGGCATCCCGTGGGACGTGCCGTCGCTGTCCATCAACAAGATGTGCCTGTCGGGCATCGATGCGATCGCGCTCGCTGACCAGCTGATTCGCGCCGGGGAGTTCGAGGTCGTGGTGGCCGGTGGCCAGGAGTCCATGAGCCAGGCCCCGCACCTGCTGCCGAAGAGCCGTGAGGGCTACAAGTACGGCAACGTCACCGCGCTGGATCACCTGGCGTACGACGGCCTGCACGACGTGTTCACCGACCAGCCGATGGGCGCCCTGACCGAGCAGCGCAACGATCAGGACAAGTTCACCCGTGCCGAGCAGGACGAGTTCGCCGCGCAGTCGCACCAGAAGGCCGCGGCCGCGTGGAAGGACGGCGTCTTTGCCGACGAGGTGGTTCCGGTGTCGATTCCGCAGCGCAAGGGCGACCCGATCGAGTTCGCCGAGGACGAGGGCATCCGCGGCAACACCACCGCCGAGTCGCTCGGTGGCCTGAAGCCGGCGTTCCGCAAGGACGGCACCATCACCGCGGGCTCGTCGTCGCAGATCTCCGACGGCGCCTGCGCCGTCGTGGTCATGAGCAAGGAGAAGGCCGAGTCGCTGGGCCTGACCTGGCTGTGTGAGATCGGCGCGCACGGCGTCGTCGCCGGCCCGGACTCGACGCTGCAGAGCCAGCCGGCCAACGCCATCAAGAAGGCCGTCGAGCGCGAGGGCATCACCGTCGACCAGCTCGACGTCATCGAGATCAACGAGGCCTTCGCGGCGGTGTCGCTGGCCTCGACCAAGGAGCTGGGCGTCGACGGCGCCAAGGTCAACGTCAACGGTGGCGCCATCGCCATCGGTCACCCGATCGGCATGTCCGGTGCCCGTATCACGCTGCACGCGGCGCTGGAGCTGGCCCGCAAGGGTTCGGGCTACGCCGTCGCCGCGCTGTGCGGCGCCGGTGGCCAGGGTGACGCCCTGATCCTGCGTCGTCCGTAGTTTCCCGCGAGGTGTGAACTACGCCTCGTAGTAGTCAGCCCGTCACTCGGGCACAATGGCGCCATGAACGCTGTTGTGCCCCGGGTGGCGGGCTGGTTTCGTTTGATCGCTCTGGCCGAGGCCGTCAGCTGGGTCGGGCTGCTGACCGGCATGTACTTCAAGTACCTCGGTACGCCACGCACCGAGATCGGCGTGCAGATCTTCGGCATGGTCCACGGCGTGGTGTTCCTGGCGTTCGTGGCCACCGGGCTGGTGGTCGGCTGGGCCGCGCGCTGGTCGCTCGTGACGTGGGTGGCGGCGGCGGTGTCCAGCATCGTGCCGCTGGCCAGTGTGGTCTTCCTGCGCTGGGCCGAGCGCAACGGGGCGTTGGCAGTCGGTGCCGCTGCCGCAGAGGCCGAACCGGAGACGTCGGCCGTCGCGTGACAAACTGGAGAGCGTGACTCGTCCGCGTCCTATCGGTCCCGCGCTGGCTGGCGCGGTGGACCTCTCCGCGCTCAAAAACCGTCCCGCTGAAGGTGCTGCCGGTGCCGGTGGCGCACCCGGTGGTATCGAGATCACCGAGGCCAATCTCGAAGCCGAGGTGCTGATCCGCTCCGGTGAGGTACCGGTCGTCGTGCTGCTGTGGTCGCCGCGCAGCGACTCGAGCGTCCAGCTGGGGCAGACCCTGTCCGCGCTGGCCGCCGAGGATGGCGGCAAGTGGTCGTTCGGCACCGTGAACGTCGACACCTCTCCGCGCATTGCCCAGATGTTCGGCATCCAGGGCGTCCCGACGGTCGTCGCGCTCGCCGGCGGCCAGCCGATCACGAGCTTCGAGGGTGGCCAGCCGGCCGACCAGCTGCGGCGCTGGGTGGACTCGCTGCTGCAGGCGACGGCCGGCAAGCTCGGTGGCGGCGGCGAGGGCGAGGACGAGCAGGTCGACCCCGCACTCGCACAGGCCCGCGAGTTCCTCGACAGCGGCGATTTCGACCGCGCCCTGGCTGCGTACCAGGCGATCCTCGATGCCGACCCGAACCACGTCGAGGCCAAGGGCGCCGTGCAGCAGATCGCCTTCCTGCAGCGTGCGTCCGCGCAGCGGCCGGAGGCCGTGCGTCTCGCCGATGCCTCGCCCGACGACATCGACCTGGCTTTCGCCGCCGCCGACGTGCAGCTCTTCCAGCGTGACGTCGACGGCGCGTTCAATCGGCTCATCGCACTCATCAAGAAGACCTCGGGCGACGACCGCACCCGCGTGCGGACCCGGCTCATCGAGTTGTTCGACCTGTTCGACCCGGCCGACCCCGAGGTCATCGCGGGCCGGCGCAATCTCGCCAACGCGCTCTACTAGGCATCACTGAGCCGGCACAGAGGCCCAGAAGTCGGTGACGGCTTGAGCGATCAGGTCGGTGTCGACCAACAGCGGGCCGACGTGTCCGGCGCCGGTGAGTGCGACGACGCGTGCGTCGGGCATGGTGGCGGCCGTGGCGCGGGCGTGGGCGGGGCTCCAGTGCTGGTCGCCGAGATCGCCGGTCATCAGCAGCGTCGGGACGGTGACGGCGGTGATCTGCTCGGTCAGCGCATGCCAGCTGTGCATGTATTGGATTGTGCGCCTTACTGATTCGCGGTCCATTGCGCGGAACGCGGCTTCGAGCTCGGCCGCCTGATCGGTGCGCGTGGTGTCGGCGCCACCGAGAAGCACGTCGAACAGGATCCTGGTCAGCAGGGGATCGGGTCCGAGCAGCCGGTAGGCGACGGCGAGCGGGTACGTCTGGGTCCAGCGCTGACGTCGGCTGACGGGCCGCAGCGGGGCGGCGATGGTGGTCAGGCTGCGCAGCCGGTGCGGTTGGGTCGCGGCCAGCGTGATGCCGACGTGTCCGCCCCAGGCGTTGCCGATCCAGTCGACGGTATCGAAACCGAGTGCGTCGATCACTTCGCCTGCGGCACTTGCACATTCGTCGAGGGTGAAATCCCGGCGGATGGGGCTGCTCGTGCCGTATCCGGGTCCGTCGATGGTCACCACCTGTCGCTGGGCGGCGAGGGTGTCGACGAGCGGACCCCAGCTGCGTGAGTCCACCCAGAGGCTGTGCCACAAGACGGCGGCAGGCCCTGTCCCGGTGCGATGTACGTGCAGATCTCCGAGGCTGGTCGGGACGTGGGTGTCGAGTGTCGTCATCGCGACCTCCATACAGGTTGTATGCTGCTACCATACAACCTGTATGGTCACCGTCAAGGGGGATTCGCGGGAGCGGCTCGTCGCAGTCGCGACCGAGTTGTTCGGCGAACAGGGCTACCACCAGACCGGTACCGAGGAGATCGTCCGCCGTAGCGGCGTCACCCGTGGCTCGCTCTATCACCATTTCGCGGACAAGGAAGCGCTCTTCGAAGAGGTCTTCGACCGTGCCGATCAGGTGGTGAGCGGGCGGGTTCGGGCCGCTGCCGCGGCGGCGGCCGACCGCGGCGAGGACGCGTGGTCGGTGTTCCTCGCCGGCTGGGATGCCGTGCTGGACACCGCGGTCGATGCGCCGCTGCAGCGCATCCGCGTGGTCGACGCGCCCGCGGTGCTCGGCTGGCAGAAGTGGCAGGAGCGCAACGCGCGGTACACCCTGGCCAATATCGAGGCCGGTCTCGTCAGCCTGCTGGAACAGGGTGTGCTTGCGCCGCAGCCGATTTCACCGCTGGCCCTGCTGCTGATGGGACTCAGCAACCAGGCCGTGGCCGCGATCGCGGGCGCGCCTGATCCCGTTCGCGCGCGCCGCGACGTCGGCGCGGCGGTGCGGCGTCTCCTCGACGGGCTGCGCACCTAGTCTCGCGAGCAGACGTAAAACTGTCGATTTCGCCCACAAATCGACAGTTTTACGTCTCCTCACGGAGGGAACTCAGGCGGGCTTGAGCCAGAGCGCCGACAGCGGCGGGAGGACCAGGACGGCGGAGGCGGGACGGCCGTGCCAGGGCTCGTCGGTGGCCTCGACCGCGCCCATGTTGCCCGCGCCGGCGCCGTGATAGACGGTCGCGTCGGTGTTCAGCAGCTCCTGCCACGTCCCGGCGTGCGGCAGGCCCAGGCGGTACTGGGAGTGCTCGCTGCCGGAGAAGTTGAAGACGCACGCGATCGCCGACCCGTCGTCACCGAACCGCAGGAAGCTCAGCACGTTGTTGTTGGAGTCGTTGGCATCGATCCAGGAGTAGCCCTCGGGGCTGCTGTCGCGGGACCACAGCGCGCGGTTGTCCCGGTAGATGCCGTTGATATCCCGCACCAGCTGCTGCACACCGGTGGAGAAGCTGTGCTCACCGAGCTGGAACCAGTCGAGCCCGCGTTCCTCGGACCATTCGGCGCGCTGGCCGAATTCCTGTCCCATGAACAGCAATTGCTTGCCCGGGTGCGCCCACTGGTAGGCCAGCAGCTGACGGAGGCCGGCCGCCTTGGCGTGGTCGCCGCCGGGCATGCGGGTCCACAGTGTGCCCTTGCCGTGCACGACTTCGTCGTGGCTGATCGGTAGGACGTAGTGCTCGCTGTAGGCGTACAGCATCGAGAACGTCATCTCGTGGTGGTGGTAGCTGCGGTGCACCGGGTCGTGGCTGATGTAGTCCAGGGTGTCGTTCATCCACCCCATGTTCCACTTCATCGAGAAGCCAAGGCCGCCAAGGTTTGTCGGGCGGGTGACGCCGGGCCACGAGGTCGATTCCTCGGCGATGGTGACGATGCCGGGGACCAGCTTGTGGACGGTGGCGTTCATCTCCTGCAGGAACTGCACCGCCTCCAGGTTCTCCCGGCCGCCGTAGATGTTGGGAGTCCACCCACCTTCGGGGCGCGAGTAGTCCAGGTACAGCATGGAGGCGACGGCGTCGACGCGGAGACCGTCGACGTGGAACTCCTCGAGCCAGTACAGCGCGTTGGCGACCAGGAAGTTGCGGACTTCGTTGCGGCCGAAGTCGAAAACGTAGGTGCCCCAGTCGAGTTGCTCGCCACGGCGGGGGTCGGCGTGTTCGTACAGCGGTGTGCCGTCGAAGCGGCCCAGCGCCCACGAGTCCTTGGGGAAGTGCGCCGGTACCCAGTCGACGATGACGCCGATGCCGGCCTGGTGCAGCGTGTCGACCAGATACCGGAAGTCGTCGGGAGTGCCGAGCCGTGACGTCGGCGCGTAGTACGACGTCACCTGATATCCCCAGGAGCCGCCGAACGGGTGCTCGGCCACGGGGAGCAGCTCGACGTGTGTGAAGCCCTGTGCCACCACGTATTCGGTGAGCTCAACGGCGAGTTCGCGGTAGCTCAGGCCCGGGCGCCAGGACATCAGGTGCACCTCGTAGGTGCTCATGGGCTCGAAGATCGGATTGAGCTCGGCCCGGGCGGCCATCCAGGCGTCGTCCTGCCAGACATGGGAGCTGACAAAGGTTTTCGACGCGGTGAGCGGCGGCACCTCGGTGCTGAAGGCCATCGGGTCGGCGCGATCGCTGACGGCGCCGTTGCCGCCGTGGATCCGGAACTTGTAGAGGCTGCCGACTTCGAATCCGGGCCAGAACAGCTCCCAGACCCCGGACGAACCCAGTGCCCGCATCGGGGCCTCGCTGCCGTCCCAATGGTTGAAGTCGCCGATCAGGTTGACGCCCTTGGCGTTCGGCGCCCACACCGCGAACGAGAAGCCCTCCACCACACCGTCGGGTGTCTTGAACGAACGAGGCTGTGCGCCAAGGATTTCCCACAGCCGCTCGTGCCGGCCCTCGGCCAGCAGGTGTAGGTCCATGTCGCCGAGCGTCGGCAGGAAGCGGTACGGGTCGGCCGTCGTGTGCACGACGTCGCCGGAGTACTCGACCTCGAACCGGTAGTCGGCCAGGTTGTCGAACGGCACCTCGACCGCGAACAGGCCGCCCTCGATGGCTTCCATCGGGTAGCGCTTCTTGCCGATCAGCGCCGTGACCCCGAGAGCGTGCGGCCGCAGCGCCCGGATCACCGTGCTCTTGCCGTACTCGTGCGCGCCCAGGATGGAATGCGGATCGTGGTGCTCGCCGGCCAGCAGTCGAGCCACGTCGGCGGCGGGTGGACGGAGATGGCTCGTCACGGTTGTCTCCGTAGCAGAGTCAGCCGCTTGTCGTACGGGATTTGCGGCATGTTCAGTATGTGCGCTACCGCTTTGCCCGGGTCCAGTCGCACGTAATTTGCTGCGCCCCATTGATATTCCTCACCGGTGATCTCGTCTCGTACCCAGAACCGGTCGTGGTCCTCCATGCCGAGGGCACCCATGTCCAGCCAGAGCGTTGCCTGCTCGGGACCGAATGGGTTCAGCGTCAGCACCACGAGGACGGTGTCGCCGGTAACGGGGTCGAACTTGCTGTATGCCAACAACGCCTCGTTGTCGACGTGATGGAACTTGATGGTCCGTAATTGGCTCAGTGCCGGATGCACGCGGCGAATCTCGTTGAGCCGCGTCAGCAGCGGCTCCAGGGACCGACCGCCGGCCAGCGCCGCCTCGAAGTCCCGTGGCCGCAGCTGGTACTTCTCGGAGTCGAGGTACTCCTCGCTGCCCTCGCGCACGGCCTGGTGCTCGAACAGCTCGTAGCCGGAGTAGACGCCCCACGACGAACTCAGCGTGGCCGCCAGCACCGCGCGGATCGCGAACATCCCCGGGCCGCCATGCTGCAGGCTGGCATGCAAGATGTCGGGGGTGTTGACGAACAGGTTGGGCCGGTAGAAGTCGGCGTACTTGGCGATCTCCTGGCCGAACTCGGTGATCTCCCACTTGGCGGTGCGCCATGTGAAGTACGTATACGACTGCGTGAAGCCAAGTTTCGCGAGTCCGTAGAGCCGCGCCGGGCGGGTGAATGCCTCGGACAGGAACAGTACGTCCGGATCGATGTTCTTGGCCTGGCCGATGAGCCAGGCCCAGAAGTTCGCGGGCTTGGTGTGTGGGTTGTCGACCCGGAAGATCTTGACGCCGTGCGACATCCAGAACTTGACGACGCGCAGCACCTCGTCATAGAGGCCCGCCGGGTCGTTGTCGAAGTTCAGTGGATAGATGTCCTGGTACTTCTTCGGCGGATTCTCGGCGTACGCGATGGTGCCGTCGGGCAACACGGTGAACCACTCGGGATGGTCCTTGGCCCACGGGTGATCCGGCGCGCATTGCAGCGCCAGGTCGAGCGCCACCTCGAGCCCGTTTTCACGGGCCGCGGCGACCATGTCGTCGAACTCGTCGATGGTGCCAAGGTCCGGGTGCACCGCGTCGTGCCCGCCCTCGTCACTGCCGATGGCCCACGGGGAGCCGACGTCGCCGGGCGCGGCGGTCACGTTGTTGTTCGGGCCCTTGCGGTGCACTTTGCCGATCGGGTGCACCGGTGGCAGGTACAGGACGTCGAAACCCATTGCGGCAACGCGCGGGATGGCCTTCGCGGTTGTGGAGAACGTGCCGTGCACCGGCTTGCCGTCGGCATCCCAGCCGCCGGTGGACCGGGGGAAGAGCTCGTACCAGGCGCTGAACCGGGCCCGGGGCCTGTCGACCCAGATGCCGTATTGCTCTCCGCGCGTGACCAATTCGCGCAACGGGTACTTGCGCAGCAGGTCTGTCACGTCCGGCGCCAGCGCCGCGCCGGCACGGATGTACGGGTCGCCCGGTTCCCGGAGCCGCCGCGCGGCGGCGAGCAGGGGGGCGCGGTCGTCCTGGGGGACGGCCGTGGCGGCGCGCTCCAGCAGCCCCGCGCCGACCAACAGGTCGTTCGACAGCTCGGCCTCGCTCTGGCCGGCGTCGAGTTTGGCGGTGATGGCGTGCCGCCACGTCGCGATGGGGTCGCCCCAGCCGTCGACCCGGTACGTCCACAGTCCGACGCTGTCCGGCGTGAACTGACCGTGGAAGACGTCGGGCGTGAAGCCCGGGGCCATGGGCAGCCGGGTCGGCTTGACCTTGGCCCGCGGCGGGGCCGGCGTCGGCGTCGCACCCGGCGGGGTCTCGGCGAGCTGCGGGTAGAGGGGGCCGTGGTAGCGCACCACCAACGTTGCGGCGACAGCGTCGTGGCCCTCGCGCCACACGGTCGCGCTGATCGGAACCACTTCGCCGACCACGGCCTTGGCGGGGTATCGGCCTGCGGACACCACTGGTGCGACGTCGTCGATCTCGATCCGACCGGCCACCAAATCACTCCTTACCCGGGACTACGGGATTACCCATACCCACCGTAGTAGTCCGTGACACTTGAAGGGCAGTGACCAGTTGGATGGGCAGTTGGGCTGTCACTGAACTGACCCTGCACGTGGAAAAAATGTCAGTAAGGTTGGCTCGTGTGAAAGCCCTTCGCCGGTTCACCGTCCGTGCCCACCTGCCCGAACGTCTCGCCGCCCTGGAGCGGCTGTCCATCAACCTGCGCTGGTCCTGGCACACGCCGACTCAGGAGCTGTTCGCGGAGATCGACCCGGTGCTGTGGGAACAGGTCGGCGCCGACCCGGTGGCGTTGCTGGGGGCGGTCAGTCCCGCGCGTCTGGACGAACTGGCGGCAGACGACGACTTCGTCGGCCGGGTGAACCACCGGGCCGCGGATCTGGACGGCTATCTGACCCGGTCGCTGTGGTACCAGGAGCAGGCCGACCTCGCTGAGGATGGCGGCCCCGCGATGCCGAAGGGCATCGCGTACTTCTCCATGGAGTTCGGCGTGGCCGAGGTCCTGCCGAACTACTCGGGCGGTCTGGGCATCCTCGCCGGCGACCACCTCAAGTCGGCGTCGGATCTCGGCCTGCCGCTGATCGCGGTGGGGCTGTACTACCGGTCCGGTTACTTCAAGCAGTCACTGACGGCCGACGGCTGGCAGAACGAGAACTACCCGTCGTTCGATCCGCAGGGCCTGCCGCTGCGGCTGCTGACCGGGGCCGACGGCCAGCCGGTGCTGGTGTCGCTGAACCTGCCGGAATCACAGGTGCTGCGGGCCCGCGTGTGGGTCGCGCAGGTCGGGCGAGTTCCGTTGCTGCTGCTCGATTCCGACATCCCGGAGAACGAGCACGAGCTCCGTTCGGTGACCGACCGCCTGTACGGCGGCGACCAGGAACACCGGATCAAGCAGGAGCTGCTCGCCGGCATCGGCGGCATCCGCGCGATCCGGGCGTTCACCGAGATCGAGGGCATCGAGGCGCCCGAGGTCTACCACATGAACGAGGGCCACGCGGGTTTCCTTGGCGTGGAACGCATTCGGGAATACATCAGCGGGTCGGGGCTGGATTTCGAGACCGCGCTGGCGGTCGTCCGGTCGTCGACGGTGTTCACCACGCACACCCCGGTGCCGGCCGGTATCGACCGGTTCCCGGTGGAGATGGTCCGACGCTACTTCGACGACACCGTCGCTTCGCCGCTGCTGCCCGAGGTGCCGTTGTACCGGGTGGTCGCGTTCGGCGCCGAGGACGACCCGGACAAATTCAACATGGCGCACATGGGCTTACGGCTCGCCCAGCGGGCCAACGGGGTGTCGCTGCTGCACGGCCGGGTCAGCCGCGGCATGTTCAACGAACTGTGGCCCGGCTTCGACCAGGCCGAGGTACCGATCGGCTCCATCACCAACGGCGTGCATGCGCCCACCTGGGCCGCGCCGCAATGGCTCGAACTGGGCCGCGAGTTGGTCGGCGTCGAGGGCATGACGGCCGTCGACCAGGCCGCCGGAGAGCCCCAGCTGTGGCAGCGGTTGCACGACGTCGATCCCGGTCACCTGTGGTGGATCCGGTCCCAGCTGCGCGAGCTGCTCATCGCCGATGTGCGGGCCCGGCTGCGGCGGTCATGGCTCGAACGCGGTGCCACCGAGGCCGAACTGGGCTGGATCGCAAAGGCTTTCGACCCCTCGGTGCTGACCATCGGCTTCGCCCGCCGGGTGCCGACCTACAAGCGGCTGACGTTGATGTTGCGTGACCCGGAACGGCTGGAACAGCTGCTGCTCGATGAGCAGCGGCCCGTGCAGCTGATCGTCGCCGGTAAGTCGCATCCGGCCGACGACGGCGGCAAGGCGCTGATCCAGCAGGTGGTGAAGTTCGCGGACCGGCCCGAGGTACGGCACCGCATCGCCTTCCTGCCCGACTACGACATGTCGATGGCGCGGCTGCTGTACTGGGGTTGCGATGTGTGGCTCAACAACCCGCTGCGTCCGCTGGAGGCGTGTGGCACGTCGGGCATGAAGAGCGCGCTCAACGGCGGGCTGAACCTGTCGATTCGCGATGGCTGGTGGGATGAGTGGTACGACGGCGAAAACGGCTGGGAAATCCCGACTGCCGACGGCGTCACCGATGAGGCTCGTCGCGACGACCTGGAGGCCGCGGCGCTGTACGACCTGATGCAGAACTCGGTGGCGCCGAAGTTCTACGAGCGCAATGAGCACGGCGTCCCGACGCGGTGGGTCGAGATGGTGCGGCACACGCTGCAGTCGCTGGGGCCGAAGGTGCTGGCGTCGCGCATGGTGCGCGACTACACCGAGAAGTACTACGGCCCTGCGGCACAGTCGTTCCGGCGCACGGTAGAGCCGATCGACGGTGTGCCGTTCGGCGCGGCCCGCTCGCTGGCGGCCTATCGCCAGCGGGTGACCGAGGCCTGGCCGAAGATTCAGATCACCGAGGTGGACAGCTATGGTCTGCCGGATACGCCACTGCTGGGTTCCGAGTTGTCGTTGACCGCCACCGTCCAGCTGGCCGGGTTGCGCACCGATGAGGTTGTGGTGCAGGCCGTTCTGGGTCGTGTCGACGCCGGTGACCAGTTGGTGGAGCCGGTGACCGTGCCGATGGCGCACACGGGTTCCGGTGAGGGTGGCGTCGAGGTGTTCTCGGCGACCATCCCGCTGCCGGTGGCGGGACCCGTCGGATACTCCGTTCGAGTGTTGCCGCACAACGCATTACTGGCCGCCGACAACGAGCTCGGGCTGGTCGCGCTGGCGTGAGCGCACTGACTGTTGCGGTCGATGGCGGACCGTACGGGCTGGCGGCCGGCCCGGATGGCGCGATGTGGGTGACGTTGGTGTCAGCGGGTGCGGTGGCCCGGATCGATGCCGGGGGCGAGGTGCGGCGGTTCGACGTCGGTACCGACAGCCGGCCGATGCAGATCTGCGCGGGACCCGACGGAGCCGTGTGGTTCACGTGCTCGGGCACTGACCGGCTGGGCCGGATCGCCGGTGACGGTGCTCTGTCGTTCGTCGAATTGGACACGGGCAGTGCACCGTTCGGCATCACCGTCGGGCCCGACGATGCGGTGTGGTTCACCGCGATGGACGCGGGGACCGTCGGCCGGGTGGACGCCGCCGGCACGGTCGAGCTGGTAGCCGCGCCCGGCGGGATGCCGTCGATGATCACTGCAGGTGGTGACGGCGCGCTGTGGTTCACGTTGAATCAGAAATCCGCGATCGGCCGAGTGACGGTTGCCGGCAAGCTCTCGACACGGCCGACGCCGACACCGTCGGCAGGGCCCGTCGGCATCTGCGCGACCCACGATGATGCGGTGTGGTTCACCGCAATCGGAGCGGACAAGCTGGGCCGCATCCCGCTGAACGACGCCATCCAGGAGCTGGATCTGCCGGGCAAGCCGCACGCGGTGGTCGCCGATGTCGCCGACGGGGTGTGGGCGAGCCTGTGGGGCGCGGACGCGATCGCGCGGGTCAGTGCCGACGGCGAGGTCGCCACGTTCGACCTGCCGCCCGGCAGCGAGCCGCACGGGTTGGCCGTCGATCGTGATGGCGCGCTGTGGGTGGCGCTGGAGTCCGGTTTCGTGGTGCGGTTGCCCGTCTAGGCGGGTGCTCGCGCGATGGTCCTGTCGAACTCGATGTGGTGGCCCTGAAGCCACATCATCGAGCGGCCACCGTCTTTCGCCGCCTGCTGGAACATCACCGGCAGGATCAGGTCACGTAGGAACCGCCCCACCGGGCCCGCGGCCTTGCTGTTGGCCGAGCGGTGCCCGTGACGGACGATCTTCTCGACCCGGCGCCGGCGCAGCGACTCGAACGTCGTGAATGCCGTTGGGATATCAGGGCAATCGCGCAGGCACTGCGCGAGAATCACGGCGTCCTCGACGGACATCGACGCGCCCTGCCCGGCCGATGGTGCGGTGGCGTGGGCGGCGTCGCCGATGATGATCTGGTTGCGGTGGTTGTGCCAGCGTTTCACCACCGGCAGGTCGTACGTGGCCCACCCCACCATCGGCCCGGGCGCGGCGTCGACGATGTCGTGCGCCGGCCCGACATCGCCGGACATCAACTGGTGCAGCCAGTTTCGCCAGTCGGCGTCGGTCATGTCGGACAGTGCGCCGCGTTCCGGCTCGCGGGCCATCGGCGGATTGGCGAACCAGACGGTGCCGCCGTCCGGGGTGGGAAACCAGGCGAAGAAGCAGCGCGTGCCGAACTGCATCCGGAATTCTCGCGGCGGGACGTCGACGGTGAAGCCTGGGATGTAGCCGCCGACATTGAGCACCGGCACGTAGCGCGGCGCCCGCGCCGCCGGATCGATCACGCGGCGCACCGCGGAGTGGATGCCGTCGCATCCGATGAGCAGATCACCGGTGGCGCTGCTGCCGTCGGCGAAGCGAGCCTCGACGCGGCCGTCGGAAACCGTTGTCGCGGAGACGAACTCCTTGCCGTAGCTGTATCGGGCGCCGCGTGCCGCGGCCAGGGTGTTGAGTTCGCGGTACAGGTCGGCGCGGCGCATCATGACCGACAGTTGCCCGTCCGGGCGCTGGGCGGCCATCGGGATGCGGCCCAGTTGCTTGCCGGTGCCGGTGAGGAAGCTGATGGTGTCGTTCGGGTAGCCCAGGTTCTCGAGCGGGCCGGCCGCATCGACGGCACGCAGCGCGTCCATGCCATTGGCCTGAAAGTTCAGCCAGGCACCGCGCAGGTCGGCGCCGGAGGGGGAGCGTTCGTAGACGTGGGCGTCGATGCCCACCCGTTGCAGTGCGATGGCCAGCACCGGCCCGGCGACTCCGGCGCCGATGATGAGTGCTTCGGTCATGCGTCTTCCTCGGTTGGTGCCCAGATGTCTTGACAATCAGATAGCTTGATTGTCAAGCAATAGAATGAAAGGTGGATCGCTCGATTGTCAAGCGAAAATCCGGTGGCCGACCGGTTGGGCGCGGCGGTGCAGGGCTACCAGGCCGCGGTCGACGACTTCGACCGCGAGGTCGCGCGCCTGCTCGGTGTCAACGCAACAGACGCGCGGTGCCTGGAGATTCTGATCCAGGAAGCCGCTGGTGTCACCCCGCGCGAGCTGGCCGACCGGTTGGGCCTCACGACCGGCAGCGCCACGACGATGCTCGACCGCCTGGAGAAGGTCGGCTACGTCACGCGCTCCGCGCACCCCAGTGACCGGCGCAAGCTCCTGGTCCACGCCACTGCCACCGCGCGGGCGCGGGCCTTCGAGCTGATCGACCCGCTCGTGGACGACGGCCGGCGGATTCTGCTGAGCCGCTACAGTGGCGCGCAGCTCGAGTTGATCACCGAATTCCTCACGCGGGCAGCGGAATTGCAGCGCGAGCACGTCATGCGGTTGCGGGGGATGTGAGGCTGGGCGCCGGGCTACGAGCTCGGGCGTGTCGGCGCTGTCTGGGACATGTCGCGCCTGGACCCGTCAGCATGTGCTGACAGTGTCACCACATGCTGACGATGTCAGCCATTGCTGACAGGTCCAGGCGCGACATGGTGAGGAGAGAGGTCCCGCGGGCGGAAGTGGTTCGACAGTAAGCCGGGGCTCGTTGACCGTGTTCGCGTCAGCCGCGGCTCGACGCCAGCGTCGGACGGGAACCCCGTCAGCTCGACGCAGCCAACCGCTCCAGAGCGCTGCGTACCCGGACGGGGTCGGTGGTCGACCAGTACGGCGGCAGCGACGACTGCAGGAACCCGCCGTAGCGGGCCGTCGCCATGCGGGAGTCCAGGATGGCGATGACGCCGCGGTCGTTGACGCTACGTAGCAACCGCCCGGCACCCTGCGCCAACAGCAGCGCCGCGTGCGATGCCGCCACGGCCATGAAGCCATTGCCGCCGCGGGCCGCGATGGCCCGCTGCCGCGCGGTCAGCAGCGGATCGTCGGGGCGGGGGAACGGAATTCGGTCGATGATCACCAGAGACAGCGACGGTCCCGGCACGTCGACGCCCTGCCACAACGACAGCGTGCCGAACAACGAGGTCTCGGCGTCGTCGGTGAAGCGGCGCACCAGGGTCGACGTCGAGTCGTCGCCCTGGCAGAGCACGGGGGTGTCGAGGCGCTCGCGCATGATCTCGGCGGCGGCCTTGGCGGCCCGCATCGACGAGAACAGTCCGAGGGTGCGGCCGCCGGCGGCGGTGATCAGTTCGTAGATCTCGTCGAGCTGTTCCTGTGGAGCGGCGTCGCGGCCCGGCGGCGGCAGGTGCTTGGCGACGTAGAGAATGCCCGACTTGGCATGGGAGAAGGGCGATCCCACGTCCATGCCCTTCCACTTCGGTGGCGTCGCGGTACTGTCCTCGGGCACCGACAGGCCCCACGCCCGGGCCATCGACTCGAAGCGTCCACCGATGGTGAGCGTCGCGGACGTCAGCACCGCGGTCACTTCACCGAACAACCGGCCGCGCAGCAGCCCCGCCACCGACAACGGAGCCACGCGCAGGATGTATCGCACTGAGCCCCTGGACTCGTCGCGATCCAGCCACACCACGTCGTAGCGGTCGGGTATGGCCGGCACGAACGAGTCGATGATGCGCGACGCGGTGTCGCTCAGATCGGTCAGTGCGGTGACGGCCTCGCTGCGCGCGGCCGCCGCGGTGGGATCGGACGGCGCGGTGTCGATCGCCATCTTCACTTTGTCGGTCGCATCGCGGACCACCGTCAGGTACGTGGCCAGCTCGTCGTCGAGCACGTCGATGCGGCCCGGTTCCATGTCGTGGATGGCCGAACCCAAGGTGGCGATGGCGGCCTCGAGGCGTTCTGCCAGTTCGGGTTCCACCAACCGGGCGGCCCGCCGGTGCGCCACCGCCATGGACGTGGCGGACAGCTCGCCGGTGGCCACGCTGGTCACGCGGTCCACCAGTTCGTGGGCCTCGTCGACCACCAGCAGCTGGTGCTCGGGCAGGACGTTGACCTCGGAGATGGCGTCGATGGCCAGCAGTGCGTGGTTGGTGACGATGACGTCGACCGCCCCGGCCTTCGCACGGGCCTTCTCGGCGAAACAGTCTGTGCCGTAAGGGCACCGGGTGGCGCCGATGCATTCGCGCGCGCCGACGCTGACCTGTGACCAGGCCCGGTCCAGCACGCCCGGCATCACCTCGTCGCGGTCACCGCTCTCGGTGTCCGACGACCACTCGATGAGCCGCTTGACGTCGCGGCCCAATGCCGAGGCGGCGACGGGGTTGAACAGTTCCTCCTGGGGGAGCTCCTCCTCGACGGAGGCACCGCTGTGAACCTTGTTGAGGCATAGGTAATTTCCGCGGCCTTTGAGCAACGCGAACTCGGGACGGCGGGGCAGGTGCGGCGCCAGGGCATCGGCCAGGCGGGGCAGGTCGCGGTCCACCAACTGGCGTTGCAGCGCTATGGTCGCCGTCGACACCACCACCGGCTGATTCGATGCCACGGCGTGCGCGATCGACGGGACCAGGTACGCCAACGACTTTCCGGTACCGGTCCCGGCCTGGACGGCGAGGTGCTCGCCCTTGTCGAAGGCGTTGCCCACGGCCTTGGCCATCTCGATCTGGCCGCTGCGTTCGGCGCCGCCGAGGGCGGATACCGCGATGGACAGCAGCGCGGCAACGTCGGTCGTCACGCGCCCACCAGTCGGGTGGGGATGGCGGGCTCGCCGGCGGACAGCTTGAGTCCGTCCCAGGGCAGGCTGTGCAGGCCGGCCGCGACGCGCGCGCGGGCGTCGTCCAGCGACGAGTCGTACACGACCGAACCCGAACGGACCAGCGGCACCGTCAGCACCCGGCCGTCCTCCGAGGGAACCGCGTCGGCGGGGTGCACCACTTCCTCGACGATGGTTCCGGACTCCTTCGCCAGCCGCAGGGCCGCCTTGCGGCCGCCGTGAGATTCCTTGTGGCTGCTGCGTTTTGCCACGGGCATGCCGTCGACCTCGACCAGTTTGTAGACCATCGATGCGGTCGGCGCGCCGGAGCCGGTGACCACGGACGTACCCACGCCGTAGACGTCGACGGGTGCGGCGGCCAGGCCGGCGATCGAGTACTCGTCGAGGTCGCCGGACACCACGATGCGGGTCTTGGTCGCGCCCAAGCCGTCGAGCTGGTCGCGCACCTGGCGGGCCATGACGCCCAGGTCGCCGGAGTCGATGCGCACCGCGCCGAGCTCGGGCCCGGCCACGGCGACGGCGTTGGCCACACCCTGGGTGATGTCGTAGGTGTCCACCAGCAGCGTGGTCCCGACGCCCAGCGCGTCGACCTGGGCGCGGAACGCGGCAACCTCGTCGGGGCCGCTCGTCGCGGTGTGCACGAGGGTGAAGGCGTGCGCGCTGGTGCCCCGCGCGGGGACACCGTAGGTCCGCTGTGCCTCCAGGTTCGACGACGCGAAGAACCCGGAGATGTACGCGGCCCGCGCGGCCGCGACGGCCGCCTGCTCGTGCGTGCGCCGCGAGCCCATCTCGATGAGCGGCCGGCCGCTGGAGGCACTGACCATGCGGGCCGCGGCCGAGGCGATCGCGGTGTCGTGATTGAAGATCGACAGCACCAGGGTCTCGAGGATCACGCACTCGGCGAACGTGCCGTGGATCGACAGCACGGGAGAATCGGGAAAGTACAGCTCACCTTCGGGGTAGCCGTCGATGTCGCCGCGGAACTCATAGTCGGCCAGCCAGCGCAGCGTCTCGGCATCCAGGAAGTCCAGTGACGCCAGCGCGGCGTCGTCGAACCGGAAGTCGGCGAGGGCCGAGAGGAACCGCGCGGTCCCGGCGACCACGCCGTAACGGCGCCCGAAGGGCAGCCGCCTGGCAAACACTTCGAACGACGCGCGGCGATGCGCGGTGCCGTCGCGCAGGGCGGCAGCGAGCATGGTGAGCTCGTATTTGTCGGTCAGCAACGCGGCGGTCACAGACCTCACCGTACTGGTTCTGCGAGCGGCAACCACCCGGCTATTCTGGGCTCATGGTTCTGGGTGCCCCGGTCGCGCGGACGAGCCCGGCGACTGATGTCGAAGAGGTGGCCGGCCTGGACAGTCCGTGGGTGACCATCGTCTGGGACGACCCGGTGAATTTGATGACCTACGTGACGTACGTCTTCCAGAAGCTGTTCGGTTACAGCGAGGTGCGTGCCACCGAGTTGATGATGCAGGTGCACACCGAGGGCAAGGCCGTCGTCTCGGCGGGCAGCCGGGAGTCGATGGAGGTCGACGTCACCAAACTGCACGCAGCCGGACTGTGGGCAACCATGCAGCAGGACCACTGAGCGGTGCGCAAGTGGAAGCGGGTCAACACGTCGTCGGGCGTGCGAATCAAGTCTGGTCTGGAAGCTCACGAGGTCACGATGTTGCGCAACCTGGTCGGCTCGCTGATCGAGATGCTCGACGATCGCGAATCCTCCTCACCGCGTGACGAACTCGCCGAGCTGACGGGCATGAAGATCGGGCCGTCGCAGGCGCCCGACGACGACACCATGCGCCGGCTGCTGCCGGACTTCTACCACGATCCCGCCAAGCACCCGGACGGCCGCGCTGCCGGTGAGAGCCTCAACGGTGCACTGCGCAGCCTGCACGAGCCCACCATCGTCGACGCCAAACGGCAAGCTGCCCAACGGCTTCTGGATTCCCTGCCGGACCCAGCCGGAAAATTCGAGCTCACCGAGGAGCAGGCCGAGGCCTGGGCGGCCGCGATCAACGATGTCCGTCTGGCTCTCGGCGCCATGCTGGACATCGGACCCGATGGGCCACAACGGCTTTCGCCGGACCATCCGATGGCGGGGCATCTGGAGGTGTACCAGTGGCTGACGTATCTGCAGGAGTACCTGGTGCTGAGCCTGCTGGACGAGCGGTGACAGGCTCCATCACCGACGTCGTCGGCATCCTCGTCGGCAATCACGACCGCATCGAAGACGCCACCCTGGGCGGCGGCTGGGCCACCGGCACCACCGTCGTCCTCGCTCCGCCAGGGACCATCGGGGCGGTCGACGTGCGTGGGGGAGCGCCCGGCACCCGCGAGACCGACCTGCTCGACCCGTCCAACAGCGTGCAGCACGTCGACGCGATCGTCCTCACCGGCGGCAGCGCCTTCGGGCTCGCCGCCGCCGACGGCGTCATGACGTGGCTCGAGGAGCACGACCGCGGGGTGAAGATGCCCGGCGGTCGGGTGCCCATCGTGCCAGGGGCGGTGATCTTCGATCTGCCCGTCGGCGCGTGGGCGAAACGGCCGACGGCGGAGTTCGGCTACGCAGCCGTCGCCAACGCCGGCACCGACGTGCGCACCGGCAACGCGGGCGCGGGCGCGGGTGCACGGGCCGGGGCGCTCAAGGGTGGTCTCGGCACGGCGTCGGTGACGCTCGACAACGGCGTCACCGTCGGCGCGCTCGTCATCGTCAATGCGGCGGGCCACGTCGTCGACCCGCAGACCGGCCTGCCCTGGGCGGCCGACCAGATCGCGCGTTTCGGGCTACAGCCTCCGCCGTCCGACCAGATCGAGGCGTACCGCATCCGCGTGAAGGACCCGAAGCCGCTCAACACGACCATCGCCGTCGTCGCGACCGACGCCGCCCTCAGCCCGGCCGGATGCAAGAAGGTGGCCGTCGCCGCGCACAACGGCCTCGCCCACACCATCCGTCCGGCGCACACCGCCGTCGACGGTGACACCGTCTTCGCGCTCGCGACCGGGCGGGTCCGCATCGAGCCGGACCCCGCGACGCCGGAACAGATGAACCCGGAGACGCGACTCATCTCCGAGATCGGGGCGGCCGCCGCCGACGCGCTCGCGACCGCCGTGATGGTCGGCGTGCTGGCCGCCGAGTCGATCGCCGATATCCCGACCTACCGCGGCCTGCTGCCGGGAGCCTTCGGATAAGGCGCCGCGCCGGTAACCTGGCTCTATGACGCCAGCGAGTAGCGGAGCGGAGCGCGCATGACGTACGACCTGTCGCCCACGTCGTCGAAGCCGAAGCCGCCTGCGCCGTGGAAGGTCGGCGGCGTCACGATCATCAGCTTCGTCGCGCTGCTGTGGCTCATCGAGGGCTGGGACGCGCTGCACAACCAGGAGCTGAATCAGGACGGCATCCGGCCGCTGGAGACCGACGGGCTCTGGGGCATCTTGTGGGCGCCGCTGCTGCACGCCGACTGGGCGCACCTGATCGCGAACACCGGCCCGGCTCTGGTGCTCGGGTTCCTGGTGACGCTTGCGGGCATGGGCCGCTTCCTCGGGGCGACGCTGATCATCTGGATTCTCGGTGGCTTCGGCACCTGGCTGATCGGCAACATCGGTGCGCCGCGCGGTGTGGAGTCCGTCCACATCGGGGCGTCCGGGCTGATTTTCGGATGGCTGACGTTCCTCATCGTGTTCGGGTTCTTCACGCGGCACGCGTGGCAGATCGTCGTCGGCATCATCGTGTTGTTCGTGTACGGGGGTGTGCTGTGGGGCGCGCTGCCGGGGACATTCGGCGTGTCGTGGCAGGGCCATCTGTGCGGTGGCATCGCGGGCGTGTTCGCCGCGTATTTGCTGAGCAGTCCGGAAAGGGAAGCGCGCGAACGGCGTAAGGGTTCAGCTCTGCCGTCGATTCCGACGTAATTTGCTGAATTTCGAATTCGCCGCACGCGGTGTTGCCGGAAGCGTGACCGGTATCGCTTTCGGGACCAATCGAGAAACTGGCCGCCCAATGGTGCCGTCTTTTCGTCGCAGGACGTGTTGACGTGGCAAGCTAGGGGTGTGCGCCTCACCATTCTCGGTTGCTCCGGCAGCGTGGGTGGGCCGGATTCTCCGGCCTCGGGCTATCTGCTGACCGCTCCGGACACCACGCCGATGGTTATCGACTTCGGTGGGGGCGTACTCGGCGCACTGCAGCGTCATGCTGATCCGGGCGCCGTAAATATATTGCTGTCACATCTGCATGCCGACCATTGTCTGGACTTGCCGGGGCTGTTCGTCTGGCGTCGGTATCACCCGAATCCTCCGGTTGGCCGCGCGCTGATGTTCGGCCCGGCGGCCACCTGGCACCGGCTGGGTGCGGCGTCGTCGCCCGAGGGCGGCGAGATCGACGACATCACCGACATCTTCGACATTCAGGTCTGGGTCGACGGCCAGGACGTGGAGATCGGCTCGCTGACCGTGACGCCGCGACTGGTGTGCCACCCGACCGAGTCCTATGGCATGCGCTTCACCGATCCGTCCGGCGCGACGCTCGTCTACTCCGCCGACACTGGCTACTGCGACGCGTTGATCGACCTGGCCCGTGGCGCCGACGTGTTCCTGTGCGAGGCGTCGTGGACCGACTCGCCGGACCGTCCGCCGAAGCTGCACCTGTCCGGCACCGAGGCCGGGCGTGCGGCCCGCGAGGCCGGCGTCAAAGAGCTGCTGCTGACGCATATCCCGCCGTGGACGTCCCGCGAGGACGTCATCAGCGAGGCCAAAGCCGAGTTCGACGGACCCGTGCACGCCGTGGTGTGCAACGAGTCGTTCGACATCACCAGCCGGTAAGCCGCCGCCGCGCTGACGGCGGCCCGCTAGGGTTGTCGGGTGTCCAGACGAGAAGACGGTCGCCTTGACGACGAACTCCGCCCGGTAAAGATCACCCGAGGATTCACCAAGCACCCGGCAGGGTCGGTATTGGTGGAGTTCGGCGAGACGCGGGTCATGTGCACCGCTTCGGTATCCGAAGGTGTGCCGCGCTGGCGCAAGGGTTCCGGGCTGGGCTGGCTGACCGCCGAATACGCGATGCTGCCGGCCGCCACGCATGACCGCTCCGACCGCGAGTCGGTGAAGGGTCGCGTCGGCGGACGGACCCAGGAGATCAGCCGATTGATCGGCCGCTCGCTGCGCGCGTGCATCGACCTCAGCGCCCTCGGCGAGAACACCATCGCCATCGACTGCGACGTGCTGCAGGCCGACGGCGGTACCCGCACTGCAGCGATCACCGGCGCCTACGTGGCGCTGGCTGACGCCGTCACCTATCTGGCCGCCGCCGGACGACTGAAGGATCCGCGCCCGCTGTCGTGTGCCATCGCAGCCGTGTCGGTCGGCGTGGTCGACGGCCGGGTCCGCACGGACCTGCCCTACACGGAGGACTCGCGCGCCGAGGTCGACATGAACGTCGTCGCCACCGACACCGGAACCCTGGTCGAGGTGCAGGGCACCGGCGAAGGTGCGACGTTCCCGCGGTCGACGCTGGACAAGCTTCTCGATGCCGCGCTGGCGGCGTGCGACCAGTTGTTCGCGCTGCAGCGTGAGGCGCTGGAGTTGCCGTACCCGGGTGTGCTGCCGGAGTCGACAGCGCCGGCCAAGAAGGCGTTTGGTGCCTGAGCTCCTCGTCGCTTCGCGCAACGCGAAGAAGCTTGTGGAGTTGCGACGGGTGCTGGACGCCGCAGGCATCACGGGTCTGAACTTGTTGTCGTTGGACGATGTGCCGGCGTTCCCCGAGGCACCCGAAACCGGCGCGACGTTTGAAGAGAACGCGTTGGCTAAGGCTCGTGATGGCTTTGCGGCCACTGGAATCCCTTGTGTCGCAGACGATTCCGGGGTTTCGGTCGACGCGCTGAACGGCATGCCCGGGGTGTTGTCGGCCCGGTGGGCCGGGCGGCACGGGGATGACGCGGCGAACCTGACGCTGTTGTTGGGCCAGATTCAGGACGTGCCGGACGAGCGTCGCGGTGCCGCGTTTGTGTCGTGCTGCGCGCTGGTGTCGTCGTCGGGTTCTGTGGTGGTGCGGGGCGAATGGCCGGGCACCATCGCGCGTGAGCCGCGGGGTTCGGGTGGTTTCGGTTATGACCCGATCTTCGTGCCCGCCGGTGGTTCGGTGTCGGCGGCGGAGCTGACGCCGGCGGAGAAGGATGCGGCGTCACACCGCGGACGGGCGCTGGCGCAGCTGGTGCCGGCGCTGCGGGAGTTGGCTGGTTCCTGAGGGCGCGTTGTCGCACGAAGTCGCCGAGACCAACTGAATGGCGATTGGCGAGCCCGATTTCCGCCATCCGGTTGGTTTCGCCGGAGTTATCCACAGGCTCAGCTCGCTCGTAATGGCGAGAGCTGCGCGCGGCTGCGCACACTGCACCGGTGGGGGAGCCATTCATAGGGAGTGAGGCGTTGTCGGCAGGACGCCTGACCCGGCATCAGTTGCGGACGAACTTTGTCGCCGTGCACAAGGACGTCTACGTGCCGAGAGGCACGAGGCCGACCGCGATCATGCGCGCGAAAGCGGCGTGGCTGCGGTCGAAGCGCCGGGGTGTGCTCGGTGGCTACTCCGCTGCGGCTTTTCATGGCGCGCGGTTTATCGGCGCGGATTGCCCTGCGCACATTTTCGACCGGTATAGCCGCCCCGCGCGGGGCGTTGTGGTCTGGGAGGACGACCTCGACAATGGCGACATATGCCAGATCGGTGAGATGCGTCTGACGACCGCATCGCGCACCGCGGTCGATCTGGCGCGCAGACTTCCGGAGGATCCAGCTGTCGCGGCGATTGATTCCTTGGCGCGGGCCGCCAGGCTGTCGGTTGCCGCCATTGCGGCAGCAGCGGAGCGCCACAAAGGCAAGCGGGGGATAGTGCAGGCGCGCAAAACCGTAGCCCTCGTTGACCCGAAGGCGCAGTCGCCGCAAGAAACGTTGTTGCGGTTGTTGATCATTCGGGCCGGATTCCCGAAACCGGAGAGCCAGTATCCGGTGTGCAACGAGTACGGCTCCTTGATCGGCGTTGTCGACTTCGCATGGCCGGATTTGATGATCGCCGTCGAGTACGAGGGTAGGCATCACATGGATCCCGAGCAGGTTCGCAAGGACATCGCGCGGGTCGAGGAGATGGTCGAAATGGATTGGCTCGTCATCCGGGTGACGTCGCGCGACCCTGCGGGCGTGGTGCTGCGACGTATCGCCCGTGCACGTGCAGCGCGGGGAGTGGCGGACGACGTCGATCTGCGTTTCAATGGCGCGTTGTGGGGCCAGGCGTCGTGACAAAGTTGCCGAGACCAACTGCGCGGCGATCATCGAGCCCATTTTCCGCCACTCAGTTGGTCTCGACGGTAGCCAGCGTCAGAGATTGCTCGGCTCGGTCAGATAGCCGTCGATGAAGCCATGCAGTGCGGGGGCGAGGTGCGCGACGCCCGAGTCGTTGAGCTTCGCCAGCAGGATGATGCCCTGATACTGCGCGAGCAGGGCGTGCGCGAGCTGCTGCGGATCGGTGCCGGGGCGCAGCGCTCCGGCCGCTGCGGCCTCGGTGGCGATGACCGCCATGTGGTGTTCCATCGTCTTGAGGATGTGCGCCAGGTGCTCGCGCAGATCGTCGTCGGTGGTGGACAGCTCCGCGGCGAAGTTGCCGAAGGGGCAGCCCACGGCACGGCCGAATTGCGCTTCGAGGGCCGACTGGATGGCGCCGATGGCGTCCGGGATGGCATGTAGCTTGTCGGCGGGCGACGCGGTGGGGGAGCCGGTCAGCTGGCGCTGAAATGCCTTGGCGTGTAAGTCGACAACGGCTTTGGCGAGCTCTGATTTAGACGAGAAGTAGTGGTAGAAGCTGCCCTTCTTGATGGCGGTCGCGCGGCAGAGTTCATCGACGCCGACGGCTTGATAGCTGCGTTCGAGGAACAGGCGTGCGGCGGTTGCGACCAGGCGGTCGCGGGCATCGGAACTTCGGGGCACCTGAGAATCGTAATTACTAGTTGACCGGTCGGTCAACTAGTGGCAAGTTGACGACATGACTACCGCTGAGGTCTTCCGTACACCCGACGAACGCTTCGCGAATCTGCCGGGCTACGACTTCGCCCCCAACTACGTCGACGTCGACGGGCTGCGCATGCATTACCTCGATGAGGGGCCCCGTGACGGCAAGCCCATCGTCTGTTTCCACGGCGAGCCGACGTGGGCTTACCTGTACCGCAAGATGATTGGTCCGTTCGTCGAGGCCGGCCATCGGGTGATCGTGCCCGACTACGCGGGCTTCGGTCGTTCGGACAAGCCCACCGACCGCCGGTGGTACAGCTACGACCGGCACGTCGACTTGGTCACCCGGCTGCTGGGCGGCTTGGGATTGACTGACGCCACGGTGGTGGTGCAGGACTGGGGTGGACCGATCGGCTTGCGCTGGGCCACCGAGAACGCGGATCAGGTTGGCGCACTGGCGATTTTCAACACCGGGCTGTTCACCGGCCGGGTGTCGAAAGGCTTCATGGCGTGGCGTGCGTTCGCGGAGGCCAACCCGGACCTGCCCGTCGGCTTCGTGATTCAGGGCGCGACGACGTCCGACCTGTCACCAGAGGTTGTCGCTGCCTACGACGCGCCGTTCCCGACGGTGGAATCGAAGGCCGGCGCCGCGCAGTTCCCGCTATTGGTGCCGATCACGGAGGACGCCCCGGGCGCGACGGAGATGAAGGCCGTCACCGACGCGCTGTCGCGGTGGGAGAAGCCGGCGCTGGTCGCGTTCTCCGACCAGGACCCAGTGTTCCCGTATCCGCGCGCGGGCGAGGCGTTCGTAGACCTGCTTCCGACGGTCGACGAGCAAGTGCGGATCGAAGGGGCGTCGCACTTCCTGCAGGAGGACAAGGGCGAGCAGCTGGCAGTCGAGGTGCTCAAGCACCTGGGCTGACGGTCAGAGGTCGAAGCGCTTCTTCACGTCTTCGGTGCGGAAGTGCTCGACGATGATGCCGACGAGCGGGACGGTGCCGGCGAACAGGACGCCGATCGTCTGACCGAGGGGCCAGCGGACCTTGACCGCCAGGTTGAACGTGCAGAGCAGGTACGCGAAGTAGACCCAGCCGTGGACGATGCCGATCCAGTTCAGGCTGGCGTCGTTGAAGATGTAGTGCGCGACCAGCTCGTAGCAGAGGGCGATGAGCCAGAGACCGGTCGCCCAGGCCATCACGCGGTAGGCGGTCAATGCCTTGCGGATGGTGTCTTTCGACAGGGTGGTCGGCTGCGACTCGGTCATGTGGTGGTCCTGTCCTGTTTGTCGTTCTCGGCCAGTTCGGCCAGATAGGCGTTGTATTCGTTGAGGGTCGGGTCCGCGGTGTCCTTGGCGGCCTTGGGGCGCTCGGGGAGCAGGCCCTCGGGGATTTCGGTGGGCTCGCTCTTGGGCTGCTGCTCGGGCGGCGCTTCCTCGTAGCGGACGAACTTGTAGTAACCGTAGAAGCAGAACGCGCCGAACATCGGCCACTGCAGCGCGTAGCCGAGGTTCTGGAAAGTGCCGGCGCTCGACTGGAACCTCGACCACTGCCACCAGGCCAGGGCCATGCAGCCCAGGGCAGCGACGGTCACCAGCACGATGAGCGCCGGCCTCCTACGCCGTGTAGTGGACATATGGCAACGGTACCGCGCGCGGGTTTGGGTTTGCGATTCGTGCCTGCTAGGACGCCCGAGGTTCGATGCATGGCCACGGCACCGGGCGGCTCTTTGGCCCGATGAATTCGTCCAGGCGAGCGGTGTCTGCCTTGCGGTAGATCGAGAGTTGCTTTCTCGAAGACCGCCGCCAGTGGATACCGAGTTGGTCCAGCGCGCCGGTGAACAGATCGACGATGTCTTCGGACAGGTTTGTGAAGTGGTAGCGGACGCTCATGACGCCGCGATCGTTGGCGACGACGCGGCAGCCGTCACTGTGGATCAGGCCGAGGACGAATTCTTCGGTGGCTTGGCTGACCAGGTCCTGCTGCCACAGTTCGAGTGCAATGAGGCGATCGTGCTTCTTGCCGGGCCCGTGCTGCGGGAAAAGGCAAGGCCAATGCTTCGAGTGCATCGAGACATCAACGCACCCCACTCGTCCGACGATTCCTGCCTGTTGTCCGGGCATTACCGCTGCCATGGCTTCGCGGCAGCGTTGCACGATGGCGGGGTATTTCCTGTCGAGCGTGATTCGGAGCCGCCAGATCTTGCGCGCGCGTGAGATGTTGCCGTCGCCGAGATACAGACCGAGCAGGTACGCGTAGGGCCCGGCTGGCAGGAGGCCGAAATTGTGCAGAACCCCGCAGGGCGACGAACGATCCAGCTTCACAAGCTTCGTCGGTGGGCGTCGCCGCCAACCGCGGATAGTCGTCCGGGGGATGCCGGTCTCGCGTGCGATGGCACAGTCATTCTTGCCCGTCGCGATGAGGGTTTGAACATGATCGAACTCGTCGAGGTTGCGCATCTGCCCTCCATCAAGCGTTGGGTTCAACGTACGACGAAGGTCCGACAAGTTCTGGCTGTGCTGTACCGCTATCCTCATAGGGTCGCGGGCGTGGCGAAATTGGCGATACGCGCGGGCTTTAGGTGCCCGTGTTCGAAAGAACGTGTGGGTTCGAGTCCCACCGCCCGCACTCTTTTCCTTCGTTAGTGCGCGCTTTTCAGCCGCACCATGCGCGTCGTCGAGCTCTCATCCAACTCGACCACGTCGGTGCGGGAGCGCAGAAAATCGCTGAAAGACTTGAATCCCAAAGCCTTTTCACTGAACGACGGATCCATGCGCTTCATCTGCGCCTTGACCGCGGAGTTGTGCAACCAGTCGACGTCGTCTTTCTCCAACCCGATGTGCAGCGCACGGGTCAGCAGGGCGGTCGCGGCGGCCTGGGGGTCGTGTTCGGACTTGGTGCTGCGACGGGCGCGCTTGGCCGGCTCGGGAGACGGCTCGCGGACGGGCACGCCGGGCAGCGCGTCGTAGGTGACGAACTCGTCGCAGGCCGCGGCGAGCGCGCGGCTCGAGGACCCGGCTACGCCGATGCCGACCACGTACCGGCCGAGCCGCTTGCAGCGCTGGGCCAGCGGAATGTAGTCGGAGTCGCCCGCGGCGATCACCACGTGGGTGAGGTCGGGCAGCCGGAACATGTCTTCGACGGCGTCGACGGCGAGCCGGATGTCGGCGCCGTTCTTGCCGTAGGCGGCCGCCGGGAACAGCTGAACGAGGTCGACGGCCCGACCGACGAGCTGCTGCTGGTAGCCCGCGTTGACCTCGGCGGACCAGTCGGCGTACGCGCGAGTGAGCACCAGCGTGCCGAAGGACGATGCGAAGTCGAGAACCGCGCCGACGTCGACGGTGGCCTGGGTCAGTTTGTCGGGTTCGAGTCCCTTGGCCTTGTCCTTCTGAAACGAATTGCGACCGTGGACCTGGTCGTAGCGAGAAATGACTATGTTGTCGAAGTCGAGGTACACCGCGACTCGGGTGGCGGTGGTATCCGTCATGGTCCCAGTCTGGTCTATCGGCGGAGCCTTGTGGCACGAAACCTCACAGGCGCATCGTTCGTGGGCTGGTTAACCTGTCGGAATGCTCACGGAACTGGCGGACCTCCCCGGCGGGTCGTACCGCATGGGTTCACAGGACTTCTACCCCGAGGAAGCGCCGGTGCACGAGGTGACCGTCGCGCCGTTCTCCATCGAACGGCACCCGGTCACCATCGGCCAGTTCGCCGAATTCGTCGCGGACACCGGGTATGTCACCGTCGCTGAGCAGGAGCTGGACCCGGCCGCCTTCCCTGGCGTTCCCGCTGATGAGCTCGTCCCCGGGGCGTTGGTGTTCCACCCCACGGCGGGCCCGGTCGATCTGCGTAATTGGCGGCAATGGTGGGCGTGGGTGCCCGGGGCAAGTTGGCAGCATCCGTTCGGGCCGGAGTCGTCGATCGCCGACCGCCTCGATCATCCGGTGGTGCAGGTCGCCTACCCGGACGCCGCAGCGTACGCGGCCTGGGCGGGCCGGCGGCTGCCCACCGAAGAGCAGTGGGAGTACGCCGCGCGCGCGGGTGCGACCACGGCCTACGCCTGGGGTGACGAAGTGCGGCCGGACGGCCAGCTGATGGCCAACACGTGGCAGGGCCAATTCCCGTACCGCAACACAGGCGCAAGAGGCTGGGTCGGCACGTCGCCGGTTGGCACGTTCCCGCCCAACGATTTTGGGTTGGTCGACATGATCGGCAATGTGTGGGAATGGACCACGACCCGGTACACGCCACGGCACAGCGCCGCTCCTGAAGTGTCCGGCTGCTGTCCGCCGCCCGGCGGTGACCCGTCGGTGATGCAGACCCTCAAAGGCGGCTCGCACCTGTGCGCGCCCGAGTACTGCCACCGTTACCGGCCCGCGGCGCGGTCGTCGCAGTCGCAGGACAGCGCGACGTCGCACATCGGCTTCCGCTGCATCGCGGACTGAGGTGGCGAAAGCGGCGCCCAAACGCCGCCGCATAGTCCCTGGCCTAGAGCTTTACCTGAGATCAGGTGGCGTAACACGCTACGTATCGCCACCCGTGGTCATCGGTGGCACAGTGAGGTCATGACCCGCCGCCCGCACATCCCGCCGAAGGACTTTCCCCGTCCTGCGGCCCGGGAGTATGCGGGCACCCGCGCCGACGCGGCCCGCTGGGCGCGTGATGTGTTGCGTGGCCAGATCCTCGACGGCGTGTACGGAGGCTTGGCCGCAGCGCGCCCGATGCTGCCGCCGGAGAACGAGCTGGCCGCCGAATTGGGCGTGAGTCGCAACGCAATTCGTGAGGCGCTGGAGCTGCTGCGCGGTGAGGGGCTGATCACCCGGGTGCAGGGCGCCGGGACGTTCGTCACCGGCGCGAAGCTCAGCCAGCGGATCGACCGACTAGAAGGTCTCGCTGAATCGCTTGCCGGGCATCAACTTCCGGTGGAGAACACAGTGATGTCGGCGCGTGAGTCGGTCGCCTCACCATTCGTCGCGGCGAAACTCCAAGTGCCCGAAGGTGCGCCGATTCTCTTCATCGAGCGCCTGCGGTCGGTCGGCGGCGTACCACTGTCCCTGGACACCACGTCGTTGCGGATCGGGGCCATCCCCGTCGACGCCAATTTGGCCGACCAGGACGTCTTCGCGCTGATCGAGACCGAACTCGGGATGCGCCTGGGGTGGGCCGAGATCACCGTGGAATCGGTTTCGGCCGACGCCGACACCGCCAAGCTCCTGCAAATCCGTCCTGGCGCACCGCTTCTGCTGCTGCACCGGCTGACCCACCTCGAAGACGGCACACCCTTCGACCTCGAGACCGTGCGGTACCGCGGCGACCGCTGTTCGTTGATCACCACCGCCGCAAGAGATTCCGCGCCGCCGCCACCGTAGTCGGCACCTCTGCAATCAATCACCCGAACCCCTTACCGATTAATGCAATCGATAGAGAGGTAGTACAGCCATGCCCGAACAACCCAACATCGTCTATTTTCACGTCGACAATCTCGGCATGGGGGAGCTCGGCTGCTACGGCGGCGGCATCCTGCGCGGCGCCGACACGGCCAGAATGGACGCCTTCGCCGCCGAATCGCTGAAACTGTCGCACTTCGTCGTCGAACCGCAGTGCACGCCAACCCGTTCGGCGTTGATGACGGGCCGGTACCCGATCCGGTCCGGCAACCACACCATCGCGCTCGGCGGCAACGGCGGCGGCATCGTCGCGTGGGAACGCACCATGGGCGACATCCTGTCCGAAGCGGGCTATGCCACCGCATGTTTCGGCAAGTGGCACATCGGCGCCGAGGACGGCCGCTGGCCGACCGATCACGGCTTCGACGAGTGGTACGGTCCGGCCCGCACCTACGACGAATGTCTGTGGCCCGACGACCCCTGGTACAAGGCCGAACGCGACGGCTACTCCTACATGTACGACGGCACCAAGGAAGGTGGCGTCAAGACCACCGACCAGCAGCTCACGGTCAAGCTCAAGGGTGAGGTGGACGGCGAATATGACCGTCGGGCAAAGGCTTTCATGAAGCGCAGTGTCGACGCTGGAAAGCCCTTCTACCTGTACCACAACCACTCGCTGATGCACTTCCCGATGGAGGTCCGTCCCGAGTTCAAGGGCAAGAGCACCAACGGCAACTGGGGCGACTCACTGCTGATGCTCGACAACGACTTCGGCAGCATCCTGGACTACCTGGCCGAGCTGGGCATCGAGGACAACACCATCGTGATCATGGCCGGTGACAACGGCGCCGAGGACCATCTGGCCGGCCGGGGTACCGCGGGCTTCTTCGACGGCTCCTACTTCAGCTCCGCCGAGGGTGGCATCCGGACACCGTGCCTGATCCGCTGGCCCGGTCACGTGCCGGTGCGCGAGAGCAACGAGATGGTGCACGTCACCGACATGTTCCCGACCCTGCTGCGCTGGGTGGGCTGCGATGTGCCCGACGACCGCATCATCGACGGCATCGACCAACGCGAATTCTTCGGCGGTGCAGAGGAATCCAAGCGTGACGGCTGCATGGTCTGGCTCAACGAGGAGCTGCACGCGGTGAAGTGGTCACAGTTCAAGATCAACTTCAAACGGCAGCAGCACTTCCATGATCCCGAGATCCCGCTGGGCTTCGCCCGCATCACCAACCTCCTCGAGGACCCGAAGGAACGCGAGGCCGTCAACCAGACCTGGGTGCGGTGGTGGGTGATGCAACACGCCTACCGATTCATCCAGGAATTCGAGGCCAGCGTCGAGACCGAACAACTCATCCCGGCCGGGGCACCCATCGATTTCGTCCCTGCCCGCAACCAATAGCACCAGCGCAGCACGGCCCCCGCACGTCGGGGGCCGTGCTCGACTGTCGAAGGAGTGCAGCCGTGTCCAGCTATGGCGCCCAATCGATCACGATCCTCGAAGGGCTCGATGTCGTCCGGAAACGCCCGGGCATGTACATCGGGTCGACCAGCGAGCGTGGCCTGCACCACATGGTGTGGGAGGTGGTCGACAACGGGGTCGACGAGGCCATGGCCGGCCACGCCAGCCGTGTCGATGTCACGCTGCTCGCCGACGGCGGCGTCGAGGTCAGCGACGACGGCCGCGGTATCCCGGTCGCCATGCACACCACCGGGATTCCCACCGTCGACGTCGTGATGACCCAACTGCATGCCGGCGGCAAGTTCGACGGCGACTCCTACCAGGTGTCCGGTGGCCTGCACGGCGTCGGCGTCTCGGTGGTGAACGCGTTGTCGACGCGGCTCGAGGTGTGTATCCACCGGGACGGGTACGAATGGTCCCAGCACTACGACCGCTCGGTGCCCGGCACCCTGCAGCAGGGCACGCCGTCGACCCGCACCGGCACCACGGTCCGATTCTGGTCGGACCCAGAGATTTTCGAGACCACCGAGTACAGCGCCGAGACCATTGCGCGCCGCCTGCAGGAAATGGCATTCCTCAACAAGGGGCTGGTGCTGTCGCTGACCGACCGGCGCCGCGATGACGCCGACACCCGCGTCTTCCACCACCCCGGCGGGCTGATCGACTACGTCCAGCACCTCAACCGCGTGAAAGAGCCCATCCAGCCGAGCATCATCGCGTTCGACGGCGCGGGAGACGGACATCAGGTCGAGGTCGCGATGCAGTGGAACGCCGGCTACTCGGAGTCGGTGCATACCTTCGCGAACACCATCAACACGCACGAGGGTGGTACGCACGAAGAAGGTTTCCGCGCGGCGCTGACCTCAGTGGTGAACAGGTACGCCAAAGACAAGAAGCTGCTGAAAGACAAAGACCCGAACCTCACCGGTGACGACATCCGCGAAGGCCTGGCGGCCGTCGTCTCGGTGAAGGTCCGTCAGCCCCAGTTCGAGGGCCAGACCAAGACCAAGCTGGGCAACACCGAGGTCAAGTCGTTCGTGCAGAAGATCTGTAACGAGCAGCTGACGCACTGGTTCGAGGCGAATCCGGCGGAGGCGAAGGTCATCGTCACCAAGGTGGCATCGTCGGCGCAGGCCCGCGTCGCCGCGAGAAAGGCGAGGGAGCTGGTGCGGCGCAAGAGCGCGACCGAAATCGGGGGTCTGCCCGGCAAGCTGGCCGACTGCCGCTCCACCGACCCGACGAAGTCGGAACTGTATGTGGTGGAGGGCGATTCGGCCGGTGGCTCGGCCAAGAGTGGCCGGGACTCGATGTTCCAGGCGATCCTGCCGCTGCGCGGCAAGATCATCAACGTCGAGAAGGCGCGCATCGACCGCGTGCTGAAGAACAACGAGGTCCAGGCCATCATCACGGCCCTGGGCACTGGTATTCACGACGAGTTCGACATCTCCAAGCTGCGGTATCACAAGATCGTGCTGATGGCCGACGCCGACGTCGACGGTCAGCACATCTCGACGCTGCTGCTGACGCTGCTGTTCCGCTTCATGAAGCCGCTGGTGGAAAACGGCCACATCTTCCTGGCCCAGCCGCCGCTGTACAAGCTGAAATGGCAACGCAGCGAACCGGAATTCGCCTACTCGGACCGCGAGCGCGACGGGCTGCTCGAGGCCGGCAAGAAGGCCGGCAAGCGCATCAACACCGACGACGGTATCCAGCGCTACAAGGGTCTGGGTGAGATGGACGCCAAGGAGCTGTGGGAGACCACCATGGATCCGTCCATCCGCGTCCTGCGTCAGGTGACACTCGACGACGCCGCGGCCGCCGACGAACTGTTCTCGATCCTGATGGGTGAGGACGTCGAAGCGCGCCGAAGCTTTATCGTGCGTAACGCCAAGGACATTCGTTTCCTCGACGTGTGAGGGACCAGCGTTTATCTCACAAAGACAAACCCTTGTGTCCAGTTCCACATGTGCCAAAGGGGTACCGGTCTGTGTTGGTCGACATCACTTCGCGTTGATTGGCCCGCACGTCGTCTCTCCCTGCGGCATGTGCGGTCTGGACCCGTCAACGTGCGCTGACGATGTCAACACAGGCTGACCTTGTCAGCCTCAGCTGACAGCTCCGGATGCGACATGATGAGCACAGAGGTCCGGCCGGCTCATCAGGTGGACGCAGCGGCATCGGTCAGGTCAGCGACTCGTCAGACTGGCGACACCATCGAGGAGGAGCGACGGCGCCAAATCGAGACGCCCTAGCCAAGCGGCATGAGGTACATCAGCACCAGCATGCCCTCGGCGATCACTGCGAGACCGACCGCCGGCAGGTACCGCATCGCAGAATAGTGTCCGCGGGCCAACTGCCGGCGCCGGCTCGCGCCGAAGCCGCACACCACGGCGGCGAGCACCGCGACAGCGGCCACGAGGACGATGCGCGTCGCGTCGTGACCGCCGTGGAACGTATCGGCGTTGCGCAGCAACACCAGAACACCCGAGGTCGCGATCGCCAGCCCCGTGCGATTCCACGCCAGCGCCGTGCGTTCGGACTGCAGGCCGCGATCCGGGGCCAGCGTCATCGCACCGTGGCGCTGATCGCCAGGACGATGGTGATCAGTCCGATCAGCGCCAGTCCGGTGGTCAGGAACGTGGGGGCGGAGGCCGGCGGCAGGGGCTCGTCGTTGCGGATGGCCCGGTCCACCTGGGTCCAGCGCCGCAGTCCCGTGACCGCCGTCAGCACCGCCATGGCGCCGACGCCGACGCCCAGCACGTGCCGTAAGCCCGGTATCGCCAGCTCCGGCATGAACTGGACGACGGCCACCGCGGCGGCCATCAGCCCGAGCGATGTGCGTTGCCAGGCCAGGAACGTACGCTCATTGGCGAGGGTGAACCGGTAGTCGGGCTCGATCGGGGTACGCGTGGACGTCACGCTCGAAATGTCCATGGCTACAAGACTTTCCGATAACTCTGTGTCACGCCAGGGCGCTCGAGGTGGCGTAACAGAGTGTTAATTCACGGTATCGGCGGCGCGGCGCAATCGGCGCGAATGGGTGCCTGACCTGCGGTTTCGGCCCTCGTAGATGGCGTAACTACCGCGCAACCTCAGATGACAGCGAGGTAACAGAAGCGGTTGACCCTTGTGGACATGGACAAGCAACAGCGAACTGGCAGCCCGTGGCAGGCCCGCTCGGTTGCTCTGCTGACCGCACTCACGGTTGGTGGGGCCCAACTGCTGACGGGGTGCGGCATGCTGTCGGAACCGACCGTCGTCGTCAACGTCGGTTACCAATCCAAGACCATCAACACCGTCAACGCCGGCACGCTGCTGCGCGATCGCGGTGACTTCGAGAACCAGCTCAAGCAACTGGGCGCGGCGACCAACACGAAATATCGCGTGGTGTGGCAGGACTTCGCGTCCGGTGCGCCGCTGACGGCGCAGATGATCGCCACACATGTCGACATCGGATCGATGGGCGACTACCCGCTGCTCACCAACGGCTCCAAGACGCGCAAATACGATGACGCGGCAACGGAATTGGTCGCGACCACCGGTTACAACCTGCGTGGTTCGCTCAATCAGGTCGTGGTGCGGTCGGACTCGTCGGCGCGCACGCTCGCCGACCTGACCGGTAAGAAGGTGTCCACCAGCCTCGGCTCGGCCGGCGACGGCATGCTATCCACCGCGGTGAAAACCGTTGGCATCAACAAGGACTCGCTGCACATCGTCAATCAGGATCCGTCGGTCGGAGCGTCGTCGATCGACGGCGGTCAGGTCGACGCCCTCGCGCAGTTCGTGCCGTGGCCACAACTGGTGATCTACCGCAATCAGGGGCGTCTGCTCTACGACGGCGGCGACAACAATGTGCCCACCTTCCACGGTGTCGTCGCGCGCCGGCAGTTCGTCGACGGCCATCCCGAGGTGATGGCGGCGTTCCTGCGGGCGATGAAGAGCACCACCGACGAGATCGTCGCCCATCCGCTCAAGTCGGCCCTGCGGGTCAGTGCGCTGACCGGGATCGAGCCCGAAGTGATCTACCTCTACAACGGTCCCAACGGCTTCGTGAGCTTCGACATGACGCTCAAGGACCAGGTGCTGGCGGCGTTCAAGCCGATCAAGGCCTACCTGGTGGGGCGCGGCGCGGTGACAAAGGACTTCGACGTTCCCAAGTTTGTCAACGACGGATACCTGCGGCAGCTGTTCGGACCCGACTACGCTCAGCGGCAGGCCAGTGTCGCCAATCCGATGACGCTCACCGGATTCGACGAGGTGTGCGGACTGCCGGTCAACGACACGGCCCAGGCCTCCGAAGTGTGGACGTCCGGAACCGCCACCGCCGTCTCCGCCACCCCGAGCTGTCTGCTGCGCCGCCTGGCCGCGACACCGCACGTCCGGGCCTCCTATGTACCCGACACGTTGACCGGACTGCGGATCTTCGCCGATCACGCTGTCTGGCTTGCTGATCCGGCCGTGCCGCCGACCCAGCGGTACAAGCCCTTCGCCACCGCCGCAGGCGCCGATACCTACCGGACCAATCACCCACAAGCAGTCTCCGTCGGCTACGCCGCTGCCATCGGGCAGTCCCGCACCGCCGGCTGATCACACCATCAGGAGAGAAAGGAAACGCATGACCGAGCTCATGACCAGACCCACGTTGGCCGTCCCTCGACTGTGGTCACCGGCGAACCGCACCGGAAAGTCTTTGCGGCACAAAATGGCCGACCTGCTGTCGACGTCCGCCGCACGGCGGGTCCCGGCACTGCTGCTGCCACTCATCCCAATTGCCGTCTTTCTGACGCTGTGGCATCTGCTGACGGCCCACAACGTCGTCGCATGGTTGCGCTTCAACCGGATGCCGGCGCCGGAGGCTGTGTTCCACACGCTGATGGCGCGGGCCAGCTCGAGCGGCTTCTATGACGACCTGCTGGCGAGCCTGCAGCGCATTCTGCTGGGCTTCGGTCTGGCGGCGGTGATCGGCATCGGGTTGGGTGTGTTGATCGGCCGCTCGGAGATCGCTCGAATGACGTTGCGGCCGTTCATCGAACTGATTCGGCCCATCCCGGCGATCGCGCTGGTGCCGCTTACCATCCTGCTGTTCCCATCCAGCGAGCAGGGGATCGTGTTCATCACGTTCTTCGCCGCGTTCTTCCCGGTGGTGGTCAGCACCATCCACGCCATGGACTCGATGCCGAAGGTGTGGGAGGAAGCCGCACGGACCATGGGCGCCGGCCGAATGTCGTTGTTGCTCCACGTGATCATCCCGGGAGCGCTGCCGGGCATCTTCGCCGGACTCTCGGTCGCGATGGGTGTGGCGTGGATCTGCGTGGTCAGCGCCGAGATGATCTCGGGCCAGTACGGCATCGGCTACTACACGTGGCAGGCCTACGGGTTGCTCGACTACGCCGGTGTCGTGGTCGGCATGATCTCCATCGGTGCGCTGGGACTCGGTACCGCGTGGTTGGTGGAGCGGGTCGGACGGCGGGTCAACCGCTGGCTGCCGAGGGCCGCCCGATGAGCGCCGGCGCCGTCGATCTGCAGCAGCTGCAACTGGGCTTCAATGGTGTGGTCGCCGCCAACATCAGCCTGGCCATCGAGGGTGGCGAAGTGGTCGTCTTCCTCGGGCCGTCCGGCTGCGGCAAGTCGACCATCTTGCGGGCGCTGGCCGGGCTGCTCAAGCCCATGGGCGGCACCGCCACGGTGGACGGGGCACCCGTCACCGGCAATGCGGCCCAGTGCGCCATGGTGTTTCAGGAGGACGCGCTGTTTCCGTGGCGCAGTGCGCTCAAGAACGTCGAGTTTCCGCTCAAGCTCCGTGGCGTGCGCGGCAAGGAGCTCAAGGAGACGGCGACGGCACGGCTCGAGCAGGTCGGACTCGGTGCCTACCTCGATCACCTGCCGAGCCAGCTCTCAGGCGGTATGCGCCAGCGGGTGCAGCTGGCCCGCACTCTGGCCTGCAAGCCGCGGGTGATGCTGATGGATGAGCCGTTCGGCGCGCTGGACGCGCAGACCCGGCTGGAGATGCAGCAGCTGCTGATGTCGGTGTGGGAGCAACACAAGATGACGCTGCTGTTCGTCACCCACGACGTCGACGAGGCGCTGCTGCTGGCTGACCGGGTTGTGCTGCTCAGCCACCGGCCCGCCACTGTCGCCGATGTCATCACCATCGAGCAACCCCGCACGCCCGAGGCGCAATTCGAGGAGTCCTACCAGCGGCGCCGCCGCGACATCCTGGACTTCCTCGGCCATCGCCCGGCTGCCTGACCAAACTGGCTTTCCGCCAAGGAGATTCGATGAGCATCACCCTGCTCGGGTTCCGCGCGTCCACATCCCGTGCCGACCGGCCGTCCCTGCGCTCACCCGCCGTGCTGCGCACTGAGGTGCTGGCCGGTCTGGTCGTCGGGCTGGCGCTGATCCCGGAGGCCATCGCCTTCTCCGTCATTGCGGGCGTCGACCCCCGCGTTGGGCTGTTCTCGTCGGTGACCATGGCGATCACCATCGCGTTCGCCGGGGGACGCCCGGCCATGGTGTCGGCCGCGACGGCGGCGGTGGCACTGGTCGTCGCGCCGGTGGCTCACGAACACGGCGTCGGGCATCTGGTGGCCACCATCGCGTTGGCCGGGGTGATCCAGATGCTGCTGGCGTTTCTCGGGGTCGCCAAGTTGATGCGGTTCATTCCGCGCAGCGTGATGGTCGGCTTCGTCAACGCACTCGCGATCCTGGTATTTGTCGCCCAGCTTCGGCACCTGATCGACGTGCCGTGGCTGGTATATCCGCTCACCGCGGCGGGCATCGCGATCATGGTGCTGCTGCCCAAGCTGACCACCGCGGTGCCGCCACCACTGGTCGTGGTGCTGGTGCTGACCGTGGCGGTCGTGGCCTTCGGGTGGCACGTCCCGAACGTGGGAGATCAAGGGGCCCTGCCGGATTCGCTGCCGATGCCCCGTATACCGCACGTGCCGGTCGATCTGCAGACGCTGCAGATCATCGCGCCGTACGCGGTGGGGGCAGCACTGGTCGGGCTGCTGGAATCGCTGATGACGGCCAAACTCGTCGACGACATCACCGATACGCCGTCGAACAAGACCCGGGAGGCGTGCGGGCAGGGCATCGCCAACGTGGTGACCGCGCTGTTCGGCGGCATGGGTGGTTGCGCAGTGGTGGGGCAGACGATGATGAACGTCAAGATCGCCGGCGCCCGGACGCGGCTCTCGACGCTACTCACCGGGGTGTTCGTCCTGATCCTGGTGCTGGCCCTCGGGGACCTGGTCGGCCGGATCCCGATGGCGGCCCTGGTCGCGGTGATGATCGTGGTCTCGGTGGCCACCTTCGACTGGCACAGCGTGGCGCCGCGGACGCTGAAAGTGTTGCCGCGCAGCGAAACTCTTGTGATGGTCATCACGGTGTGCGCGACCGTCGCCACCGGGAACCTGGCGATCGGCGTCGCGCTCGGTGTGCTGGCCGCGATGGTCGCTTTCGCGCGCCGGGTCGCGCATTTCACCTCGGTGTCGTTGATGGAGCCGGGGACGTACCGGGTGAGCGGCGACCTGTTCTTCGTATCGAGCAACGATCTGGTTCATCAGTTCGACTACGCGGGTGACCCCGCCGACGTCGTCGTGGACTTGTCGGGCACCGCGGTGTGGGATGCCTCGTCTGTCGCGACGCTGGATGCGATCCGGATGAAGTACGCGTCGCGCGGAAAGACGGTGCAGTTCGTTGGTCTCGACGACGCGAGCTCGGACCGGCTGAATCGGTTGTCGGGACGTCTCGGAATTTAGCGGCCAGCGGCCGCGCCGTTGCGCCAGAATGGAGGCGTGAACGTGAACTGGCGAGGTGTCCTCGGTGTCGTTGTCGGGCTGCTGATCGGGCTGCTCATGGGCGGACCGATCGCCGGCCAGGCGCACGCCGCCGCGGCCGCGCCCGCCGGGGACGTCATCTCCATCGGTGACCCGCACGCGCTCGGGCAGATCGACCTCTACCTGGATCCCATCTGCCCGTTCAGCGGCAAGTTGATCCGGTCCGACGGCGAGGAGCTGGGGCGGCGCATCGACAGCGGCGCGCTGCGGGTGAACGTCCGCTTGGTGAACTTCCTCGAAAAGTACTCGGCCAGTGGCACATACGACCGGCGCGCGATCTACGCAGCCTTCGTCGCGGCCGGCGAATCGAAGTCGAGTGAGGTCGCGTGGCGCTTCATCCAGCAGATCTTCTCGAAGGAGAACCAGCCACGCGAAGGCGGCGACACGGACCTGAGCAACGACCAGTTGGCCGAGCTGGCTGGTCGGGCGGGTGCGCCGCAGTCGGCGCAGGACCTGATCCGGCTCGGCCTGCCCGTCGGCTACGACGCCAAAGTCATCGCCGCCAACAACCTCAAGCTTCTGCATGAGTTTCCGGAGCCGGGGGTGCCGCTCGTCGTCATCGATGGGCAGGTCGTCAACGACGAGGAGTGGCTGAGTCGGCTGCCGGCCTGACCAGGACCACGCCTAGGGGCTGACCGGCGGCCGGTGCTGGCGCCGGGCGTAGCGGCGCACGTAGAGGGTGGCACCGAGCGGTTCGGATGGTTCCTCGGCACGTGGTTGCCCTGGCTTGCTACGTCGGGCGTGGCGGGTGGCGTGGTCCGCCGCAGCGGGTCGGATCAGCAGGCGACACGTTCGGCGTAGCGCTGCAGCTCAGGTAGGCGTCTTCGCGGTCGGTCCCGCTCTGTCCCCTGATCGGGGGACAGGAGTTTCACCCGGCGCAGGGGCCGGTCGGCGGATACAGGTCGACGGCTGTCGGCGGCATTCTTAGTTCAACACCGGAACACACCGGACAAGAACTTGAAAAGCCTTACCCGCCAAAGGAGTCGACATGAACATCACCCGCCGCATCGCCGCCGGTTTCGCCCTCGCTGCCGCGCCGGCCGTCATCTTCCTCGGTGCCGCCACCGCGCACGCCGACGTCACGACTGCCAGCAGCCCGGTCGGCACGCACCACGCGTTCCCGCACCAGCAGAACGCCCCGCAGCCGGGCAGCCCGGTGCATCATCACCACCAGCACAACCACCGCTGAGACTTGCTGTCACCGCTGAGGCCGCCCCTGTCATCGACGGGGCGGCCTTACGCAGCTTGAGTGGTGGTGTGTGCACAGGGTGCAGGTCGGCTACTTCGCGATGAACACCGCGGTGTCAACGGAAGGTACGGGTCGATTCCGGTCTGATGTGTGCGGGCTACCGAGCGTAGATTTTGGGCAACGGTGTGATGCTGTCGGTGCGCCTGCCTACCCTCGATAGCGTGGACTATCAAGAGGTCAGTGCGTTGCGGGAGCGGCATCCTGCCTGGCGGCTGCTGCGTGCAGGCAATGCCACGCTCATCCTGTCCTTCCTAGGGGAGTTCTTCGTCGAGGGCAATCGTGGCGCGTGCTCTGCCAGCGAGGTCGCCGGTGCGCTCGATGAGCATCTTTATGCGCTGAATGCCCACGAGGTCCGGTACCCCAAGGAGCCGCGCGCCTATCTGGAAGATTGGGCGGCTACGGAGGCTGGATACCTGCGGCGGTTCTACCCACCAGGCGACGACGAGGTTCACTACGAGGTGACACCGGCATTCGAGAAGTCCTATTCCTGGGTTCTCAATCTGCGGGGGCGGTCCTTCGTCGGCACCGAATCGAGATTGCACACCGTTGTCGAACTACTGCGTCAGATTGTGCACGGAACCGAAGTTCAACCCGAAGTGCGGACTGCTGAATTGCGTCGGCGCAGAGCTGAACTCGATGCGGAGATCGGCTCGATTGAAGCGGGCAACGTCCCCATGTTGGACGCCACCGGCGTACGTGACCGCTATCAGCAGTTGTCGGCAACGGCCCGCGAACTGCTAGCGGATTTCCGCGAAGTCGAAGACAATTTCCGGTTGTTGGATCGAGCCGCGCGGGAGAAGATCGCGGCTTGGGAAGGAGCTAAGGGCGAATTGCTCGCGGAGTTGGTTGGTAGCCGCTCGGAGATCGCCGGCTCGGATCAAGGACGCAGCTTTCAAGCGTTCTATGACTTCTTGCTCTCCGAACAACGCCAGACAGAGCTGGCCGATCTGCTGGCCAAGGTTACCGCTCTCGACGCGATCGAACCCGATCAGCGGAGCAACAGCGTCAAGGGAATCCACCATGACTGGTCGGAGGCCGCCGACAGGGCGCAGCGCACGGTCCGGCAGATTTCCGAACAGCTGCGACGTTTTCTCGACGATCAAGTCTGGCTGGAGAACCGCCGTGTGTTGGACCTCGTCCGGGCAGTGGAGACGGCCGCCCTTGAGGTGCGCAGGAACCCGCCGTCATTCGGTCTCGAGGTCGACGAGCCGGGCATCGAAATCGCACTGCCCTTCGAGCGTCCGCTGTATCAGCCGCCGGTGGCGGTTGCTGTCGAGAGTCACATAAGCGAAGCCACCGAGCAGGTCGACGCCGCACTATTGTTCGACCAGACGTACATCGACCAGGTACGACTGGCCGAGACTATCCGCGCTGTGCTGCCTCGCAATACATCAGCACTGCTATCCGATGTGATCGCTGCTCACCCGATTGAACAGGGTGCGGCCGAGATCGTCGGCTACCTTGCGCTGAACGATGAGGATGTGAGCATCGACATGGACGAGACCGAGGAGACCATTCTGGAATACGTGGACGTTGCCGATTCCGACCTCATCAAGCGCGCCAGACTACCTAAAGTGACGGTACGACGGCGATGAGTACGGACCGTGATGTCGCGGCCGCCATCATCCGGCTAATGCAGGGTGTCGTCTACCGCACCTCCGACGAGGACACCTGGCTGGTCCTAGAACGTCAGGGTGCCGGTGTGCGTGACCATTTCGCCACCATTGGCGTCGACGTCGTCATTGATGAGGCCGAGGGTTACGCATACCTGCGTTCGCGGTCGGAGGAAGAAGGTGTGGAGGCGCTACCGCGTCTGGTGCGCCGGCGGGCGCTCACCTACAACGTCAGCCTGCTGTTAGTCCTGTTGCGCAAACGCCTGGTTGAATTCGAAACCAGTGGTGGTGAGGGAAGATTGGTTCTCAGCACTGACCAGATCATTGAACTGCTGCGACTGTTCCAAGCGGAATCTACGAACGATGCCCGTGTTGTCGACCAAGCAGAGGCCACAATCAAGAAGGCTGCCGAGCTCGGGTTCCTGCGACAGCTCCGCGGTCAGCGCGATCATTGGGAGGTGCGGCGCATCCTCAAGGCCTACGTCGATGCACAGACCCTAGCCGACTTCGCCGGCAAGCTGCGCGAGTACGCAGGGCTTCCTGTCGGCGATGAGCGAGCGAACCGTGAGTGAAACTCTCTCCGACGCAGTGGAACTCGTTGATGGACAGCGAGCCGGATACCGGCTGCAATACGCCGAAGTTTATAACTGGGGAACCTTCGACGACCACGTATGGCGCTTCACGCCCGGTACCGATACGGCGCTGTTGACCGGTGACATCGGCTCAGGCAAGTCAACGATAGTCGACGCGCTCACGACCTTACTTGTTCCCTCGCACAAGGCCGCCTACAACAAGGCCGCCGGTGCAGACGCCAAGGAACGTACGCTGCGCTCCTACGTCGAGGGTCACTACAAGTCCGAGCGCAACGAGACCACTGGCAAATCCCGCCCAAAAGGCTTGCGTGAGAACAAGCGCACCTACTCGGTGATTCTCGGTGTCTTCCACAATCACGGCTACGACGAGACGGTCACGCTGGCCCAGGTGTTTCAGCAACGCGAGAGTACCGGTCAGCCGTACCGGTTCTTCGTGACCGCGATCAGAGAGCTGTCGGTCGCCGGTGATTTCGCTGATTTTGGTACTGACTTGCGCGAGCTGCGCCGACGCCTGAGGGCGGCAGGCGCGGAAATTTTCGACGAGTTTCCCAAGTACGCGACTTCGTTGCGTCGTCTGCTCGGTATCCGATCGGACCAGGCACTAGAGCTGTTCCATCAGACAGTGTCGATGAAATCCGTTGGCAACCTCAATGATTTCGTCCGTGATCACATGTTGGAACCGAGTGACTCGACTGACCGGGTTCGTGACATCATCGGACACTTCGACGACCTATCCAAGGCTCACGACGCCGTCAAGCGGGCCCGCGAGCAGCTCGAGGCTCTCCAACCTATCGTGGAAACGGCGGCCAAGTACGACGCTGCACTTGCCGAACGCGACGGACTCGATCATGAACGGTCCGCAGTCAGGTCGTACATCGCAGAACTTCGGTCCGGTCTGCTCTTTGCGGAGATCACGCGGCTAGAGGCAGAGGGCGCGGCCCTGTGGGCGCAGCAGGACGCGGCCGAATCGGAGCAGCGACGGCTAAACCACGAACGTGAATCCCTGATCGAAGAGCGCGCGAAGGCGGGTGGGGATCGGATCGGAGAGCTGGAACGACTGGCAGCCGAGGCACGCGCTCAAACAGAAGCACGCCAACAGACCAGGGTCCTATTTGATGCCGCCGTCTCTGACGCTGGCCTGGACTCGGTCTCCGACGAGCGGGCGTTCGCCGCGCTGTCAACGTTGGTTGGCGCCGAACGTCCCCGCTTGACCAATCGGAAGCGCGATATGGACACGGCCGTTGTCGACGCGATCGGACGGGAGCGAGAAATTCGACGAAAGTGCGAGGTCCTTACAGGGGAGATCGGCAGCCTGGAACAGCGCACCAACAACCTGCCGCATGAACAAGTGGCCATCCGGGCCGAATTGTGTTCCGCGCTGAATCTGACGCCGGGGGAATTACCTTATGCCGGGGAGCTTCTCGACGTAGACGACGAGCACTCGCAATGGCGAGGCGCTGCCGAACGCGTGCTCCGCGGGTTTGCGCTGTCCCTGCTGGTGCCGCAACGACATTATGACGCTGTCGCCGCATGGGTGAATGGACGCAGCCTCACAGTTGCGGGGCGGGGAGCCAAGTTGGTCTACGAGCGAGTACCGGCGCACCGGGTACGGCTGCAGCCGACGGTCGAGGATGGGCTGCTGCTGGCTGACTGCATCGATTTGCGGGAAGGGCCATTCACGGAGTACCTCCGCCACGAGCTGATGAAGCGGGCCAACTTTCGTTGCGCGGCGACACTCGATGAGTTCCGCAATTATCCCCGCGCCGTCACCCGTGAGGGACAAGTGCGCTCGGGTGACCGGCACGAAAAGGACGATCGACACCGCGTCGACGATCCGCGGCGCTGGGTGCTGGGCTGGATCAATGAACGCAAGATTGCCGCGCTGCGCAACGAGTTGACCGAGCTGCAACAGGAGCATTCGGAGGCAACCGATGTTGCTACGCAGTTGGGCGAGCAGAGGGAGGCGCTGCAGCAACGGCTCGATGCGTTCCTGCGCGTCGAGGGGTTCCGCTCGTGGGCCGACCTTGATGTCGACGAGGCTGCGTCGCGTGCCGCGGCACATGACGCCGAACGTGTCCGTTTGCAGTCCGGTTCGTCGCGGTTGGAAGAGATCACCCTGGCGCTGGAACGCAATGCTGAGCAATCCTCTGCCGCAACGAAACTGAGCAGGGAGATCACCGGGCGGCTCGCCACCACGGCGGCGTCCGTGCAGCGCGCGAAGCAAGACCGTGCGCGGGACGACGATTTCGTCGCTGCTCAGCCGGAGCGTCAACTGGAAACCGCCCGGGCGTCGTACCACGCACTCGACGAACGCCTCGGGGAGCGCCGGCCCAAACAGGCAGCGCAATGTGCCGAAATCGAGACGACACTGTCAGCGGACTTGCATCGACGCATCGAGCGGCTTTCTGGTCAACTAAATGGCCACGCGCTGAACCTGACTCAGTACATGAGCGAAGTGCTGCGTCGGTGGCCCGAGCAGCGCGCCGATATGGACGCAACCGTCGCTGCTCGCGGCGACTTCCTCGCGTTTCGTGACCGCGTCGCTACCGACGACTTGCCGCGTTTCGAGAGCGAATTCAAAGAACAGCTGAATAAGAACGCCATCCAAGAACTCGCCGGGTTCAATAACTGGCTGGGGCGGCAGGCGTCAGCCATCGATGAGCGAGTCGACCGGATCAACGATGCGCTCGGCGCAGTGCCATACAACCCGGGCCGCTTCATTCGTTTGGAGAAAGAACCCACCACTAATCAGGATGTCGCACAGTTCCGTTCGGATCTGCGTAGCCTGACCAACGACATGCTGGCTGTCGACGGCGACCAGTACTCGGAGCAGCGGTTCCTGGATGTGAAGAGGATCATCGAGCGGTTCCGTGGGCGGGACGGTTACGCTGAATCGGACAAGAACTGGACCCGCCGGGTAACCGACGTGCGCAACTGGTTCGTCTTCTCGGCCTCTGAACGCGACGTGAACACAGACGTCGAGTGGGAGCACTACAGCGACTCGGACGGCAAGTCCGGGGGGCAGAAAGAGAAGCTTGCCTACACGATTCTTGCGGCCTCACTGGCCTACCAATTTGGCCTCGAATGGGGAGTCTCTCAGTCGCGTGACTTCCGATTCGCGGTGATCGACGAGGCGTTCGGACGCGGTTCGGATGTCTCCACGCGATATGCGCTGGAGTTGTTCGCGACGCTGGGGCTGCAGCTGTTGATTGTTACGCCGCTGCAGAAGGTGCACGTGATCGAGCCGTATGTGAAAGCCATTGGTATCGTGGATAATCCGGCCGGTACATACTCCCGGCTACAGACCATGACAATCGAGGAGTACCGCAGCCGTCGTGACGGATCCTCGGTATGAACGCTGCTTGGACCTCGGCTGAGGATGTAGCCGCACGGGTCAAGCGTCGGTGGGATGACGGGTCGCTACTGCGGAGCTACGCCAACGCCGAGCCGTTCGCGCCGATCGAGGTGCCGCTACGCGGCCCCACGCTTGCTCAGATCGGTGACGACATCGCTGCCGCGCGTGATTGGGTCGTGGCCTTGGACGGTGGTCGCGGCAACGACGTCCGTTACGCGCTGGAATGGAAGACCGTCGGCGGCAGACAGATTGGTCGCAATGCAGTACCTATCCGCGCGGTGGTTTCTTCGTACGAACAGGCCTGGACGTTGCTTGGCGTGGTGGCGACAGTCCGCCGTTTCGATAGACTGCTGACGCTGACAGCGCAGCATAAGCCTGTCCGTGACTGGATTGCTTCGTACCCGCACCGTGCTCTGTCACTGGTATCGGAGATGCCGCGCTTGGTCGCAGCGTACGAGTGGCTGGACGGTCACCGGCACTCACAGCGATATCTGCGGGAGCTCAGCGCCCCCGGGGTCGATACTAAGTTCGCCGAGCGTTATCGGTCCGATCTGGCTGGAATGCTTGGTGTTTCGTCATCGCCTGGCGGATTTCTGGCTGATTTGGGCCTGCGGGCCAAGCCCAGTCTTCTGCGGTTGCGCCCTTCGTCGTCGTTGGGCCTTCCGGTACCGCTGACTGAGGTTGCGGCACGGACCGACGAACTGGCGCAGTTGGACGTGCAACCGCATGTTGCGCTGATCATCGAGAACGAGATCAGTTATCTCAGCGCTGCAGTACCTCCAAATGGTGTGGTGATCTGGGGCAAGGGTTTCGATGTCGACAATGCCGGGAAGCTGCAGTGGCTGGCCGGTGCAGACGTCATTTACTGGGGTGACATCGACACGCATGGTTTCGCGATACTCGATCGTCTGCGGGCCTGGCTGCCAAGCGCGCGCTCGGTGCTGATGGACCGGGAGACCTTGCTGACGCACCGCGACCGTTGGGTGAGTGAGGATCGTCCGGCAAAATCGCTACTCACTCGACTGACTGCTGACGAGTACCGCCTGTACTCCGAGTTGGTCGAAGGGGGGTTGGGGGACGGCGTGCGTCTCGAGCAAGAGCGGGTGGACTGGTCTTGGGTCGAGCAGCGGTTGCGTCTCGCGCAGGAGCGCACTGCAGAGGCATAGGCTCGAAGCTGGGACCTACAGTGCACCGCTGATGCGTGAGTGGCCGAGTGGCACCGCTTCTGAAGTGCGAAGAGTTGCCGAACGGCATCTTTCGCGAATGTTGTCGAACGGCTACAATCTGTGATGTTGTCGAACGACTACATGAGGTGTCGAAATGCAAGTCAAGACGATGGGTGACCTTGGTGCGCTCGTTCGTTCGGCGCGCACCGCCCGCGGGATGACGCAGGCCGATCTTGCGGCGCAACTGCACACGAGCCGAGATTGGGTAATTCGTTTGGAGAAAGGGCACCCGCGGCTCGAAGCGCAACGGGTTCTCGATGCGCTGCGTGTCGTTGGTATTGATCTCGAGGCCGTCGTTTCCGGGACACCGTTGAAAACTCCTTCGAAATCGCAACAGCAAGTTCCCCGTGACCCGTTTGACGCGCTCTTCGGCCCGAAGAAGGCGTAGTGGCGACTCGAACGTTACGTGTCTACCTTGACGGAACTCCTATCGGAACGGTCGCGCAATCGTCGCAGGGCGCGCTGAGTTTCAGCTACGACGACGAGTACCTCGAACAAGGTGATCCGACGCCGTTGTCGTTGTCGTTGCCGGTCCTGTCAAAGCGGCACCGGGACAAGGCGGTCCGCGCATATCTTGAGGGCCTGCTGCCTGACAGCGAAGGAGCGCGACAGCGATGGGGACGCGAATACAACGTGTCGCCGAACAATCCGTTTTCACTGCTCGCTCATGTCGGTCGCGATGCGGCCGGCGCAGTTCAGATTCTTCCGTCTGACCTCGACCCGGCCGATGCGCGTGATCGAACCGGTGACATCGACTGGCTCAGAGATACCGACTTCGCCGAGCTGGTGCGTCACCTCGCTACCCATCAATCCGACTGGGACCCAGGGAGATTCGGGGGGCGGTGGAGTCTCGCCGGCGCCCAACCGAAAGCAGCGCTGTTCCGTGACCCGGCGTCAGGGCGATTCGGTATTCCGCGTGACGCCACGCCGACGACCGTGATCGTCAAGCCTGCGATCGCTGGTTATGCCCGTCACCACATCAACGAGGCGCTGTGTCTGAGCGCCGCCGGTGAGGCTGGTCTACTTGCGGCTGGATCCGAGGTAGTCGAGATCGCTGACGTTCAGGTACTGATCTCGATGCGCTACGACCGGCTTCATGACGGGACCGCGTGGCGCCGGGTCCATCAAGAGGACATGTGCCAGGCATTGTCGGTACACCCCAGCTTGAAGTACCAGTCCGACGGAGGGCCGGGGGTGGGCAAGATCGCGGATCTACTCGCCAGGCTCCCGATCGAGGACCGCGAGGTCAATGCCGAGCGCTTCTTCAAAGCTCTGGCATACAACGTGCTGATCGGAGGAACGGACGCTCACGCTAAGAACTACTCGCTGGTCCTCATTGGCGCGCGGGCGCAGGTATCGCCCCTGTATGACGTAGCGTCGGCGGCACCGTACGACCAGCATCAGCGGCTGCTTTCATCGATGAAAATCGGTGACCACTGGAAGATGCTCGACGTTACGAATTCTGATTGGCGCACGGTAGGCCGTCGACTCGGGCTCTCCGGGGACCGGGCCGTGGCTTGGGTTGATGAACTTCGAAAGCAACTTCCTGGTGCGTTCGAGCGGGCGGTTGCTTCGCTGCCGGTGAGTGCGCAGGCAGAGGCAAAACGCATGGGGGACCGGATTGTTGAGCATATTGCTGGAACCTGGAGGCCGAGCTTGAGTAGTTGAGTGCGACGTCCTCGACAGGCCGGACAAGTTTGGACCGTGCGAGACGCAGTCTGTGGCGCGGGTACCGCTCGACTCAGGCGCCAAGGCTCTCATGGGTCTTACGCACTGGGGCTGACGGTCCTGCCGAGGAATGCCATCAGCTTGGTGGTGCGCGACGCACCCGCCGGCGCGGGCTGCTCCGGACCGAATGCACCCGGGCGCCGGAGCATCTGTGCCGGCACCGACTGGACCAGCCCTTCGGCCAGCGTCAGCAGGTCGTCGGGCAGCTCGATCGACTCGCCCAGCGACTGGCGCAGATCCCAGGTGTGCAGCGCCAGGTCGGCAATGGGGAACAGCAGCGCGCGGCGCAGCGGAACCTCGCCCTGCGGGGACTTGCGCGGGGCATCGAGATCCGCCGTGGGTAGGGCGTCACGGAGCCGAATTGCCAACGCGCTCAACTGATCGGCGGGGTTGCCATACATCCAGTCCGACGGTTCGGACGGGCCGTCCCAGAGCTCGCCGTCTTCGGCGAGCACGATGATTCGGGTGGCGCTGCCGGTCGCGTGCGCGACCAGTTCGCGCACCGTCCAGTCCTGCAGGATCGACGGATCATCCCAGCGTTCGGCAGGAACGTCACGGACGGCGGCGGTGAGCAGGTCGAGGGCCTCGACAGCCAACACGCCAAGCTCGGGAGTCGTGTCTTCGCTCATAAAGGCCACCGTACGAGCAGGCACCGACATCGATCCAAAGAATCGAGCGAGCCGGTTCGCTAATTGGCCTGCCGCGGCCCCGTCCCCGTACCCTTCGACGGTGACCGCGATCGATCCTGACCAGCTCAGCACCTGCCTGAAGGTGCTGGCTGAGGTGAGCGCGCTGCCGCCCGAGCACCCCGACGCCATTGCTGTCCGCCAGGCCACCGCGAAGATGTTCAAGGAGCTGAAGAAGGAGCGCCGGGCCGCCGCCCGCGACAAGATCGCGGCCGCTGATCGCGCTGTCATCGCCGCGACCGCCACGGGCGCGCCGGGACGCATCGACGACGAGACGCAGGGCCTGCCCCTGGTGTCCACCGCGGTCGGGGCCACGGCAGGCACGCTGCTGCGCTCACAGCACTGCTACATCTGCAAGAACCACTTCACGGTGGTCGACGCCTTCTACCACCAGCTGTGTCCCGATTGCGCCGCCTTCAACCGGGCCAAGCGGGATGCCCGCACCGACCTGACCGGTCGTACCGCGCTGCTCACGGGTGGACGCGCCAAGATCGGCATGTACATCGCGCTGCGGCTGTTGCGCGACGGCGCGCACACCACGATCACCACCCGGTTCCCCAACGACGCGGTGCGCCGCTTCGCCGCGATGGAGGACAGCGCCGACTGGCTGCACCGGCTGCGCGTGGTGGGGATCGACCTGCGCGACCCCGCCCAGGTGGTCGCCCTGGCCGACGAGGTGGCCGCGCAGGGGCCGCTCGACATTCTGATCAACAATGCGGCGCAGACGGTGCGTCGTCCGCCGGGCTCATACGCCGCGCTGGTCGAGGCCGAGCGCACCCCACCGCCGGAGTTGGTGGACGTCATCACCTTCGACCACGTCAGCGACGCGCATCCGCATGCCCTGGCTGGCAGTCTCGGCGAGCACCCGACGGCGCACGCCCTGACATCGCTTGCGCTGCAAGCACGTAGCGCGTCGCCGGAGCGGATTGCCGCCGGCCTCGCGATCGACGCCGGCGGGCTACTGCCGGACACCGCGTCGGTAAACAGCTGGACCCAACGGGTACACGAGGTCGACGCGATGGAGCTCCTCGAGGTGCAGCTGTGCAACCAGACGGCGCCATTCATTCTGGTGAGCCGGCTGCGCCCGGCGATGGCCGCCTCGTCCGCACGGCGCAAGTACGTGGTGAACGTGTCCGCGATGGAAGGCCAGTTCAGCCGCGGCTACAAGGGGCCTGGGCATCCGCACACCAACATGGCCAAGGCCGCGCTGAACATGCTGACCCGCACGAGCGCGGGGGAGATGCTGGAGCAGGACGGCATTCTCATGACCGCCGTCGACACCGGCTGGATCACCGACGAGCGCCCGCATCCCACCAAGCTGCGGCTGGCCGAGGAAGGCTTCCACGCGCCGCTGGATCTCGTGGATGGTGCTGCGCGCGTGTATGACCCGATTGTGCGCGGGGAATTGGGCGAGGATCTCTACGGATGCTTCTTGAAGGATTACGCGAAGAGTCCTTGGTAGCCAGACCCGTCGGGCCGAGCACCGCTCACCCCGCGATTGGGCGGCGCACATCCAGCTGGGCAAGGTCGGCTGCGATACGCCCGGCTGACCATCCGGCGCCGTCGGACGCCGACATCATGCGGGGGATCGTCGATGGGAAGAGCTTGTCGGTGAGGTCATCGGTTGCCTGGCTGCGCGCTGCCAATACCGGAAGGAGCCTGTCGGCGTCCAGTTCGGCGGCCGCCGTCGTCGAGGTGGCAGTGAGACGTTCACCGATGCGTGCGGCGTACGAGAGCAGAAATGACTGGCGAAACGAGCGGGTCCGGGTTTGCGCGCCGGTGGTCGTGCGGCCCACCGCCAGCATCGCACGGTTGGCCTGCACCAAGAGCGAAGTAGAAAGCAGCTCAACGAATTCAACGTCGCAGTCGGCACCGACGACGGCGACGAATCCGACCTTCTCCGCGCACACGATGCGACACCGGTTGGCGGTAGCCACGGACTGCACCAATGCTGATTTGGCGATGACGTAGGGATTGTCGATCCAGATTCGTCGAGCGGTGGCCTCGGCTGCGCGGCCGCGTTCGTGGTTTCGGATCGCGTGGTGCAGTGAGTATCTGCTCATCAGTTCTTGCGCCTTGGCTGACAGGGTTTCGGCTTCGTCAGGAAAGTTGGTGGCCTCAGCCTTGGCCAGCAGCGCGCGCACCCGGCTGAGCGCTTTGGCGTCGGCCGTATTCGGCTCGACCGCCGAATGCTGGTTCTCGCCGGGCAACGGCTGCAATGGCTGGAGTTTCGGGAGAGTTCCCAAGAACCCAAGCACCTTGAGTACGACGGTCAACGCCGCGTGGTGGTCGACGGCATTGCGGTTCGCCCAGTCCCGTAGCTGCCAAGCGCCGGGCACGACTGTCGCGGGCAACGCGGCGAGTTCGGCGCGCCACCGCGGGTGCAGGGTGGAGACGGGATACTGCCGGGACTCGCGCACGACGGCCTCGGCCAAATAGCCAACTGCTGAAGTGTCGAGGCGGCGGCGGGCGAACTCGTGCAGATCGTTGGGTGACCAACCCACCCGCCACGCGACGGCGATCGCGTCGGTCAGCGCCGCTTCGGCGGCAATGTCGAGATCATTTGCTCGACTGGGGAATTCGTTCAGTAGCTCGGCGGCGTGGAAGTCCGCGTCGTGGGCGGGGCAGTGCGCGTAGTTGTGCAGCGCAGCGGTGAGGTGGTCGAGGATGGCGGCCCGGTCGTACCCGGGATGGGTGCCTCCGCGTTCTCTCCGGGGCGATGTGCGGCGGCGGTCGTGGTGCTTGGCGGTACGCTTCTGGCGGTTACGGCGGCTCATGCCGGGAGTCTGGCGCAACGGTCCGACAAGTAGCCGCGACCACCGCGCACACCGCCGCAGTGTGGTTCAGCGCAACCGGGCCGCGTCGCCGGCGCGGCGCACGTACACGCGGTGAAACGCTGGAGCTGGCAGACCTCGCTGAGCGCGTGTACGGACGGACACGACCGGAGCAACGTGCCCGCACGCGGCGGCCTGACGCCCTACGCTGCGAACCATGTCGATCGACCGTGTTGGGCTCGTCGTCGGTGGTCTCCGCCTGGCGTCGGGGGTCTCGTTTCTGGTCACCCCGGCCCGGGCGAACCGGCTGTGGGGTGACCCCGAGAAGCCGACGGGATCCACGTGGTTGCTGCTGCACTCGATGGGTTACCGCGATGCGTTGATCGGCGGGCTGCTCGCCGCGGCGGCGCTGCGTGGTCGTGACACCCGCGGTTGGTTCCTGGCCTCCGGTGGTGCCGATGCGGCAGACCTGTTGGGCGGCATGGGTGTTCATCACGAGATGAGGCCGTCGCAGAAGTACATCGGTCTCGGCGGCGCCGTCGTCGGGATCGGTGTCGGGTTGTGGGGTGCGACGCGGCGCCGGTCTCTTGGCGGGAGAGCAGCTGTTACTCCCTGACGGTGGCTGGGGCGTGTTGCGTTAGGCCGCCATCCGCGCTGCGGTGGCCGCCGCGATCTGGTTGAGGTGGCTGGTGGCCACCTGCACCGAGCTCTGGTGGGGGAGCGCGTCGACGTACTCGTAGGTGATGTGGGGCAGTGTCGGCGGGTTGGTGGCGTAGAAAGCGACGGCCCGGTCGATGGCTTCGACGAGGGCGGGGCCGCCCACGATCGGATCGGTGACGAACGCCAGCACCTGCTGGGCCAGGCTGCCCTGCCCGGTCAGACCGGCGATCAGCGCGAGGGCCGCGTTGATGCTGATGCCGAGCTGGACGGCGGCCTTGTAGACGGCGCTGATGTCGGCGCCGGCCTGGTTGGTGGGCGTGGTGGTGTAGAGGTCGCCGGGGTTGGCGAAGTCCCACCAGGTGTCAATGCCGTTGCTGTCCTTGGGGATCTGCGCGGCGGTCAGGTTGGTCGTGGCGATGCCGCGGCCGCCCGGGTCGGTGCCGCCGGGGAAGGTGTGGCCGCGCATCCGCCACGGGTTGCCGAAGGTATAGCCGCCGATCAGGTTGGGCTTGGCCCACTGCAGGCTGCCGGTCATGATCTCGGCCAGGACCCGCGAGGCGGCCTCGGCGCCCTGGCTGTAGCCGCCGAGCGCGAAGGTCTGCTTCGGGTAGTTGTTGATCCAGCCGATCGCGTTGGTGACCGCGATCCGCACCGATTCGGCGTAGCTGGGGGACAGGGGAGTGCCCGGCGGGATGGGCCCGAAGGTCCAGGGTGCCTGGATGGGGACTTCGAAGACGAGGTCGGGGTCGGCGGCGTGGACGATATCGGAGGGGTAGCCGGTGCCTGGGGCGGCCCAGGTGCCGGCAAACGTCAGGACGGCGTGGCGGACGTGGTAGACCCCGGAGATGTTGGCGGCGATATCACTGAAAGTGGTCATCGCTCAGCTCATTTCGCGGTGGTGGGGAGCCCGTTTGCTTTGCGCCACTGGATGGCGAACTCCATGAGCTCGATGAGGACGTCACCGCTGTCACGGGTGATGCCGTCGCTGAAGGTGTGCACCCAGGCGATCTGCTCGGCGGTGGTCACCTGCTGTTCGAAGGCGTCGAAGGTGCCCTGGTAGTTCTGGCCGTTGTGGACGGAGTTCCACGGCCCGCGGTTGGGGTCGTCGACGATGTCGCCGATGTTGCGGGGGTGGCGGGCCAGGACCGCACGCCAGGGTTCGGGCATGCCGTTGGCGGTGACGCCGGAGATGTCGGTCTGGAGCGATACTGCATCAGCCATGGTGGAGCCTCCTGGGTTGTGGCGCTGGTTCTCCCTGGACGTGCGGCGGTGGGCTGGAATGCCTTGGTGGCGAGGGGGTTTTGTGATACGAGAGACTGGCGGTGCCGGGTGGTCCCCGCACCGGTGTGTGCCGCCTCGTCCCTCGCCATGGCCCGCCTTATTTGACTAGGTCGTCCAATTCCCACAGTAGGCCCGGATGGGTACGCCGTCGAATATCGGTGGCCGCCGTAACCGCCGCCGCGACAATGGCGTTCGCGCCACCAGCGAGCGCAACGCCGGGGATGCGAGTCTGTGCCGTGGGGATTTTTAGGTAGCCAGCCGCGCACCCTGTGTGATGGGCCGATGCTGCCGACGGAAGCTGGATGCGGGGCAGGGTGGTCTGGGTTCCGGCGCATGAGGTGCCGTTCCGCTGAACCTACAGCACATATAGGAGCGCCTACTCCGGCGGCTGCTTCGTCGATGACTCGGTGGTCAGTGCGGAGAAGTACCCGGTACGGCCCGAGACGGTACTGCCGTATGAACCGGGCTACCTGGGGCGGCGGCTGCTCCGGTGCATAACCTGAGGATGGGGCTGTACTGCGCGTGCGTGGTTGCCGCCGAACTGAATTGTCCGACATCGGTGGGTGCGTGGGTGATCAATCCATGTCTACAGAGCGACCGCCGCGCTACCCTGCCCGCGTGGATGCCGGACTGTATGAATCTCTGCTCACCGAGCGGCTCAACGCCGCCCTGGCCCAGCGGCCCGACCTACATCCGGAACTCGGCACGGTCGATGAGGCCGAGCAGGCGTTGACGATCGCGCGGCATCTCACCCCGCTGATCGAGCGCCAGCTACGCGGCGCTGGTAACGCCGAAGCCCGTGCACAGCTGCTACGCAATATCCTCGGCGTACTCGGTGATCCCGACGTGCTGCAGGACGCCCTGCACCAGGATGACATGGCCAAGATCCGGCGACTCGACGCGGCGACCCCGAGAACCCTGGGCGCACTGAAGCTTCCACGGCCGGCGACACCGCTGTCGGATGCGGCGCTGATGACCAATGCCCGCAATGAGCCGACGCTTGCCGCGGAGCTGCGTACAGAATTGGCCAGCGCTGACCACGTCGATCTGCTGTGTGCGTTTGTGAAATGGCAGGGACTGCGGCTGCTGGAACGTGAGCTCACTGAGTTGCGTGAACGCGGTGTGCCGCTGCGGGTCATCACCACCACTTACCTGGGTGCCACTGATGCGCGAGCACTGGATGCATTGGTCGACGAGTTCGGAGCCGAGGTGCGGGTCAACTACGAAACCGACCGCACCCGGCTGCACGCCAAGGCGTGGCTGCTGCGCCGTAATACCGGTTTTCACACTGGGTATGTCGGGTCCTCGAACCTGTCGCACGCCGCGCTGGTCGATGGACTGGAGTGGAATGTGCGCCTCTCGGCCATCGCCACCCCGCACCTACTCGACAAGTTCCGCACCACCTTCGACTCTTATTGGGAGAACCGGGAATTCGAGCCGTACCGACCCGACGACGACGGCGACAAGCTGCGCGGGGCGCTGGAGGTTGCCTCCGGCAAGAAGACGCGGGATCCGCACGCGATCACCCTGTCCGGGTTGGAGGTGGCGGCCAAGCCGTATCAGGCCGAACTGCTCGAACAGCTTGACGCCGAACGCGTGCTGCACGATCGGCACCGCAACCTGATCGTCGCGGCCACCGGCACCGGCAAGACGGTGATCGCCGCGCTGGACTACCGCCTGCTCGTTCAGGAGGTGCATGGCCGCGACCTCACGCTGCTGTTCGTGGCGCACCGCAAGGAGATCTTGACCCAGGCCCGCCGGATGTATCAGGAGGTGCTCACCGACCCGGTGTTCGGCGAGCTGCTGGTCGACGGGGACCAGCCCACCCGCTGGCGTCACGTATTCGCCAGCATCCAATCCCTCACGGCGGACCGGCTTTCCGGCATCGAACCCGGGCATTTCGACATCGTGGTGATCGACGAGTTCCACCACGCCCAAGCCGCGTCCTACCGCCGGCTGCTGGAGCACATCGCGCCGATGGAGCTGTTGGGCCTCACCGCGACGCCCGAGCGTGGCGACGGGGTCGACGTGCGGGAATTCTTCGGGGGCCGGGTCGCCGCCGAGCTGCGGCTGTGGGATGCGCTGGAGCAGAACCTGCTGTGCCCGTTTCACTACTTCGGCATCCACGACGGCACCGACCTGGAAGCCCTGCAGTGGAAGCGCGGCGGATACGACCTTGCCGAGTTGAGCGGGGTCTATACCGGGAACGACGCCCGTACTCGGATTGTGCTGAAAGAGTTGCGGGACAAGGTTTCCGACGTGGGGGAGATGCGGGCGCTCGGATTCTGTGTCGACGTGGCACACGCTCGCTACATGGCCAAGCAGTTTGTTGCCGCCGGCATTGCGGCCCGAGCAGTGTCCGCGGAGACGTCGACCCATGACCGGCGGGCTGCGCTGGCCGCGTTGCGTAATCGGGAGATCAACGTCCTGTTCGCGGTCGACCTGTTCAACGAGGGCCTCGATATTCCGCAGGTCGATACCGTGCTGTTCCTGCGGCCTACCGAGAGCGCGACGGTGTTTCTGCAGCAGCTGGGGCGCGGGCTGCGGCTCACCAAGGACAAGACGGTGTTGACCGCGCTGGACTTCGTGGGGCATCAGCGCCGCGAGTTCCGGTTCGATCAACGCTTCCGTGCGTTGACCGGGCTGGGGCGTAGGCAGCTGGAAAGGCAAGTGCAGGACGGCTTTCCATTCCTGCCGTCGGGTAGCCAGATCGTGCTCGACGAGGTGGCGCGGGATCTGGTGTTGGAGAATGTGCGCCAGCAGGCCGCACCGAAGAAGTCGGCGTTGGTATCGGAGGTGCGGGCGCATCCGAATGACCGTCTGGCGTCGTATCTGACCGAATCCGGGCGGGGGTTGGAGGATATTTTGCGCACCGACCGATCGTGGACGACGCTGTGCCGCGCCGCCGGGAAGCTGGGGGCGCAGCCTGGTCAGCGGGAGGCCGAGCTGGTCAAGCGAGTGAAGGCGCTGGCACACGTGGATGATCGGCAGCGCTCGGACGCGTATCGCGCGTTGCTGGCCGGCGGTGACGCGGGTAGCAGTGTGGTGGAGCAGCGGCTGGCGGCCATGCTGTTCTATTCGTTGTTCCCGAACGGTGGTGGATTCGATGGTGCCGCAGCCGGACTCGATGCCGTGCGGCGGGAGAGCGTCGCCGACGAGATGCGCCAGGTCATCGACATCGCCTTCGATGCCGCGCATCGCAGCACGGCGGCGGTGGGCGACGTGGTCCCGGAGTTGGCCGAGGTGCCGTTGGCGTTGCATGCCACGTATTCGCGGGAGGAGATCCTTGCGGCGCTCGGCTGGGTGTCGGATAAGCGGACGCCGGCCACCATGCGGGAAGGGGTGGCCTGGTGTGAGGCGGTCAACGCCGACGTGTTCCTGATCACGCTGAAGAAGTCCGACACCGACTACTCGCCGACCACCATGTACCGCGACTTCGCTTTGAGCCCAGAGCTTTTCCATTGGGAGTCGCAGTCGACCACGTCCGCCGAGTCACCGACCGGGCAGCGCTATATCCATCACCGCGACCGAGGGTCACATGTGCTGCTATTCGTGCGGGAGGCCAAGAAGTCCACGCTGGGTGATGGCGCACCGTACATCTTCCTGGGCCCGGCCGACTACATCTCACATGAGGGAGAGCGGCCGATGGCGATCACCTGGCGCTTGAGTCAAGCTATGCCGACGGAGGTGTACTTGGGCGCGCGGGCTGCGGTGGCGTGACGGTTAGCGCACCGGATGCATCCGTCTTAGGGCCCTGACCTGCGTTGACTTTACTCGACGTCAATATTTGCCGCGGTGTGACCCAGGCGCCTCCATTTAGTGTCAGTGATGTGGCTTACAGTGCCTCCGAAGTGGCAAATGGAGGCATCGTGTCGGACACCCGGACGCTCTCGGATTGGATGAGCGACGCAGAGTATGAATGGCGGACGCGCCTGCAGCCGGCAAAGCTTGTCATCGAAACCGACTTCTCTCCTGATGAGGTGCGCGAGGCTCAGCGCAAGTTCGGCGCTGCGTCCCTCCTCCTGCTCAAGCAAGACGTTTCGTACCAGTCGATCATCAAACGCTATCCAGCGCTCACACTCATGATCCTCGTCGGGCATGCATCGCTCGCCTACGATCACGGCGCGTACTGGGAAAGTTTCTGGGACGAGCTTGGCATTGCGCGGGACGCAGAGTTTGAACGGGTGATCCGGCGAAGCGTCGTCGATCTTCTCGACAAGTTCTCCCTGGCACGATTCCCGGATATCGAGCGCGACAGCTCGCGTAGGTACGTGATGATGTTGGCGCTGCATGCGGGTATGCCCGTGAACTCGATGTCGCACCTGCTGACGATCATCAACGATCACATCGCCCAGGGTCGCCCCGCGACGGGGGCCGCGCTGATGGAATGGCTCCAAGAACCTGGAAAGGAATACCGCGCGGCAGCACTGGATGTGCCCGTCCGGAACTTTCTCGAGAATGGTGCAGAGTTCGCGGCCGACATCCTCGACCGCATTATCGAGTTCATCGGGGCCACTATCAGGGATCCCGACGTACTGGCGCGCGATGAGCTCGATGCTTCGAATACGGGTCTGCCCCGTGTGTTGCTCGACGAGTTGGTGAACCAGCTCAAGGATGCTCCGCTGCGCTTCGAGCGGAAGCGACGCGCTGTGGACGTCGCTTTCCATCCCCGGATCACTTACGTGGTCGACGATGACGAGATAGTGCTGGAGATGTCGACTCCTGCCAGCGGATCGGATTTGCCCTGGCGGGTGTCGTTCGACGGCGACGTGCGCGATGTTCATGCCGCTCGACGCTGGGGTGGTGACAGCCAAACGGCCGTTGCGCGAGCGGCAATACCTGGGCCGATCCGGGAAGCCATCGTTTCCCATCCGGAAGCGGGGGCCGCTTCGGCAATTCCGCTCGTTGTGCAAACGGATCCGCTACTCACATTCGATCAGCAGGGGCGTTGGATTCCACGGCGGGACGGTCTCAAAGACTGCGTGTGGGCGGTGTTTCCCGACGACCACCAATTGGTTGATGCACGCACCGAGAACCCGGTGCAATACGACGACAGTGGGTCCCCGGCGGGCTGGTACGGCTGGCGAAGCGCCTTCGTCCAGCTTGACGACGTCGACGCACTTCGGTTGGTGCGGGACGGTGTGGCAGTCGGTACCGACCGATCGGTCAGAAAGGACGCGCGCCCGCGGTTCCAGCTCGGAGACTCGGTGCCCGGCCTCGCTGCGTCGGATGGAAGGACGCTCTACAACGAGCGGCCGTGGGTGATGCTGCCAGCGTCGCGCACGGATCCGCCTCCTCGATGGACCGTTCGGGTACGGCGCTTCGGCGATTCCCACTGGATTGTCGATGAGGAGTGGCTGAGCGAAGTCGAAGAAACGTGCATTGATCCGTTCGACGATGACGAGACGTTCCAGCTCGGGTTGTTCGAGATTCTGGTGACTGGCCCGATGGGTGCGGATGCACGCTGCGTCCTGTTCTTGGCCGAAGGCGTCAACACGACGGTCGACCCCATGATTCGGGTACCCGTCACCCAGGGTTTGTCGACGTGCACCTGTGTCGTGGACAGCGACGGTCTATCGGTAGAACCGCTGGGCCCGTACATTTTTGGACACCGTGACCTTGAGACCAAGATTGAGCTCAGCAACGACGAGGCCACAGAAGTTGTACTGATTCGTCCCCCGCATGTCGAGATTCGAAGCGGTGAGGCTGGTGTCCCGGCGACGTGGCGTATGACACCCGACGCGTGTGACCCCGACGATTTCGCTCAGGACAGGTTCGTCGCCGTCCGAGCACCTGGCGTGGACAACATGGAATTCGGATACGTCTCCGATCTTGGCGACCTGCTGCAGATTGACCGGCGGCCGCGACGGCGCCAGCGCGATGTGTTCGAGGTAAGTACCCAGCAGTTCGCGGACACGGTGCGCAACCATCCCTCGGGTCGAGTGGTAGCGACACTGCACACCGACGCGGGACCTGTCGAGGTGCCGGTGCTGTCCTCTCAGCCTCGCCTGCTGGCTTCCGGTGTAAGCCTGGTTAACGACGCACTTGAGTTCACAGATATAGCGGCAGTACAAGACCTGGCGGTCTATGTCTGGAACAGCACGGCGCCGTGGCGGGCCGCAGAGATCGTCCCTGTCGTAGACGGAAGGGCCTCGTTGCCTGACCATCTCATCGGCAGAGGGGATCTGCGCTGTCAGCTGTTCGTCGACGACCCCTGGGTGTTCAGTGATCCACCTCCGGTTCCGCCGGCAGCAGCCTTCCCAGTTGAGCAGCCGGGTTGGTGTGAGGATGGAACGCCGTACGAGGCGAAGCTCTCGTGCTATATCGCCACCCTATGCGAGCCACCGATCGATGTCGGTGCGCGCCCCGAGGTATGGACAGCACTCGCTCAGCTCCACGCGGACGGGAAGCGGAAGCACTTCGCTGGGCTGACCGACCTGCTAGTCGATGATCCGAGACGAGCTCTGGAATGCCTGGGTGACAGCACTATTCCGGCGGGCGACAAGATGGCCATGCTTATCCGCAGCAAGATCGTGAACCGTGGTTTCACGGCGAAAGAGACTTTGAATGAGCTCCACTTCCACCCGTGGTTCGGCTGCATGGTGGAACTTGCCGATCTGCCTTCGCTTTACAACCGTCGTCGTGAGGTGCCGGCGGAGCGAGCCGAAACCCTTGCGTACTTGAGGGACCGGGGTGGCGAGCCGTTGACCGAGCTGTTACGGGCAGGCAAGGCAGCAAGTTTCGATCGAGCCTGCCTGGACTCGAGCGCATTGGAACTGAGTTTTGTGCCGGGAAATCGCGTGGATGCCAAGATGCGCGAACTTCAGCAGGTTCCTCGCGCACAGCTGCACCCGGAGAATCTGCGTGTAGGCGTGTATGAGGCGCTGACCCATCGGAGCGAGTGGATGGCTTCAGGTTGGTCGTCAAACTTCGCTCAGCAAGTGGCTTTTGCGGTGAAGCCGATCAAACGTGCATCGCTCTTGGCCGAGGAGACGATCACGACGCGTATCGACCGGCTAATGGGGATCGACCTTGCCGAATACCCGTGGATGCTGATGTCGGTCGAATCGTTGACGCTGGCGTTCTTGGCCAGACTGCAGGCCTGCGGCCGGATCGAAGGCCGCTATTTGAACACGGGGCTACTGGGGGATTGGGCCCAGCTGGCGCAGCTGTGCCCAACGATGGTGGCCAATGACTTGCTTATTGCAGAAGCCGCGGTGCTCTATGGCCGTCGCGGTGACCTCACTGGAGATGACGAATGATCGATCGACTCGACCCGCTTGAAACCGCCAAGCAGATTGAAGGCAGCTATAAGCGCTACCTCAAGACGCTCCTGGCGCCACGCGATGAGCAATTGGCCGCGGCGTTCGATGCCGAAATCGATGCCAGCACCCTGCTGACAAAGGGACCCATCCTCGAGATGACGCCGCCTTACGAAACTGGTGCGACCTGTCGACAGCTCATTGAGCAGGGCGTGCTGCATCCAAATTTTGCTCGCCTTGAGCCATCATTCCCGCTCGATCGAAGTCTCTACATCCACCAAGAGACGGCCATACGAAAGTTCGTCGCCGGACGAAACCTGGTCGTAAGCACCGGAACCGGATCCGGAAAGACCGAGAGCTTCCTCATCCCGATCATCAATTCGTTGATAGATGAGTCGGCACGCGGAACGTTGGGACCCGGCGTACGGGCACTCCTGCTGTACCCCATGAACGCGCTGGCCAATGATCAGCTCAAGCGGCTGCGGGCGGTGCTGGGTGCAGTCCCGGAGATCACGTTTGGTCGATACACCGGCGAGACGCTGCCCGAGGCCCGCGCCGCGGAAGCGGAGTTCTTGCAGGGTAATCCGGGAGCGAGGCGCCTCCCGAACGAGTTGCTCAGCCGTGAGGAAATGCAGGCGACACCGCCGAATCTCTTGCTGACGAACTACGCGATGCTCGAGTACCTGTTGCTGCGCCCGGCCGATATGGTCTTGTTCGACGGTCCGCACGCAGGTACGTGGCGCTTCATCGTGATGGACGAGGCGCATGTCTACGACGGTGCGCAAGGCTCCGAAGTGGCCCTCCTGATGCGGCGGCTCAAACAACGCGTCGCACCTGGTGCCAACCTCCAATGCATCGCAACATCCGCCTCGCTGAATGGGTCCGTTCGCAACGATCCGCGCGGTGAGGCGATGGAATTCGCCACCAACCTCTTCGACGCGAAGTTCGAGTACGCGGACGGAGACAGTGCCAGACAGGATCTGGTCGAGCCCGTCCGGAAAAAGCACACACCGACCCCAAATTGGCGCCTCACCGACGAGCAGCTACTGGAATTGCGACGTGGCACTATCACTTTCGACACTGTCATCCCGTCCGGGACAGCTCCCGCAGAGGCATTAGCCAGCGAACAGTCGATGGTGGAACTCAAGAGCGCTCTCAGTAATGGACCGATCGATGCTCGCGCACTCCGCGAACGGTTGTGGCCCGATGACGATCATTCGACTGAAAAACTCGATGCGCTGGTTGATCTGGGGAGCAGCGTTCAGGATGAGAGTGGCCATCCGGTGCTCTCGGCCCGCTACCACCTGTTCGTCCGCGCTACCGAAGGGGCCTTCGTAAGTTTCAACGATGACGGTCCACGCATCTTCCTCGGGCGCCATGAGGTTGACCCTGGTACGGGGCGCGCTGCCTTCGAGTTCGGAACCTGTACGCGCTGTGGCGCTGTCCACCTGGCAGGAGAGGTGGAACGGCACGACGGACACGAGCATTTCGTGCCGTCCAAGACCGGCGATCGGTCAGTGAACTGGCTCGTGCTCGCAGACGAACAAGGCGAAGTACTCATTGACGACGACGAACAGACTCTGGCGGAGACGGAGGCAAGAGCGGCCGCATCGGATCCGACGACGCGGCGGCTGTGTACCGGATGCGGTCTTCTCGCGGATGCGGCAGCCGCAGCCTGTCCATCGGCGACCTGCAGCGGGGGACAGCTCCTCCTGGTGCGTGAGCATCCCCGCGCGACGCGCGTCATGAGTCGCTGCACCGAGTGCGGTACGCAGACCCGCCAGGGAGCCCGACGGCTGCGTACCGATGTCAATGCGGCCCCGGCGGTCGTCACCACTGCGCTGTATCAGCAGCTGCCCGAAGCCGCCGGCGAAGCGGCCGACCAGGTCGGCGGCGGCCGCAAACTGTTGATGTTTTCAGACTCCCGCCAGGCGGCGGCCTTCGCGGCTCCCTACCTTGACCGCACATACACCCGCATGCTCGAACGCCGCTACATCACCCAGGCATTGCGGGATCCCGATGCCGACGGTGACATCACGGTCCGCGACCTCGCAGTTCTGACCCGCGAGAAGGCCGATGCAGCAGTGCATTTCCCACGCAGCATGGGGAAAATCGAGATCACCCAAGAGGTTCACCAGTGGATATCAGGCGAGCTGATGACCTTGGAGACCCGCCAGTCGCTCGAAGGCCTTGGCCTGATGCGAGTGGCGCTGAGGCCGGCTGCGCCCATCCCGATGCGCGGATTCACCTCGCTCGGGTTGACCGAAGACGAAGCCTGGGGGTTGCTCAACGAGCTGGTCAAGACGGTTCGCTTGCAAGGTGCCATCACCGTGCTTGATCGCGTCGATGTGAAGGATGAGCGCTTCGCGCCGCGCAACACACGCGTGCGGATGCGTTCTACTGGATCCGATCGCGCAAAGCAGATCATCAGCTGGAGTCCCAGCGGCACCGGCACGACAAATAGCCGGGTGACGTTCCTTCGGAAGGTTCTCGCAGACCTCAACAACGACACGCCCCCCGAACGGCTTCTGGAGGGCTGCTGGAAGCTGCTTGAGTCGAGCGGGCTTCTGGTATGCGAAGCTGACCGAGCACTCGGTGGGCAGGTCTATCAGCTCGACCACACCATGCTTGCTGTCGCCAATGGCGCTGAGTGCCAGTGGTATCAGTGCGACACTTGCCGGTTGCTCACTGCGTTCTCCGTCCGCGACATCTGCCCCAACAGCAGATGTACTGGCAGGCTAAAACATTTCGAGCTTCCTGAGCCTGCCGAGGACACAAATCATTACCGTGCGGTGTACCAGACTATGAACACTGCGCCGCTGAGCGCCCGCGAGCACACCGCCCAGTGGACTGCGAAAGAAGCGGCTGATGTCCAACGCGAGTTTGTCAGCGGTGCAGTCAACGTACTGTCCTGCTCGACGACGTTCGAACTCGGCGTCGATGTCGGCGATCTGGAATCGGTGATGCTACGCAACATGCCGCCCAAGACTGCCAACTATGTGCAGCGGGCTGGGCGTGCCGGCCGCCGCGCGGCATCGGCCGCGTTGGTGGTCACCTACGCGAATCGTTCGGCGCATGACCTTGCGCAGTACCAGGATCCGACATCGATGATCGCCGGCCGGATGCGTATTCCGTGGGTGCCCGTGGACAACGCCCGGATCGCCCGTCGGCACGCACACTCGGTCGCTCTGGCCGCCTACTTCCGACACCGCTTCGACAGGTATGACGAAAAGTGGACGACAGCCGGACAGTTCTTCACCCCAGACTCAGAGAGCGGGATGTCACCTGCGGATCGAGTGCGTGACTTCCTGACGCCGGTTCCCGCGGATGTTAAGGCTGCGTTGTGTGAGGCGCTCCCGCAGACCGTGCAGTCCGACATTGGCGTCCATGACGGCAGCTGGGTCGGTCCGTTCGTCGATTTGCTCGATTCGGTGCAGAAGGAGCTGGTCCAGGATGTTGCCGATATCGAAGAGCGCATCGACGAGTCGGTAAAAGCGCGAAAGTTTGGACTGAGCAAGCAACTAGAAGACACCAAACGAACCATCATCAACCGGCAGCTTCTTGGCTATCTCGGCAACCGAAACATCCTGCCTAAGTATGGTTTCCCGGTCGACACCGTCGGGCTGAGCACCATCAACGCGGCCGATGCGGTGGGTCGGAAGCTTGAGCTCGACCGAGATCTTTCCCTAGCGATCTATGACTATGCGCCCGGAAACCAAGTGGTCGCTGGCGGAAAGCTATGGACATCAGCTGGATTGAAAAAGCGCCCTGGCAAAGAACTCCTCCGCCACAAGTATCGAATCTGCAATCCGTGCAGTCGATTTGAGCGGGGTACGGAGCTTGACGCTAGGGTTCCGTGTCCGAGCTGCTCGGAGCCGTTTAAATCCATTGGGACTCTGATCATTCCTGAATTCGGTTTCGTCGCCGCGAACGCTGCACGGGATATCGGCAGCGCTCCACCGGAACGTCGATGGCATGGCGGGAGCTACATCGAAACCCACGGAGACGAAGTCGGCTTGTACGAGTGGTCCGGGCCAAACGGAATGAAAGTGAACGCGCGGGCTGGGGTGCGAGCCTGGCTGGCCGTCGTTTCCGACGGCACCGGTGAGGGATTCCAGCTTTGCCAATGGTGCGGTTGGGCGAATGCGGCCGAGCGGGGCAGCAGGCGCCGCAAGCATGAGCGACCGGACAACGGCCGCGACTGCGATGGGCCGCTGGAGAAGATCTCGCTCGGTCACCGCTACCAATCAGACGTTGCCGAGTTCACCTTCGACGGCATTCCGTATCTGAAGGATCAGGAGGCGAACTGGCTGTCATCGCTCTACGCGATCCTGGAGGGCGCCTCGTACGGGCTGGAGATCAGCCGTGACGATATCGACGGTGCACTCTCATGGAGCGCTGACCACCGGCGCAGCATTGTCCTGTTCGACACGGTGCCGGGTGGGGCAGGCTCGGCGAAGCGCATCGCCGAGAACATCGGACTCGTCATTCAGTCTGCCATCAAGCGGGTAACGGACTGCGACTGTGGTGAAGAGACATCGTGCTATGGGTGCCTGCGGTCGCATCGGAATGGTCGGCACCATGAGGAACTTTCGCGGCGTGCGGCGCTGCAGATACTCCGAGGCTGAGGCTAAATCTGCGGATAAACACCCTAAAAGCGGATGCGCTGCGCATTGAACCGTCCCGGGTTTGATGCCGCTTCCTTCTGTGAGAAGGATGGCGATTGTGCCCAAGCATTACCCGGTCGAGCAGCGTGAGCGTGCGGTGAAGATGGTGCTCGATCATCTCGGTGAGTATCGGTCGGTGTATGCCGCGTGCCAGGCGATCGGCCCGAAGGTCGGGGTGGGTGTTGAGTCGTTGCGCCGCTGGGTGTTGCAGGCCCAGGTCGACACGGCCGAGCGTCCGGGTGTCAGCTCCGCGGAGGCGCAGCGCATCAAAGACCTTGAGCGGGAAGTGCGCGATCTCAAAGAGGCCAATGAGATTCTAAAGTCGGCCTCGATTTTCTTCGCGCGGGAGCTGTGCGCCACGAGGCGCTGGGTATATCGAGAGGCGGTGAGAGACCGTCTCCTTCGGGTCGTCGCAGCGGCCTGAGGAAGCATCGGGGCAGCCGATCGCCGGGAACGACGGTGATCGGTGGCAAGCGGTCCCGAGAAGGCAAGCCGTGCCGGCACTGCCAGACGGTGCGGGCTTGTCGAGCAAGGTCAGAAGGTGCAGCGTAAGCGAACCAGTGTCAGACGCTCCGTAACCGCGAAGCCGGCTCCAATCTGGTGGATATGGGCCGGTGTGCAGTGCACGAACCCGAGCGGGTGGGGTTTGACTCCGAAGCCGTTTAGTTCCAGCGGTGGGGAGGCCACGGTGAAGGCCTGCGGCGTAACCATGGCGATGCTGCCGGAGTAGAGCTGGGCGCCTCCCTGACCAATCGATGACCTGGTGAACGTGGGAACCACCTTGCGGGACCGTTCATTTCGTTTCCGGCAGCCAGCCGGGGCGGGTGTGACGACTCGGGTTCGGAGTCAAGGAACCGCATTCGGGTGGGGCGGAGGCTTCGTAGTAGTCGCGGGCGGTGACGTGCCCGCCGTGGAGACCGAGAAAGGCGGTCACAGGGCGAAGGGGGCCAGCAAGACATGCAGTGCGGAAATTGGAAGATCAGGAGATGACGTTATGTCGCCGGTGAATACCGACGAGCTGGAGTTGGCGCTGATGCTGGCGCGGCAACGGGTACTGAAGATCCAGACCAAGCTGCACCGTTGGGCACGCGATGATCCTCATCGCCGGTTCGACGATCTGTTCAACCTCGTCACTGATCCCGCGTTCATGTTGGTGGCGTGGGATCGGGTCAGCGGGAACAAGGGTGCCGCCACGGCCGGGGTCGATCGACGCACCGCGTCGTCCATCACGGCTGGGCAGGGTATCGAGGCGTTCCTCGATGAACTGCGGTCGCAGGTAAGGGACCGCAGTTTCCGCCCGTTGCCGGTGCGCGAGCGGATGATCCCCAAAACCGGTGGTGCGTTGCGCCGCTTGGGGATTCCCACCGTGACCGATCGGGTGGTCCAGGCATCGTTGAAGTTGGTGTTGGAGCCGATCTTCGAGGCGGATTTCCTGCCGTGTTCCTACGGTTTCCGTCCGAAGCGCCGCGCTCATGATGCGGTGGCCGAAGTGCGTTACCTCGCAACACGTCCCCGGTGTTACGACTGGGTTGTTGAGGGAGACATCAAGGCCTGTTTCGATGAGATCGACCACACGGCCCTGATGGGCCGGGTGCGTCGACGCGTCGGGGACAACCGTGTCCTGGGATTGGTGAAGGCGTTCCTCAAGGCGGGCATCTTCACCGAGGACGGCCTGCTGGCGGACAGCACCGCCGGAACCCCGCAGGGTGGGATTCTTTCGCCGTTGTTGGCCAATGTGGCGTTGTCGGTGCTCGACGAACACATCGCCGGGTTGCCGGGTGGTCCGGCCACCGGCTCGGTGGAGCGTGCTCGACGACTTCGTCACGGGCAGCCGAACTTTCGGCTGGTCCGCTATGCCGACGACTGGTGTCTGATGGTGCGGGGCACCAGAGCCCAGGCCGAAGCACTACGGGAGGACATCGCCGCCGTGTTGGCGACGATGGGGTTGCGTCTGTCGCCGGATAAGACCCTGATCACCCACATCGACGAGGGGCTGGACTTTCTCGGGTGGCACATCCAGCGTCGCCGCAAACGAGGCACCAGCTGCAGCTACGTCTACGTTCATCCGTCCACGAAGTCCGTGTTGGCGGTCAAACGGAAGATCAAGACGCTGCGCCGAACAGTCGAACCCAGCCAGCCGCTCGATGACCTGCTGCGCCGGATCAACTCGACGCTGCAGGGCTGGGCGGGATATTTCCGGGCCGGGGTGTCCTCGGCGACCTTCTCCTACCTGAGCCACTACACGTGGCAGACGGTGTGGCGTTGGCTGCGCCGAAAACACCGCAAATCGACCTGGAAACAGTTGCGCCGCCGCTACTGCGGCGGCGGCTGGTGGCCAACCACCGAGGACCGGATGCTGATCGATCTGGAGAAGATCGGCACCACCCGCTACCGCTACCGCGGCGCGGTCATCCCCTCGCCCTGGCCGACCCCCGAGGAGGACACCACAGCAGCCTGACCGGGTCTTGTGGAGAGCCCGGTGCATTGAAAGGTGCACGCCGGGTTCGGGAAGCGGCCCGGGAAAACGGAACAGCCCCAACGGTTGTCACCGCGTCCCGGGCCGACTTTCACCGACCCGCGCCGCCGCTGATCTGCGGATTCATCGACCAGATGCGGGCGGCCGGCCACAGGGTCGAGTCGATCTGCACAGCCCTGCGTGAGCTGGGTGTGCAGGTCGCCCCACGGACCTACCGCAACTGGAAAACCGCCGAACCCTCGGTCCGGACCCTGACCGATGCCCAGGTCACCGACGCGCTGCTGGCCACCGTCGACGCACCCGAAGGCATGTACGGTCGGCGCAAGATGACCGCGCATCTGCGTCGTCAGGGCATCGACGTGGCTCGCTGCACGGTGGATCGGCTGATGCGTGACGAGGGCCTCTCGGGGATCGTGCGGGGTCGAAAACATCGCACGACGATCGCCGACAGGAATGCCTTGCGGGCACCGGATCTGGTGGACCGCGATTTCACTGCTGCGGCACCAAATCGTAAGTGGGTCACCGACTTTACTTACGTGCCGACATGGTCGGGGTTCGTGTATGTGGCTTTGGTGATCGACTGTTTCTCGCGGTTGATCGTCGGCTGGCAGGTGTCGGCGGTCAAGGACACCGCGATGGTCACCACGGCGTTGAAGATGGCGCTGTGGCGGCGCGATCACTACGGCCATGCTGTCGATGATGGGTTGATTCATCACAGCGACGCCGGGTCGCAGTACACGTCGATTTCGTTCGCGGAAACTCTTGTGCTGGAGGGGATCGCGGCATCGATCGGCAGCATTGGAGATGCTTACGACAACGCGTTGGCCGAAACCACGATGGGGTTGTTCAAGACCGAAGCACTCGGGCCCGACAGCCCGTTCCGCGCCGGACCGCTGCGCACCCTCGACGACGTCGAGTACCCGGTCATGGAATGGGTCGACTGGTACAACAACCGGCGCCTGCACAGCCTGCTGGACTACGTCCCACCCGTCGAATACGAGAGTGCCTACTACGCTCAACTACCGACGTCCCAGCCGGCGATGTCTCAAACATGAAGCCGGCATCAAACCTGGGACGGTCCACATCGACTATCGGAGCCGACGATCTGATGGCGATGCCGCGGTTGCTGAAGCGGCACTGCAGCTACAAAGTCTCGAAGATGTACTTCTGGACGCGCAGCGGAATCTCGCCAGATACCAGAACGTATCGATCACGGCGTATCTGAAGGCGTAGTGTCCCGGCCATGTGCCGGGATCAAGCAATCGCGGCGGCCAAGCCTGTGATCGTCTCGATCATCGCGCGCACCGAAGCATGTACGGACTCTGTCGACGACTCAGCGAGCGCGTCTAAGGTAGCCGGCAAGTTCAACCCAGCTCCCCGGATGCGTGCCCCGACAGCACCCGCATGCGGCGCGATGTGCAGGACCGGTCCGGACGTCGAGGCAGTCGTCGGGTAGATCAACCCCGCCACCCGCGGTGACTCGTCGTCGCCGAGCGCATATGCGTATAGGAACAATTGGTAGATATCACCCGGACCGAACTTCCTGGAGTCGTACAGCTTGTACTTGATGTCGACCGGTACGGTCAGCCCGGTTTCGGTGTCGGTGATGACCAGGTCAGGGCGGATCGTGCTGTAGTTCTGTCCGGTGTTCTCGTCGAGAATGACCGCGCGATAAGACGTTTGGGCGGAAGCTCGCAGTCTGCTGCCTGCGAGCGCGTCGTCGACTAGGCGGGTGACGAACCGTTCGAAGACTACGTTCATGTTGAGCATGAAGGCCGTGACTCGTCCGGATGACGTATCGAACAGGTCGCGTAACGCGAGGCCGTTCAAGACGAGAACCGCCAACTCGTGTGCCGGCCGATAGCGGTCGTTGAGCCGCCCGTAGACAATCCTGCGCGCATACCAGTCGGGGTCGCGGGTGCGCGGAACACAGATGCCGGCGAGCAGGCTTGCGAGTGACTGAGCGTTCAACCGCACGTCGGGGTCGCGTACCCGCGGGCTGGCCGCGGCAAAGGCGGCGGCCAGCAGTTGGTTCTCCACGACATCGCCGTCGTACTCGTCGAAGTGGCATTCCAGCCGATGCAGCGTTCCGTACCGGCGGAGAAACTGATCGCGGATTCGCAGCCGCCCGCGCATCACATCGAGTGTGTCGTCGACGGGTCGGTAGTCACGAATCAGTCCGTCCCGCAGGAGTTGCCTGGTTTCTTCGATCAGCAGCATGACGACGAGTTCGAAGAGGTCGGTGCCGTCGGCCGGCAGTTGGCGGTCTATGGGCAGATGCGCGAGCAGCCGCACACCCGCGGTGTATTCGAGCATGCGCAGCACCCGCAGCGTTCCCCCGGCTAATTTGGGGACTACCCGGATCTCGACGGAGGAGAAACGTGCGACGCCGATCCATGAGGATGCTCGCACTTCCAGGTCCCCGCTGGCCAGCCACCGAATCTCAAGTCGGGGGTCAAGATCGCCGCCCGCCGATAGTCGCGCAGCCAGTTCCAGGTCGGCGGTGGTGGGGCCACGGGTGGCCCGAACGCGCCGCGACTCGTACTCGACGAGTTCGATTGTCTGAAACATGGTTAGGCCGAGGCGCTGCCGAACTTGCTTGCCAATTCAGCGCATAGTGCCTGGGGATCACTCGCTATGTCGGCGACTCGTTGCGCCTCGACATCAATCACCCCACCCAGCAGCTCTCCCAGGGCGCGATAGTCGTCATAAAGGTACTCCTGCAGCAGAGGCAGCAGTTCGTACAGGAATACCGATGCGAAATCCTCAGGCGTATTGATGATCTCGCCGTTCTGATAGAACAGCGCGTGGCCGATCTGCTTGTCGCGCCCGAATCGCTTGCGAATCTCCTCGTTGAGGCCGTCCAGGAAGGTGTCGAGCGCGAGAGCATCGACGTTATTGCCTTCGAGCAAGTCGCTGTCGGGCAGCAGCTCGATGAACTGAAATCGCCGCCGCAGGGCGGAATCCAGCAGGTGGATGCTGCGGTCGGCGGTGTTCATGGTGCCGACGATGTAGACGTTCGCAGGGACGGAAAAGTTGGCGCGGCTTTGCGGCAACTGGACCGTTACGCCGCGCTTGTCCTTCTCGATCAGTGTGATTAATTCGCCGAAAATCTTCGGGATGTTGCCCCGGTTGAACTCATCGATGAGCACCACGTAGTTATTGTTCGGATCTTCGCGTGAGCAATGATCAATACCTGTGGATGAGGCCCGAGGAGGCGGCCTGAAAGTGGGCGCACCTTCCCGAGGATGATCATCACGGAATCAGGTATTCGATCAAGACCGGCGTTGGCGCGC
>NZ_JBJIAI010000025.1:0-79916 GCF_045311035.1 Mycobacterium sp. SMC-13
CCAACAACTGCTGGCCGTATGCCCGGCACTCGAACGCGTCGCCGAACTGACCCAAGACCGGGGTTGGGCGGTACTGCTGGCGCACTATCAGCGGCCGAAAGCGATTCGCCGAACCGGTGTTTCGCGGCTGACCAAGGTACTGGCGGCGGCCGGGGCGCGCAACGCCGCCACGATCGCGGCTGCCGCGGTAACTGCTGCCAAGGCCCAGACCGTCCGCCTGCCAGGTGAGGATGTGGGTGCCGGGCTGGTCGCCGAGCTGGCGCAGGGGGTGATCAACCTCGATGAGCGCATCAAACACACCGACGCGGACATCGAGGAACGATTTCGCCGCCATCCGCTCGCTGAGGTAATCACCAGCTTGCCCGGCATGGGCTTTCGGCTCGGCGCCGAATTCCTTGCCGTGGTCGGCGATCCCGCATTGCTGCAATCGCCTGACCAACTCGCCGCCTGGGCCGGATTGGCGCCGGTATCCAAAGATTCCGGAAAACGCACCGGCCGGCTGCACACGCCCAAGCGCTACAGCCGACGGCTGCGCCGGGTGATGTACATGTCCGCGCTGACCGCGATCCGCTGCGATCCCACGTCGAAGGCGTACTACCAGCGCAAACGAGACCAAGGCAAACGCGCCATCCCTGCCACCATCTGCCTGGCCCGCCGACGCGTCAACGTCCTCTACGCCCTCATCCGTGACAACCGGACCTGGCACCCCGACACGCCCCAAATCGCCACGGCGGCGGCTTGACACGGTCATTGAGAGTCCTTTCGTTACTACCTGTAGTTCAGTCACGCCCGGCGGTTTTAGTCAAGACCCCAAAGGTCTGGTCTCCGGCGCCGGGCCGGTGGTATACAACCTAGAACGTGTTCTAGTTCGGGCGGTGCTCGGGAGGTTTCATGGCGTTGCGGGTCGTGCAGTGGGCAACCGGCGGAGTCGGCGTCGCCGCGATCAAGGGCGTGCTGGAACACCCGGACCTGGAACTGGTCGGTTGTTGGGTGCATTCGGAAGCCAAGAACGGCAAGGATGTTGGCGAGATCATCGGCGCCGAGCCGCTGGGTGTCACTGCGACCAACAACATCGACGACATCCTGGCGCTCGAGGCCGACGCCGTCATCTACGCCCCGCTGATGGCCAACCCCGACGAGGTGGCGGCCCTGCTGCGGTCCGGCAAGAACGTGGTGACGCCCGTCGGGTGGGTGTATCCGAGCGAGAAGCAGGGCGCGCCGATGCGGGAAGCCGCGCTGGCAGGTGGGGCCACGCTGCACGGCACCGGCATCGCACCCGGCGGCATCAGTGAGAAGTTCCCGCTGCTGTTCTCGGTGATGTCCACCGGCGTGACTTTCGTTCGGGCCGAGGAGTTTTCGGATCTGCGCACCTACGAGGCGCCCGACGTGCTGCGGCACGTCATGGGGTTCGGTGAAACGCCGGACAAGGCGCTGACCGGTCCGATGCAGAAGCTGCTCGACAGTGGCTTCATCCAGGCCGTGCGGATGTGCGTCGACGAGTTCGGCTTCAATGCCGACCCCAAGATCGTTGCGCGCCAAGAGGTTGCCGTGGCGACCGCGCCGATCGACTCACCGCTGGGGCCCATCCAGCCCGGCCAGGTGGCCGCCCGCAAGTTCCACTGGGAGGCGGTCGTCGGCGACGAGGTTGTCGTGCGCGTCACCGTCAACTGGTTCATGGGTGAGGAAAACCTCGAACCGGCATGGGATTTCGGCCCCGAAGGCCAACGCTACGAGATGGAGGTCAAGGGAAATCCGGACTTCACCGTGTCGATCAAGGGCTTTCAGGGACTGGTCGGAGAGGACGGCCCCGAACCCGGTGTCGTCGGCACCGCCGCCCACTGCGTCAACTCCGTGCCGGCGGTGTGTGCCGCGGAACCGGGTATCGCCACCTATCTGGACCTGCCGCTCTTCAGCGCGAAAGCGGCACCTCGGCTGAGGTGAGCGCGACGTTTTTGCACGCCCGCGGCGGCGTGTCGGCGTACAAACACGGCCGCTCGCGGTAATTAGGGTTGCACGAGGATCCGGATCGGGTTGCCTTCGGCCCGATCGAGTTTCGCGATGCCTTCGGCGACGTCCTCGAGCGGGACGATCTCGCTGATCGAACGGGTGAGGTCCAGACGGCCGCGGGACACCAGCGTGGCCAGCGTGCCGATGTCGGCGTTCTGGTAGCCCAGGTGCCCGCGCACCTGCTTCTTGGTCAGGTTGAAGAACGACGTCGGGCCGATCGACGGGGCATCGGCGCTCATCCCGACGCCGACGAACCGTCCGCCCACGGTCAGCGCCGCCAGCGCCTGATCGAACGTCGACCCCTTGCCGACCGCGTCGAACGCGACGTCGAGCATCCGGCCGCCGGTGGCTGCACCGATCTGGGCCAACAACTCCGGGTCGCGGGCGTCGAAGGCGTAGTCCGCGCCGACCTCCAGCGCGCGCTCCAGCACTGCCGGGTTGACGTCGACCGCGACGATCGGCGCCGCCCCGACCAATCGGGCCAACTGCACGATGTGCGTGCCGAGCCCACCCATGCCCCATACGCCGACGGACTCGCCGATACCCACCTGGCCGGTCCGCACGACGGCGCCGAACGGCGTCGACACCGCGTCGGCGAGGATCGCGGCCTGCTCCAGCGGCACGTTGTCGGGGACGCGCGTCAGCCCGAACGCCTGCGCGACGGTGTATTCGGCCCAGCCCCCGTCGTACGCGAACGCCATGAGCCGGATTCGCAGACAGTTCGACATGTCGCCGCGACGACAGTTAACGCAGTCCATGCACGGCTTGCCGGCGGCGACGACGACGCGGTCGCCCTCGGCCCAGCCGGTGACGCCCGGCCCCAGCTTGGCGATGGTGCCCGACGTTTCGTGGCCCTGCGTCACGACGGGGAGCTGCGACGGGAACGTGCCGTTGATCAGGCTGAGGTCGGAGTGGCAGATGCCGCAGTAGGCGACCTTGACCAGTACCTCGCCCGGGCCCGGCTCCGGAATCGGAACATCTTCCACCACAACCTTTTTGGTGTCGGCGTAGAACCGTTGGGCCCGCATCGTCGAGGTCATGGCACTCCAGTGGTCAGCATCGATGGTTACGATCGCCATCATGGCGCAGGCATTGGTGGTCGAGCAATCACGAATAGTCCCCGTCGCGGTGGCCGACGCGTTCAGCGGCACCGCACCGATCCCGCTCAATGAGCTGTTCTGTCGCTGGTACGGACCGATCCCGCCGATCAAGGCCGTGCGGAACCAGACCGGCATCTGGGATGCGGTGGGGCAGACCCGCACCATCCTGCTGACCGGTGGCGGCAGCATGGCCGAGACCCTGACCTCGTACGACGAGCCGCACTCGTTCGGCTACACGCTGTCCGACATCAACGGACCACTGGCGCCGCTGGTGGGTGGCGTGCAAGGGATGTGGCTGTTCCAGGATGTCTCCGCTGGGCAGAGCCCCCGCACCAAGATCACCTGGCGGTGGACCCTGCACCCGCGCAGCTCGCTGACCGCTCCGCTGCTGCCGGTGTTCGGCAAGCTGTGGAAGGGCTACGCCGGCCGGTCGCTGGAGCATCTTTCTGACCTCCTGGTGGGATGACGGTCCCACGGCGCACGCCGAATCCGGTTAGATGAACTAATGACTAAGCGTGCACTCGTTCTGGCTGGTGGCGGCATCGCCGGCATCGCGTGGGAGACCGGCATCCTGCAGGGCATCGCCGACGAGGCCCCGGAGGTCGCCGCGGCGGTGCGGAATTCCGATGTGGTGTTGGGCACGTCGGCGGGGTCGGCGGTCGGTGCACAGCTGGGCAGCGCCCTGAGCATCGGAGAGTTGTTCGAGCGCCAGGTGGCCGCCGAATCGGCAGAGATCAGCCCGGGCATCGACATCGAGGCCGTCCTGACCACGTTCATCGACGCGATGTCGGCGGACCACGGCAGCCGGGCCGAGCAGTTGCAGCGCCTGGGCAAGGCGGCGGCGGCCGCCGACACCGTCAGTCCGGCCGTGCGCCGCAACGTCATCGAACGCCGGTTGCCGTCGCACGAGTGGCCCGACCATGACCTGCGCATCACCGGCGTCGACATCGACACCGGCGAGTTGGTGGTGTTCACCCGCGAATCGGGGGTGTCCCTCGTCGACGCCGTCGAGGCCAGCTGCGCGGTGCCGGCCGCCTGGCCGGTGGTGACCATCGGCGGCCGCCGCTACATGGACGGCGGCATGGGCAGCAGCGTCAACATGATCGCGGTCAAGGACTGTGACGCCGCCGTCGTGCTGGTTCCGGCGCCGTCGGACTCGCCGTCGCCGTTCGGGGCGGGCCCCGGCGCGGACGTCAGGAGCTTTGCGGGCCGCGCCTGCGGCATCTTCGCCGACGCTGAGTCCCTCGCCGCCTTCGGCGTCGACCCGCTCGATCCGGCCTGTCGTATCCCGTCGGCGCAGGCCGGCCGGGTGCAGGGCCGAAAGGTCGCGGCAGAGGTCGCCGCGTTCCTGTCCTAGTCGGCGTGGTCGAGGGAATCGAGTGCGGCGCAAGCCAATTCGTGCCCGATCTCGATGACCTCGGAGGCTCGGTAGAACTCGAGGCTGCGGCACACCGTGCGCGGCACCTCGATCAACAGGTCGGGCGGATAGGCCGCCAGGGTGTGTCGCATCAACGCGGCCTGCGAGATTTCGATGGTGCGGTTCATGACCTCGAATCCGCCGAGCCGCGGCACGTGCGTGTCTTCCTCGGTCTCGACCTCGGACTCGGGGACGGCGTCGATGCCGTCGACCGCGTTGCTGAAGCGGCTCAGCACCGATCGTGCGGTGGGGCCGTCGAGCAGGGTGCTCGCCGCGGCCCGGTCGATCAGTGACGTCGTGCTGCGCCGCATGCGGTTCAACAGCTCGGCGGTGGGGCGCGGGGATTCCGGGGCGGGATTGGGGTCGCTGGCGTTGAGGCTGACCGCGATGGTCAGGTCGGCGTTGACGGCGGCGAGCGGTGCCATGGGCAGAGGGTCGAGGATGCCGCCGTCGGCCAGGAGCCGGCCGTCGAGCAGATAGGGCGCGATGACGCCGGGGATGGCGATGGAGGCGCGGATGGCCGCGTCGATCGGGCCGCGCTGCAGCCAGACCGATTTTCCGGCGATCAGGTCGGTCGAGACGGCGGTGTAGGGGATCGGCAGGCTCTCGATGGTCCGCGGGCCGATGATCTCGCGGACGGCGGCCAGGATTTTCTCGGCGCGAAGCACACCGGCGGCGGTGAGGGATGGATCGAGCAGGCGAAGCACCGCGCTCTGCGTGAGAGCACTGGCCCAGGAGGAGAATTCGTCGAGTTTGTCGGCGGCCTGCAGTGCACCGACGAGTGCGCCCATGGATGAACCGGAGATGCCGACGACATCGAAGCCGCGCTCGCGGAGCGCGTCGATGACGCCGATGTGTGCGTAACCCCGGGCGCCACCGCTGCCAAGGACCAGTGCGACCCGCATGGCCCTATTTTGGCGTGCGGATCAGGCGGCGGCGAGACGAGGCCGCGTCAGCAGCGGATGCGCGAGAAGAACGCCGCCGAGACGAGCCCGATGATGAGGGCCACCTGCGGCTGTCCGCTGCTCATGGCGAAGAGGATGCCGCTGACCGCGGCGACCGCGATGAGCAGCAGGAGGATGCCCATGAAGAGCACCCGGCGCCCGTTGACCGCGCCACTGTGGGCCCGAGCGACCGGTACGTGCTGAGGAGCAACCATTGAGCTCATCCCTTCGACAATGAGTGAGACACCCCATAGTGTGCACCATTGTGTGAGTCAAAGCACAATTACTGACCAGTAGTTGGGAAATTGGTCGTATTCGTTAGCTGATCTCATTGCTTTCGCGACGTTTTGCCTGGTCGGCGGGCAAATTTGTTAGATGTGCTTTGTGTTCTGGGAATGGTGTTGCTGCTCATTTTTCGCGCTTCGATGGGCGGCGAATTTAATTCGTTGAACTAATCTAATTAATTTGCGCCGGCAGCTGGTGGCGTCTGCATCGCGAGTGTGCGTGCAGATCGCGGAACCGGCCGGATCGACGGTCTGTGCGCACACTGGCGGCACGGAAAAGCGGGCGCGCGTCAGTTGACGCAGGGGAGCCCGTCGTTGGCACGCACCGGCGGCCCGGCTTCCGGGGTCGGCAACGTGGTGTCGTAATTGGACGACTTGGCCGCGGCCAGGGAGACGCTGTCGAGGGTGTCTGGCACCTGATAGCCCGGCCCCAGCGTCACGTGGATGCGGCCGGCGGGCACCGACGGGTCGGCGCGGACCGCGTCGATGCCCAACAGTTCTGCCAGGTGCTTGGCTTCGGCGTCGGTACCGGCGCCGAAGTCGACGGCCGTCGAACTGAGCTCGCCGTCCTGCGAGCTCCGGGTCTGGCCCATGGAGTATTCGAGATCGCCCAGGATCTCGGACATCTGCCGGCCCAGGCCCATCACGTCGGAACCGTTGATGACGTCGATGACGGCGGTCTTGGCGTTCTTCGACGTCGTACCGGTGCTGTCGGCGGCCTTGTCCAGCGTCGACGGCTCGGTCGACGTGCTGGGCGTGGTCGTCGGTGCGCCGGCCGGTGGCTTGAGGCCGAAGGCCTTGGCGACCTCGACCTTGATGGCCATGGGGTCGACGATGTTGACGTCCTGGCCGTCGATGTTGTCGTAGCGCACGACGGGCAATGTCCGGTACTGGACGTTTGCGCCGCCGGCGATCTCGCCCATGCGCTTGAACTGCTCCTGGCCCCAGCCCGCCGACAGCACGACGTCCTTCTGTGCGACGCCGATCAGCTGATTGAGCTTGCCGAGGTCGCTGAACGAGCCGTCCTTCTGCAGCTGGTGCATCACCGAGATCAGGAACGCCTGCTGGCGGTGGGTCCGGTCCAGGTCGCCGTTGTCCAGGCCGTGCCGTTGCCGGACGAAGGCGACGACCTGCGAGGCGTCGAGCATCTGGCGGCCGGCCGGGAAATCGGCGCCCGAGTAGTCGTCGTACACGGGGTGGTTCAGGCAGATTTCGACGCCACCGAGGCTCTCGGCGATGTCGTAGAAACCGGCGAGGTTGACCTCGGCGAAGTAGTCGATGGGCGCACCGGTCAGATTGCGGACCGCGGCCAGGGTGGCGGCGCGGCCGGCCTCGCGGCTCTTGCGTTCCAGCTCGGCCTGGTCGGTGACGCCCTTGTCCATGAGGTGCTGCATGGCGTTGGCCTTGGTCAGGCCGTACGCCTCTTTGATCTTGATGTGGTCGTATCCGGGGATGCCGGTGACCCGCACATAGTCGTCGCGCGGGATCGAGAACGCGACCACATGGTTGTCGGCGGAGATGTGCGCCAGGATCAGCGTGTTGGTGTTGTAGCCGCCGTTGTCCGAATCCCCGGCGTGCAGCTTGTCGAGCAGCGCCTGCGGCAGGTCATTGCCCTGCTGGTCTTTCCGCGAGTCCAGGCCGATCAGCAGGATGTTCATCGCCCCGCCGGTGGACTTGGGCGCGTCGGCCCCGAGCGCATCGCTGACCGTGATGCCGTGCAGCGCGCCGCGCACCGTCCACCAGCCCAGGCCGGTCGTCGCCACCGCCACCGTGGTGACCAGGGCGAGCGCCACCCGCCCGACGGTGTCCCAGCCCACCCGGGCGCTGAGCAGGCTTTGCAGCCGGCTCCGGCGGTGCCGGGCTGGAAGACGGTGGCGGGCGGTATCGCTGCGCTGGAGATCGGAGGTGCTCAGCTGCGACCTCGAGGGGATGCGGTCATGGCGGTCATCTCGGCGGGCCTCGCGGGTACGTGAGGACCGCCGGTCGGATCCGGCGGTCGGAAAGTTCGCTGTCACCGCGGCCCGCGTGTATGCGTCAGAGCGATCGGACGGCAGTGCGACCGATTTTAGGGCAACGCCGCAGACTCAGCGAATCCTCAGTGAACGGCGGGTATCAGCCGCATTCACCTTTGGAGGCGCTGGTCGCGGCCATGATCACGCCGGCCTGCTGGCCTGCGGTGAGCTCGGTCCACGGGGTGTTGAAGTTACCGGGATCACGTGTTTCCGGCCGCTGCATGAGACCCAGGTACGGCTCGACGAGCGTCGCCGGGTCGGCATTCTGAGCGTCCATCCACACCTTCGCGGCGTGGCACGCCTGGCCGAACTCGGACTCGGTCGCCGCCGGCGGGGCGTCGACAGCAGTTGTCACGCCGCCCGGGGAGACGGCGCCGCCGGCGGGTGCGGGGTGTTCGTGCGACTGCGTGGGCAGCTCGGCGGGAGTGTGGGCGGGAGCGGCTTGCTTGTCCGGCCCGCAGGCTGTCAGGAACGTCAGTGCGGTGGTCGTGAGCAGCGCTGCCCGGATGACGTTGATCTGCATGCTTGCCAATCTAGAGGTGTAGGCATTCAGGATCACCCTGACGCTAACCCTTTCCCGGCGGCCGCGGCGCCGACACCATGGGGAACATGGCAGTGCAGAACGTGCAGAACGCGACATGTTGTCGGGCTTGAGCCCGGCCTTGTGAGGGCGCCAAGCCCACCCGTTCGTTTCTGCATTGGAGTTCCGTCATGTCCGTCCTGACAGAGTTTTCTGTTTCTGGCCCCACTTCCCTGGCCCCGACCCGATTGCGGCTGCCCGACCTGCTGCACGCCACTGATCGGTGCGCCGACGACGTCCTGAGCGGCCGCTACGACCGGCTGCTGCCGGCCGACGGCCTGCCCCTTCACGAACGCTGGTTCCGCCGGTTGTACGGCGACGACGAACTCGATCTCTGGCTGATCAGCTGGGTCCCCGAGCGCAGCACCGAGCTGCACGACCATGGCGGATCGCTCGGTGCGTTGACCGTGGTGTCCGGGGCGCTCGAGGAAACCCGCTGGGACGGCCGCGGGCTGCGGCAGCGCACTCTGGAGGCCGGTGACCAGGCCGCGTTCCCGCTGGGCTGGGTCCACGACGTGGTGCGGGCGGGCAGCAACGATGCCGCAGGAGTATCGCCCGCTCCGCCCACTCTGAGTGTGCACGCCTACTCGCCGCCGCTGACCGCCATGTCGTACTACGACGTGACCGAAAGCCAGAAGCTGCGGCGCGTCTACACCGAACTCACCGACAAGCCCGAGGGGGACTGATGACCACGGCGAGTGAAGCGACGGGGAACGCGGTCAGCCGAGTCGACGCCATGCTGAACGCGGCGCGCGAGCGGCTGGTCCGGCTGTCCGCCGCCGAAATCCCCGCCGCGCTGGCCCGGGGCGCCGTGCTGGTGGACATCAGGCCGGCCGCGCAGCGCGCCATCGAGGGCGAGTTTCCCGGCGCGCTCGTCGTGGAACGCAACGTCCTGGAATGGCGCTGCGACCCGACCAGTGACGCCCGTCTGCCGCAGGCCACCGGAGTCGACGTCGAGTGGGTGGTGCTGTGCTCGCAGGGCTACACCTCGAGCCTGGCCGCCGCCGCGCTGCAGGACCTGGGGCTGTACCGCGCCACCGACGTCATCGGCGGATACCGGGCGCTGGTCGATGAAGGACTGCTGGGCGGGACGGCCGCGTCGGTGCTGCTACGTGCCGGCGCTTGGGTGTAGCAGCGGGCGCAACCGCTCCGTCTTCTCCTTGGTCCACTCCGGTGGCTGCAGCACGTCGGCCCACGCATCGGCGACGTCCCTGACGTAGACGTGTCCGTGCCCGTCCGGGACGTCGACCGCGACGGCCATGTCGGCCGACACCTGCAGGAACGTCACGACGGGAATCCACTCCATCCGCGGCGAGACGTCACGGCCGCGCGGTTCTTCCAGCCAGTCGGGCCGGGCGAACAGCAGGTCGGGATTCCACCAGGCGATCGGGTCGGACGCGTGCTGCAGATACACCACCCGCGGGTGGCCCCAGGTGGCGTCGGCGGGGCGGTCCAAATCCTCAGGGCGAGAAGCGAACCGGGCGTTGAGGCCGTGGTCGTAGATCGGCAGTTTCTCCAGTGACCCGGCGTCGCGGTAGCGGGTCAGCTCGGTCCAGATGACGTTGTTGAACGTCGGTCCGGAGAACAGCGCGCCGTCGGTACGGGCCACCAGGTTGTTCAGCGACTGGAACGGAGCCTCGCCGCCGAACGAGCCGAGGCTCTCCCCGAACACCACGAGCTTGGGGCGCTTGCCCTCGGGCATCTGCCGCACGAGGGCGTCGACCTCTTCGAACAGTTCCTGGCCGGCTTCCTGCGCGTTGTCCTTGTCCACCAGGAACGAGATCCAGCTGGGCAGGAACGAATACTGCATCGACACGATCGCGGTGTTGCCGTTGTACATGTACTCCAGCGACGCGGCTTCGGCCTCGTTGATCCAGCCGGTGCCCGTCGTGGTGGCGACGGCGACGACCGCGCGCTCGAGTCCGCCGGTGCGCTTGAGTTCCTGCGCGGCGAGCCTGGCCGTCGCCCGGATGCCGTCCGCGGAGTGCAGACCGGCGTAGGCGCGAATCGGTTCGATTGCCTTGCGGCCGTTGAATTTCTCGAGCTCTTCGACGCTCGGTCCGTTGCCGACGAAGATGCGGCCCTGCCGGCCCAGCGACGACCAGCTGGCCAGTGAGCCGGGGCCGCCCGACCGCAATGGCGATGTGGGAGGCGGGTTGTCGGGATCATCCTCGTCATTGGCCGAGGCGAAGGTGTTGTTGATCCACGACATCGCATAGTTGCCGACCACACCGTTGAACACCTCGACGAACACGGCGATGACCAGGAGCACTGCCACCACACCGGACACCCGAGGGGGCGCCACGCGCTCCAGCTGACGCATCAGGAAACGCACCAATTTGCGGATCAGCTGGCCGATTTCGACGAAGCCGAACAGGAAGACGATCGAGTACACCGCCGTCAGCGGGTGGTCCCAGAACTTCATCCGGGGCACGCCCATCATGTCGCGGACCTCGTCCTGCCAGACGTGGAACCAGATGACCGCGAGCACCTGGCCGATGACGCCGACCCCGATCAGGACGAGCCACGCCCAGCGGGGCGCCTTGGGGCTGCTGTCCTTCGAGCGCATGTAGCGCACCAGGAAGACGCCGAGCACCCCGAGGCCGTAGCCGCACGCGCCGGCAGCGCCGCTGACGATGCCCTGGAAGAGCGGTCCGCGCGGCAACAGCGACGGCGTCAGCGAGAGCCAGATGAAGGTCAGGCCGACTGCGGTGCCGAAGAACGTGTAGCGGCGGACCCACCAATCCGAGGGTGGCTCTTCCAGTTTCGCGACGAATGACTCCGCGTCCGACGGCTCGGCCACCGCGACAGCGGCGCCGTCGTGGGCGGGATCAGGCAGTTGTGCGGTGTCGGCCACCGATCGACTTTACCGATGCGTGAAGTTCGGCGCGCGCTTCTCGGTGAACGCCGCCATGCCCTCCGTCTGGTCGTCGGTGGCGAAGGCCGAGTGGAACAGCCGGCGCTCGTACAGCAGGCCCTCGGCGAGGGTGCTCTCGAAGGCGCGGTTGACCGCTTCCTTCGCCATCCGCGACGCCGAAAGCGACATGCCGGCAATGGTTTTGGCGACGGCGTTGGCCTCTTCGAGCAGCTTGTCGGCCGGGACCACACGCGACACCAGGCCGCAGCGTTCGGCTTCCTCGGCGTCCATGTTGCGGCCGGTGAGGATCAGGTCCATCGCCTTGGCCTTGCCCACGGCACGCGTCAGACGCTGGCTGCCGCCCATGCCGGGCAGCACGCCCAGCTTGATCTCGGGCTGGCCGAATTTGGCGGTGTCGGCGGCGATCAGCAGGTCGCACATCATGGCGAGCTCACAACCGCCACCGAGCGCGTAGCCGGCGACGGCGGCGATGGTGGGGGTGCGGGTCGCGGCGAACTTGTTCCACAGCGCGAAGAAGTCCTGCGAGAACACGTCGGCGAACGTCAGGCTCGCCATCTCCTTGATGTCGGCGCCCGCGGCGAAGGCCTTCTCGCTACCGGTGATGATGATGGCGCCGATGCCCGGGTCGGCGTCGAGTTCGGCTGCGGCCGTGGTGACTTCGGTCATCACCTGGCTGTTGAGGGCGTTGAGGGCCTTCGGCCGGTTCAGGGTGATGGTGGCGACGCGGTCGTCGCGGGTGACCAGGATGGTTTCGAAAGTCATCGGTTCTCCTAGAAGGTGAGATCAGGGTCGGCGGAGACGAAGTAGGCGTCGACGTCGGCGGCGGTGCAGTCCGAAAGACTAGCCGGGGACCACTGCGGGTTGCGGTCCTTGTCGACGAGCTGGGCGCGGATGCCCTCCACGAAATCGTGAGACTTGTGCGACGCCATCGAGACTCGGAATTCCTGCACGAGGGTGTCCTCGAGGGTGGGCAGCTTCGCGGCGCGGCGCACGGCCTCCAGGGTGACCGTCAGCGCGATGGGCGACCGGGTGGCGATCAGGTCGGCTGCCGCGTTGGCGGGCGCGGCTTCGCTGTTCCGCAGGTTCTCCAGGATCTCGGCGACCGTGTCGGCCGCGTAGCACTCGTCGATCCAATGCTGTTGTGCCAGAAGCTCGCTGGCGGGCGGCTCGACGGCGTACTTCTTGAGCGCCGCGTCGGGGCCGTCGCTGATCACCAGGTCGCGGAAGGCGGGCAGGTCGGCCTGCGGGACGAAATGGTCGGCGAAGCCCAGAGCGATGGCATCCGCGCCGGAGAACGGGGCACCGGTGAGTGCGGCGTGCAGACCGATCAGGCCCGGCGCACGGGACAGCAGGTAGGTACCGCCGACGTCGGGGATGAAACCGATGCCGACCTCGGGCATGCCGAGCTTGGTCTTCTCGGTGACGACGCGGATGTTGCCGTGCGCGCCGACCCCGACGCCGCCGCCCATCACGATGCCGTCCATCAGCGAGACGTACGGCTTGGGGTAGCGGCCGATGTGCGCGTTGAGCAGATATTCGTCATGCCAGAACGTCCTGGCCTTGTCGTCCTGCGCCTTGGCGGAGTGATACAGCGCGACCACGTCGCCGCCTGCGCACAGGCCGCGCTCGCCGGCGCCTGTCAGCAGGACCGCGCGCACGCTGTCGTCGTGCTCCCACGCGGTGAGCGCCTCGGCCAGGCCCGTGACCATGACCTGATTGAGCGAATTGATGGCCTTCGGACGGTTCAGCGTGACGACGCCGACGCCGTTCTCGACATTTACTAGGATATCCTCGTTTTCCGCCACGGTAAGCAATCTAGATCGTCGCGCAACCGCTGCGCCGACCAGGTACCGTTTCACAGTAAGTTCCCAGTTTCTCCGTCTCGCCGGGAACCAACACCCGAAGCCGTACGTTGAGTGGGTGTTCGTCAGCAGACGGACCACAGCTTCACGAGAGGAACCCAGACGGTGCGCGAGAGCAGCAACCCGATATTTCGTTCCCTGCCCAAATCGCAGGGCGGATACGCGCAATTCGGTAGTGGCGCCGCCGCATATGGTGCCCAGCAGACCATGGCCCAGCCATACACCCAGTACCCGCAGCAGCAGGCCGGTTTCTCGCGGGCGCTGACCATCGATGACGTCGTCACCAAGACGGCGATGACGCTGTCCATCGTGTCGGTCGTCGGCGTGCTGTCCTACTTCTTCGCGGCGGCCAACCCGGCGCTGATGTTCCCGATGTTCATGATCGGCAGCATCGGTGGTCTGGTGTTGGTGCTCATCGCCACATTCGGCCGTAAGCAGGACAACCCGGCCATCGTGCTGTCATACGCAGCCTTCGAGGGCCTTTTCGTCGGCACGGCGTCGTATCTGTTCGCCAACCTGGTGTCCACGGGTGGCCCCGCCATGATCTTCCAGGCTGTGGTGGCTACGTTCGGTGTTTTCGCAGGCATGCTCGTCGTGTACAAGACCGGCGCCATTCGGGTCACCCCGAAATTCACTCGCATGATGGTCGCGGCGATGTTCGGTGTGGTCGCGTTGAGCATCGTCAACATCCTGTTCGCGATCTTCACCGGCAACGCTCCGTTGACCAACGGCGGCGGCCTGGCCATCATCTTCTCGCTGGTCTGCATCGCGCTGGCGGCGTTCAGCTTCCTGATCGACTTCGACGCGGCCGACCAGATGATCCGCGCAGGTGCGCCGGCGAAGGCGGCGTGGGGCGTCGCGCTCGGCCTGACCGTCACCCTGGTCTGGCTGTACGTGGAAATCCTGCGACTGCTGAGTTACTTCAACAACGACTAGCTCCGTTGACAGAGAAGGGGCGTCCGCTTCGGCGGGCGCCCCTTCTTCGTGTGGTGCTCAGACTGCGCGCGGCTTGACCCGGCCGGCAGCTTCGGCGGCGTTGCGGCGCGCGGTGTCGATGTCCGCGGCCCGCGCCAGGGCCACGCCCATGCGGCGGGTGCGGAAACTCTCCGGCTTGCCGAACAGCCGAATGTCGGTGCCCGGCACCTGCAGGGCCTCGTCGACACCGTCGAAGACGATGCCCTCGGCCTCGACACCGCCGTAGATCACCGCACTGGCGCCCGGGGCCTTCAGCGACGTGTCGACCGGCAGGCCGAGGATCGCGCGGGCATGGAGCTCGAACTCGTTCTGCCACTGCGTGATCATCGTCGTCATACCGGTGTCGTGCGGCCGCGGACTCACCTCGCTGAACCACACCTGGTCGCCCTTGACGAACAACTCGACGCCGAAAACGCCCTGCCCACCAAGGTTTTCGGTGACCGTGTGCGCGATCTGCTGGGCGTTCGCCAGGGCGGCGGCCGACATCGGGTGCGGCTGCCAGCTCTCCACATAGTCGCCGGCGACCTGCCGATGCCCGATCGGTTCGCAGAACTGCGTCTCGACCTCGTCATCCGTCCCGCGCGCCCGGACGGTCAACAGCGTGATCTCGTAATCGAAGTCGACGAAGCCCTCGACGATGATCCGGGTGTTGGTGACGCGGGCCCCGCCCATGGCGTAGTCCCAGGCCTTCGCGACGTCGTCCGGGCCGTCGAGCTTGCTCTGGCCCTTGCCCGAACTGCTCATGACGGGCTTCACCACGCAGGGGTAGCCGATGCCGCCGTCAATGGCGGCTTGGAGCTCCTCGAGCGAATCGCAGAACTGGTACGGGCTCGTCGGCACCCCGAGCTCCTCGGCGGCCAGCCGCCGGATGCCCTCGCGGTCCATGGTCAGGCGGGCGGCCCGTGCGGTCGGGATCACCCGCACGACACCGGCTTCCTCGAGTTCCTGCAGCGCCGGCGTGGCGATGGCCTCGATCTCCGGCACCACGAGGTCCGGTTTCTCGGCCGCGATCAGCGCCTTCAACTGGTCGGGATCGGTCATCGAGATGGTCCGCGCGTGATGGGCCACCTGCTGGCCCGGCGCGTTCTCGTAGCGGTCGACGGCAATGGTCTCGACGCCCAGACGCTGCAACGCGATCAGCACTTCGCGACCGAGTTCGCCGGAGCCGAGCAGCATGACCCTGGTCGCGTTCGGCGACAGTGGGGTTCCGATGGTGATCATTGGGGGCTGAGTCTATGGGGTCGGGTTCGATTTGGGCTGTGCGAGGTCGGCGCAGTCGTGGTCCCCCGGCCCGTTGACCCTGCGGTGTGGGCGCGGGTTTCTCGCGCTTTTGCGCCGCTGCGGCAGGGTCAGTGGTGTGTGCTGGTTGAGTCTGTGCTGATGGCCTCGGCTACTCGCACTTTTGCGCCGCTGCCGCAGGACGAACGGCAGGAGCGTTGTGCACAGTGCGCGATTCGTCCACAAGCGAGGCTCGGCTGGCTGATTGCGCCGCAAATTGTGTCGGACGACGCCTGCACGGTTGCCGCTATGGACATCGACAACCAGCCGTTCATCGGCAGCGAGGCCCTGCAAGCGGGCGCCCTCAACCGTTACGAACTGCGCCGGTATTACCGCGCGATCATGCCGAACGTGTACTTGGACAAGCGGATTGATCCGTCTTTGCAGCAACGCGCTGCCGCCGCGTGGTTGTGGTCGCAGCGTGAAGCGGTGATCGCGGGCTCGACTGCATCAAGCCTGCTGGGCGCGAAGTGGATTCCGGACGACGCCGCGATCGAGCTGATCTGGCCGAATGCCCGATCGCCGCGCGGAGTCGTCACTCGCGACGACCTGATTTTTGCCGATGAGGTCCACGCCGTCGACGGATTGCCGGTCACCACCCCGGCACGTGCGGCATTCGACCTCGGACGCCGCGGGCGGCTCAATGATGCCGTCGCGCGGCTCGACGCGCTCTGCGTGGCAACGGGATTCGTCACCGACGAAGTCTTGGCGCTGGCCGGCGAACATCGACACTGCCGGGGGCTTCGTCAACTGGAACGAGCCTTGGACCTCTGCGACCCGGGCGGGCAATCTCCCCAGGAAACAAGGATCCGACTGATGCTGATCGCCGAGGATTTCCCACGGCCACAGACGCAGATTCCTGTCCCCGGGCCCGATGGCAGTCCCAAGTACTTCCTCGATATGGGGTGGGAGGACCTGATGCTCGCGGTGGAATACGACGGGGAACAGCATGCAGATCAGCTCGGCTATGACATCGTGCGCAGTGAGTACATCGCCGGAATCGGGTGGACGGTTGTTCGGGTCGCGGCGGGCCACCGGAAGCCCGACGTGTTGGCACGAGTGAACCGCGCCTGGGACCTTGCGGTGCGCCGGCGACATCCCGCGGCATTCAGCCTGCGGTGAGGGCCTACGCCACTTGCGACTTTGCGCCGCTGCCGCAGAGTCAACGGTGGGGCTGGTTGACCCTGCGGTGAGGGTCCACGCTTCTCGCGACTTTGCGCCGCTGGCGCAGGGTCAACGGTGGGACTGGTTGAGTCTGCGCTGAGGGCCCGCGCTTCTCGCGACTTTGCGCCGCTGCCGCAGAGTCAACGGTGGGGCTGGTTGACCCTGCGGTGAGGGTCTACGCCACTTGCGACTTTGCGCCGCTACCGCAGAGTCAACGGTGGTGACGTTGAGTCTGCGGTGAGGGTCTACGCCACTTGGGCGGTTTCAAGAGATCGATGCAACAGTTGGCGGGTTCGACAGTAGTGCCTCGAGTGCTTCTGCTGGTGTGCGCCAGTTCAGGGTTTGGCGGGGGCGGCCGTTGAGTTCAGCGGCGACGTTGTCGAGGATTCCGGGGCCGTGCAGTGAGAGGTCGGTGCCTTTGGGAAAGTACTGGCGCAGAAGTCCGTTGGTGTTCTCGTTGGTGCCACGCTGCCAGGGCGAATGCGGGTCGCAGAAATAGATCTTCAACCCGGTGGCCTCAGCGATCTGGGCGTGGTTGGCCATCTCCATGCCCTGATCCCAGGTCAACGCCCGACACAGATGTTCGGGCAGCTCAGCCATTTTGGCGATGATGGCTTCCTGCACGGCGAGTGCGCCGTGCCCATTGGGCAGGTGCAGCAGCATCACAAAGCGGGTGGTGCGCTCGACCAGGGTGCCGATCGCCGACCCCGACGCGACGGTGCCGATGATCAGGTCGCCTTCCCAGCTGCCCGGGACCGCGCGGTCGGCGAACTCGGCGGGACGGTCGCTGATCATGACCTTGTCCGGGATCCGGCCGCGGCGTTCCTCGCTGTTGCGCTGGGAACGTCGCATCGCTCGTCCGGTGCGCAGACACTGGGCCAACTCTCGGCGCAGCGAGCCTCGTCCTTGCACGTAAAGGGCCTGGTAGATGGCCTCGTGTGACACCCACATCTCCGGATCGTCGGGAAAATCCTCGCGCAGCCGGCGAGCGATCTGCCACGGGCTGTGCCGCAGCTGCAACCGAGTCTGCACCTGCTCGCGCAGCCTGTCATCGAGGGCCAACCGGCGTGGCTTGGGGCGTCGGGCGGACTCGGCGCTGCGGTCATGAGCACTCATAGCCCGGTAGGTCACCGTGGCGCTGCGGCCGCTTTGACGGGCCCCGAACGCGTGCTTGCGCCGGTATCCCGATTTGCATCCGGTGTAGCGGTTACGCAGCTCGCTGTTGTTGTCGATCTCGCGTTTGATCGTCGACGGTGCCCGGCCCAGACGTCCCCCGATGGACCGAATCGACTCCCCGGCATGCACCCCGGCCTGGATCTCGATGCGTTCCTCGAGGGTCAGGCGGGGCCGGGACCCTGATGTCTTCGGCTGATGTGCACGCGGTTTCACTCCGCCAGCATCACGGAACCACCGCTGCCCCGTCGTGGCCGACACCCCTGCAGCCTGCCCGGCATCACCAGCAGTTATGCCCTGCCGGATGAACGCCCAAAACGCCGGCATCCGCGACCGCAACACAAGCTTGGAACCCACAACACTCCTCAGTCAGAAAAGGGGTGTTGCATCGATCCCTTGAAACCGCCTTGCAACTTTGCGCCGCTACCGCAGAGTCAACGGTGGGGCTGGTTGACCCTGCGGTGAGGGCCTACGCCACTTGCGACTTTGCGCCGCCCGCGCAGAGCCAACCCCAGAAACACGTTGACCCTGTACCTGGGGCGCATTCCACTCGAACAAATGCGCCCTGAGTACAGACGGTATGGGGGACTGGGGCCTCGCTCGCATGTGAACGTGGGTTACCGACAGGGTGGTCCTGGTCGGCAGAGCCACAACCATGTGGGAGGCCCCAGTGTTACGTCAGCGTACGAGTGTTGGTTTGGATGTGCACGCACGATCGGTGTTCGGGTGTGGATTCGATAGCGAGACCGGTGAGTTGTGTGAGCGGCGGTTGACCCCTGATCCCGGGGAGGTCGCCGCCTGGATAGCTTCGTTGCCGGGCCCGGTGAAGGTGGTGTACGAGGCCGGCCCGACCGGGTATGCCCTGGCCCGGTTTCTTCTCGCGGCCGGCGTGGAGTGTGTGGTCGCGGCACCGTCAAAGTTGGTGCGCCCCAGCGGGGATCGGGTCAAAACCGATGCCCGTGATGCCCGTCATCTGGCCCGGTTGCTGCATCTGGGCGAGATTGTCGAGGTGACGGTCCCGAGCCTGGGTCAGGAAGCGGCCCGGGATCTGGTGCGGGCCCGCGATGACTGTCGTGGGGATTTGATGGCCGCCCAGCACCGGTTGACGCACCTGTTGCTGCGCCGCGGCATCGTCTATTACGGCGGACACCCGTGGACCGGTGACCACCGGATATGGCTTCGGCAACAGCACTTCGATCGTCCGGCGCTGCAGACCACCTTCGATGAGGCGTTCGACGCGGTGCTGGTGGCCGCCGCCCGCCGGGACCGCTTCGATGACGCGATCGCGGCGATGGCCGCCGATTGTGAGTTCACCCCGGTGATCACCCGGCTCGGATGCCTGCGGGGCATCTCCACGCTGACCGCATTCGGGATGGCCACCGAGATCGGGGACTGGCACCGCTTGACGGGCCGGTCGATCGGCAACTACCTGGGCCTGGTGCCCACCGAATACTCCTCAGGCGCCAGCCGCAGCCAGGGCGGGATCACCCGCACCGGCAACACCCATGTGCGCCGGCTGCTGATCGAGGCGGCCTGGCAGCACCGCAAGCCCTACCGGCCCGGGGTGACGTTGCGTCGGCGCTGGGATGCGGCCAGCCCGGCGGCGCGGGCGCGGGGCCACGAAGGCAACCAGCGGTTGCACAAGCGGTGGATGGGCTTCGATCAGCGTAAGAAGCGGCCGGTGATCGCCAACGCAGCGGTGGCCCGGGAGCTGGCCGCCTGGTGCTGGTCGCTGGCGGTGCTCGACTAAAGCCCATCGCCGGATAACACGTCCAGCACGCACCCGATCATGGTGCACGGCACGCGAAAGACACCAGTGACACGCGATGACCCTGTTGAGCCAATCATATTGCTGCGCAACATGATTGCTATGCAATTGTGGTTGACGCTCGTACTTTTCAGACTTGCGTCCACTTCTGCCGAAAGTCCCGTCCTGCGGTAACCAACCCGCGCATATGAGACTTGACCCCCTCGCGTCGACCCACACCATCGACACGCCGCACCAACCGAACGGGTGCGTGCTGGCAACAACGAAGCGGCGGCCCTAACGACGGTTACGGCCGCCGCTTCGCCCTGCCACTTGACAGGGTTACCCCCATATGAGGGTCAACGCATAGCGGCGGGACGCCGCTTCAGAGACTGCTCCAGAGACTTACGAAAGCCGCTCGATGATCATGGCCATACCCTGGCCTCCACCGACACACATGGTCTCGATGCCGAACTGCTTGTCGTGGGTCTGCAGGTTGTTGATCAGCGTCGCGGTGATGCGGGCGCCGGTCATACCGAACGGGTGGCCGAGGGCGATGGCGCCACCGGACACGTTCAGGCGGTCCTCGTCCATGCCCAGGGCACGGGCCGAGCCCAGCACCTGCACGGCGAAGGCCTCGTTGATCTCGTAGAGGTCGACGTCACCGATGGCCATGTTGGCGCGGCCGAGGGCCTGCTTGACGGCCTCGATCGGGCCCAGGCCCATGATCTCCGGCGACAGACCCGACACACCGGTCGAGACGATGCGCGCGAGCGGGGTCAGGCCGAGGGCCTTGGCCTTCTCGTCGCTCATGATCACGAGGGCGGCAGCGCCGTCGTTCAGCGGGCAGGCGTTACCGGCGGTGATGGTGCCGTTCGGGCGGAACACCGGCTGCAGCTGGCTGATCTTCTCGTAGGTGGTGCCGGCGCGCGGGCCGTCATCCTTGGAGACGATGGTGCCGTCGGGCAGGGTGACGGGGACGATCTCGCGCTCGAAGAAGCCGGCGTTGATGGCTTCCTCGGCCTTGTTCTGCGAGCGGACGCCCCAGTGGTCCTGGTCCTCACGGCTGATGCCGGTGTGCAGGACGACGTTCTCGGCGGTCTGGCCCATGGCGATGTAGACGTCGGGCAGGACGCCGTCCTCGCGGGGGTCGTGCCACTCGGTGGCGCCTTCGGCCTGCTTCAGGGTGCGGGCCTGGGCCTCGTCGAACAGCGAGTTCTTGCTGTTCGGGGCGCCGTCGGCAGCGCCGACGCCGAAGCGGGACACGGTCTCGACACCGGCCGAGATGAACACGTCGCCCTCGCCGGCCTTGATGGCGTGGAACGCCATGCGGGTGGTCTGCAGCGACGACGAGCAGTAGCGGTTGACGGTGGTGCCCGGCATGAAGTCGTAGCCGAGCTCGACGGCCACGGCGCGGCCGATGTTGTAGGCGGCCTCACCACCGGGCTGTCCGCAACCGATCATCAGGTCGGCGACATCGCGCGGGTCGAGCGCGGGCACCTTGTCCAGCGCGGCGCGCACCATCTGGGCGGCCAGGTCGTCGGGCCGCATGGTGGCCAACGAGCCCTTGACGGCACGGCCGATGGGGGAGCGGGCGGTGGAGACGATGACGGCTTCGGGCATGACGGGCTCCTAAGGATCCAAAAATAGCTTCCTGGCGAATTTATCCCGTGACAGGAGCGACGATCGGCGCGGGTACGCCTGTCGTGCGCCGCCACAGGCGCGCCATGCCGGCCAGGCGGGCCAGCAGGCTCGTCACGTCCGCGGTCCGCGAGACCAGCGCGGATGCGGGCGGAGACTCAGTTGTCCACTCGCCCAACGCTTCACAGAGGGCCGGCAGCAGCTGCTGGGCGGCCAGGGAGTACCCGGCGGCCGACGGATGGAACATGTCCGGGGAGAAGAGCACCTCGGGCGCCTTGAGGAAATCGGGCGCCAGCAGGTCCGAGAACGGTACCGGCACGCCGCCGTTCGACCGCACCTGCCCGGCCTGGGCGCGGGCCAGCCGCAGGCCCCGGTTGCGGGCGACGAAGCGCAGCGGCTGCGGAATGGCCGCGATGGCGCCGAAGTCCGGACACGTGCCGACGACGACGACGGCGCCGCTGGCGCACAGGCGCTGCACCGCGTTGCCGAGGCGGCGGGCCGACTGCCCGATGCCGTTGACGGCGGTGATGTCGTTGGCGCCGATCATGATGACCGCGGCATCGGGCGGCGGACCGGCGACGAACATGGCATCGATCTGACCGGACAGGCCCTTGGACGTGGCCCCGACGATGGCCTTGGTGGACAACCGGATTCGCTTGCCGGACTGCTGTGCCAGCCCGCGGGCGAGCAGGACGCCGGGCACCTCGTCGGCGAGGCGGCAGCCGTATCCGGTGGCGGTGGAGTCACCGAAGATCATCAGGTGCAGGTCGAACGGTACGCCGCGCTGCCATTTCTCGACGGGTCCGCCCCCGGGGCTGTAGACGCCGTCGGCGCGGGGCGGGACTTCCCATGACTTGGGGATGACCCGGCGTGCCTTGGCGGCCTGGCCGCTCAGGAGGTTTCGGGCCCCGACGTAGAACGACCCTGTCGAGGCGATGGTGGCTGCGGTCGCCAGAGCGATGGTCTTCCGGCGCGGTGCACGTCTGCCCACGGCGTTCAGTCTAGGTCGGTTGCGGAGATTCGCAGGTCGATGAACCGCGGGCGGCCCGATCACGTAGTCATATCGACTGGGGCATCAATTTGGCGACTTTGATTGTTGATCTATGTAGCGGTGGCAAGCTAAGTTACGCGGGTTGCCTATTAAGTGACATAAATAACGAAGTGCACCGGAACTACAAAGGCGTAGGAGTGGTGGCGATGACCGCACCGAGCAGGGTTGTCAGAACCCATAGTGTTGCTATAAGTGCTGCTAAGGGGCGGAAACCACGCCGCTATCCGGTCAGCGACGGCGCACCGGTAGAGATCGTCGAGGACGGTCCCAGCCTCGCCGGGCGCCTGATGTCGGTAGCCGCGACACTCGCCATCAAGTCAACTCTGACCATCGGCAGCTACGCCCCCAAGGCCCCCTGGCCGTGGGGAATGGTGGACTTCGTCGCTCGGATCATGCGGCCTGAGCCGGGCACCGTCCGCGCCACGATCGGTTTGCCGAACTGTACGGCGCACCTGGTCCGCGCCAAGGGCGTGCTGCCCGCCGACGGCCGCCGCAGCGTCATCCTCTACATGCACGGCGGGGCGTTCCTGACCTGCGGAGTGCACACCCATGGCCGCGTGGTCGGCGCGTTGTCGAAGTACGCCGACGCCCCTGTCCTGGTCGTCGACTACCGGATGATTCCGAAGCACTCGATCGGCGAGGCCCTCGAGGACTGCCACGACGCCTACCGGTGGCTGCGCCTGAAGGGCTACGAGCCGGATCAGATCGTGCTGGCCGGAGACTCGGCGGGCGGCTATCTGTCGCTCGCGCTGGCCGAGAAGCTGCAGGAGGAAGGCGAGCTGCCGGCGGCGGTGACGACGATGTCGCCGCTGTTCGAGATCGACAACGAGAGCCGGGCCCAGCACCCGAACATGAAGTCCGACGCCATGTTCCCGGCGCACGCCTTCGACGCGCTGATCGAGCTCATCGAGCACGCGGCATCGCGCCACATCGTCGACGGGAAGCCCGAAGAGGTGTACGAGCCGCTCGACCACATCGAGCCCGGCCTGCCGCGGACCCTGATCCACGTGTCCGGTTCCGAGGTGCTGCTCAACGATGCCCGCAAGGCCGCGCACATGCTGGCCGCCAGCGGCGTGCCGGTCGAGGTACACGTCTGGCCCGGCCAGATGCACGTCTTCCAACTCGCTGCCCCGCTGGTCAAGGAAGCCGACCGCTCGCTGAAGCAGATCGGCGAGTACATCCGCGAGGCAACCTGGTAATCCCGCATGCGCAACCGGGGTGCGGCCTGACAACATGTACCCATGCGCATCGCCCGGCACGTCAGTGAGCTCATCGGCAATACGCCTCTGGTCCAACTGAACTCGGTTGTTCCAGCGGGGTCGGGGGTGGTGGCCGCCAAGATCGAATACCTCAACCCCGGCGGCAGCGCCAAGGACCGCATCGCGGTCAAGATGATCGACGCCGCCGAAGAGGCCGGACTGCTCAAGCCAGGCGGGACCATCGTCGAGCCCACGTCCGGCAACACCGGCGTCGGGCTCGCCATCGTGGCGCAGCAGCGCGGCTACAAGTGCATCTTCGTCTGCCCGGACAAGGTCAGCGAAGACAAGCAGAACGTGTTGCGCGCGTACGGCGCCGACGTCGTCGTCTGCCCGACGGCCGTGGCCCCCGACCATCCCGACAGCTACTACAGCGTCTCCAACCGGCTGGTCACCGAGATCGACGGCGCCTGGAAGCCGGACCAGTACTCGAACCCGAATGGCCCGGCCAGCCACTACGAGACCACCGGCCCGGAGATCTGGGCCGACACCGACGGCAAGATCACGCATTTCGTGGCGGGCGTCGGTACCGGCGGCACGATCACCGGCACCGGCCGCTACCTCAAGGAGGTCTCGGGCGGCCGGGTGAAGATCGTCGGCGTCGACCCCGAGGGCTCGGTGTACTCCGGCGGCACCGGTCGGCCATACCTGGTCGAGGGCGTCGGTGAGGACTTCTGGCCGTCGGCCTACGACCCGAGCATCCCCGACGAGATCATCGCCGTCTCCGACGCCGACTCGTTCGACATGACCCGGCGCCTGGCGCGCGAAGAGGCCCTGCTGGTCGGCGGTTCGTGCGGCATGGCCGCGGTCGCGGCGATCAAGGTGGCCGAGCGCGAGGGCCCGGACGCCGTCGTCGTCGTCCTGCTGCCGGACGGCGGAAGAGGTTATCTGTCAAAGATTTTCAATGACGAGTGGATGTCGTCGTACGGCTTCCTGCGCAGCCGGTTGGACGGCACTCCGGAGGAGCACACCGTCGGTGACGTCTTGCGCGGCAAGTCCGGCGGGCTGCCGGATCTGGTCCACACCCACCCATCGGAGACGGTGCGTGACGCCATCAGCATCCTGCGAGAGTACGGCGTCTCGCAGATGCCGGTCGTCGGGGCCGAGCCGCCGGTGATGGCCGGTGAGGTCGCGGGCAGTGTGTCCGAACGTGAGCTGCTCTCAGCGGTTTTCGAGGGCCGGGCAAAACTGGCCGACGCGGTGGCGCAGCACATGAGCCCGCCGCTGCCGCTGATCGGCGCCGGCGAGCTGGCGTCCGCGGCGGCGAAGGAATTGCGCGAGGTCGACGCCGTGATGGTCGTCGACGACGGCAAGCCCGTCGGCGTGCTGACCCGGCACGATCTGCTCGGGTTCCTGACGCAGGGCGGCTCGCGCAAATAGCCGCGTAATTGGGGGGAGATTGACTTATCTTCTCCGGTAGGGCGAGACCGCTCGCTTCTCGCTGTTCACCTTTGGAAAGGCCGCAATGACCGAGTACCCGCCACCGCCGCCCGGGAATTTCCCGCCGCCGCCCCCGGGCAATTTCCCGCCGCCCCCGCCCGGCGGTTACCAGCCGGTCGGTGGATATCCCGGCGCCGGCGGGCCGCCGGACAACAATCTGGTGTGGGGCATCCTCGTCACCATCTTCTGCTGCCTGCCCTTCGGCATCGTATCGATCGTCAAGGCGACGCAGGTATCCGGACTGTGGGCGCAGGGCCGGCCCGATCTGGCACAGGCCGCCGCCGATGACGCCAAGAAGTGGGCCATGTGGGGCGCCATCGCCGGCGCTGTCGTGGCCGTGCTTTACATCATCTTCGTGGTTGTGCTCGGCGCGTTCTCCTTCTCGACGTCGTCCTATTCGGGATAGGTCGCACCCCAAATGCAACACCTCCAGCGGCCCAAGGCGGTTAGTCCGCTCCTTGGGCCGCTCGGTGTTGCGGCAGGCGCCGGCGTGGTGTGCTGCGCGATTTGGCTGAGCAATCCGACAGTGCCGGGTGGCCCGATGCCGGTCTGCCCCACCAAGGCGCTGCTGGGTATCGATTGCCCGGGCTGCGGCAGCATGCGAATGCTGTATTCGCTGATGCACGGCGACTTTTCGGCTGCGTTGCATTTCAACGCGGTTGGCCTGGTCGCATTGGTATTACTCGTCTGGTCCTATGGCGCCTGGACGTACGGCCGTGTTGTGGGCCGAAAAATCACCAGTTGGCAGCATCGGGGCTGGGCCGCTCCGGCCGTTTTGACGGTAATGTGCATTTGGTTTGTTATTCGCAATGTGCCGATAGCGCCGTTCATTTCGTTGTACGTGTAGTTCACGTTTGTAATCAGAAACGCCACATCCACATCGCTCGGAGGGACGAAAGATGACGGACCAACCGACGGACGGCACTCCGCCGGACGCCAATAAGCCGACGGAGTACATTCCGCAGCCACCGCCGGGTGGGTTCCCGCCGCCGCCACCTCCGGGAGGCGCTCCGACGGAATACATTCCGCAGGCACCGCAGGGTGGCTACCCGCCCCCGCCGCAGGGCGGCTACCCGCCGCCTCCGGGCGGAGGATTCCCGCCCCCGCCGCAGGGCGGCTACCCGCCTCCTCCGGGGCAAGGTGGATACGCCCCGCCGCCCCCGCCGCCGGGTGGTGCCTACCCGCCGCCCCCGCCGCCGCAGGGTGGCTTCGCGCCGCCGCCGCCAGGGGCATACCCGCCGGCCGGCTACCAGTACGGTGCGCCGGGCGGTGCCGCCCCGTTCAGCGTCGGCGACGCGCTGTCGTGGGCGTGGAACAAGTTCACCAAGAACCCGGCGCCGCTGATCGTGTCGGTGTTGGTCTACGGCCTCATCGTCGGTGTCATCGCCAGCATCGTGCAGTTCAGTGCACTGGGATTGGCTGACACTTCCGTTTCGAGCTACTCGGCGGACGACGCCGGCTTCAGCTACTCGTACAACGTCACCTCACTGGGACCGGCCAGCATCGCCATCCTGGTGCTCGGTTACCTCGTGTTGCTGGTGGTCGCGGCGGCCATCTCGTCGGCCCAGTACGTCGGCCTGCTCGGCATCGCCGACGGGCAGCCGACCACCATCGGGTCGTTCTTCAAGCCGCGCTACATCGGGCCGATGATCGTCCTGACGCTCATCGTCGGTGTGCTCGTCGGTATCGGGTACGTGTTGTGCGTTATCCCCGGTCTGATCGTCGCGCTGTTCGCGATATTCGCGCACCCGATCCTGGTTGATCGCAACCTGTCGCCGATCGATTCGCTGAAGGCCAGCATCGAGATCGTGAAAGCCAATGTCGGACAGGTGATCCTGGTCTGGCTGGTGGCCGGCTTGATCGCCGCGGCCGGCATCCTCGCCTGCGGCGTCGGTGTCCTGGTCTCCGGTCCGGTCGCCTCGCTGATGCTGGTGTACACCTACCGTCGCCTCAGCGGTGGTCAGGTCGCCCCGCTGACGCCGTAACGCCGTGGCCTGTTCGGGGGACGCCGGTCGCGGCCCCCGAACAGGCATGACGGCAGCACCCCATGAGACAGGACGACTTGAACTACACACCCTGGTGGGCCCGCGTGGTGGCCAGCCTGATCGACCGGGTCCCGCCGCTGTTCGTCATCATCGTCGGCGGCCTGGTCGAGCGCTCCCAGCGCGTGACGAAATGCCTTGCCGACCAAGCGGACTACAGCATCGGCCCGTACTGCGCCACCGGGAACTCTGTCGCCGGTGTGCTGATCTGGCTGGCCGGACTCGTCGTCGCCGTGTTGTTCATGGTGTGGAATCACGGGTATCTGCAGGGCACCACGGGCGCCAGCCTGGGTAAGCGGGTGTTGCATTTCCAGGTGATCGACGAAAAGACGGGGGAGCCCGTCGGTTTCGGTCGCTCGGTGGTGCGGCAGCTGGCGCACGTCGTCGACGCCGTCCCGGTGTTCGCCGGTTACCTGTTCCCGCTGTGGGACGCCAAGCGGCAGACCCTGGCCGACAAGATCATGTCGACCGTCTGCGTGTCGACGCGATGATGGCGTACGCCCCGTGGTGGCGGCGGGCCGCTGCCGCGGTCATCGACCTGCTGCCTCTGCTGGTACTCACCGCGGCCGGTGCGGCACTGGTGTGGTTCACGCGAGACCGGCTGTGCGACACCGATACTTCCGCGTTCGACGGCGGCGCCCAATGCGGTGACGGCTACTCGACGCTGGGCTACGTCAGCCTGGTTGTCACCTGGGCGCTCATGGTCGGTTATCTGGTCTGGAACTTCGGCTACCGCCAGGGACGCACCGGCGCCAGCCTCGGCAAGACGGCCCTGCGCGTCCGGGTCGTCGGTCAAACCTCAGGCACGCCAATAGGTTTCGGGCGTTCACTGCTCCGGCAGGCGGTACACCTGGCCGACCTGTCGATCGTCGGCTATCTGTGGCCGCTGTGGGACGCCAAGCGACAGACGTTCGCCGACATGGTGATGGAGACCGTCTGCGTGACGCCGCCGCGCACGCGCACCCCCGTCAGCGGAACGCACTGACCCCGGTCAGCGCCTGCCCGATCACCAGCTGGTGTACCTCGGACGTGCCCTCGTAGGTCAGCACCGACTCCAGGTTGTTGGCGTGCCGGATCACCGGGTACTCCAGGGTGATGCCGTTGGCGCCCAACAGGGTTCGGCACTGCCGGGCGATCTTGATGGCCTCGCGGACGTTGTTCAGCTTGCCGACGCTGACCTGCTCGGGCTGGATCTTCCCGGCGTCCTTGAGCCGGCCGAGCTGCAGGGCGAGCAGCTGCGCCTTGCCGAGTTCGACGGCCATGTCGGCGATCTTGGCCTGCGTCAGTTGGTATTCCGCGAGCGTCTTGTCGAAAACCGTGCGCGTGCCGACGTAGTCCAGCGTCGCCTGCAGACAGTCGCGCGCCGCGCCCACCGCGCCGAACACGATGCCGAACCGCGCCTCCGACAAACAGCTCAGCGGGCCGGACAGGCCGCGCGCGCCGGGCAGCCGCGCGGACTCGGGGAGCCGGACGTCGTCGAGGCTGAATTCGGAGGTGACCGAGGCCCGCAGCGACATCTTGCGCGTCATCTCCCGGGCGCTGAAACCCGGTGTGTCCGTGGGCACCGCGAATCCCAGCACACCTTCCTCGGCGCGCGCCCACACCACCGCGACATCGGCGACCGAGGCGTTGGTGATCCACATCTTCGAGCCGTTGAGGACCCAGTCGTCGCCGTCCCGTCGGGCGGTGGTGCGCATGCCGCCGGGGTTGGAGCCGAAGTCCGGTTCGGTGAGACCGAAGCAGCCGATCAGATCGCCCGCGGCCATGCCCGGCAGCCACTGCTCGCGCTGTTCCTCGCTGCCCCAGTGATGGATCGCGAACATCGCCAGCGAGCCCTGCACCGACACCAGTGACCGGATGCCGCTGTCCACGGCCTCCAGCTCCTGGCACACCAGCCCGTAGGCCGTCGCCGTCGACCCGCTGCAGCCGTACCCGGTGAGGTGCATGCCGAGCAGGCCAAGCTTGCCCACCTCGGTGGCGATCTCGCGTACCGGAACCGAACCGTTCTCGAACCACTCGGCGATGTAGGGACGCAGCCGTTGCTCGCCGAACTGGCGCACCATGGTGCGCAATTCGATGTCCTCGGCGCTCAACAGGTCGTCGGTGCCGAGCAGATTGTCGATCGAGGCTGTCATGGTGCAGTTCTACACCGGGAGTTCGGCGTAAAGCGAGAGCAGACCCCGGCTACGCTGGTCGCTCAGGGACAGACGGGGTGGACGATGACTGAGCAGGAACAGAACCAGGGTGCGGGCGAGCCGGAGGCTTCGACCCCGGCCTACGGTATGCCGCCGCTCCCGGCCTACGGCACGGAGCCGTACCCGTCGATGCCGGCGCCCGAGCCGTTTCCGCCGCCGGTCACCGGTTTCCCGGGTCCGGGCTACCCGCCGCCGGTCGCGCCGTATCCGCCTGTGGCCCAGGGATATCCGGGTATGCCGCCGATGCCCGGCATGATGCCGATGGGTTATGCGCCGGTGCCGAAGACGAACGGCCTGGCCATCGCGTCGTTGGTCTGTTCACTGCTGGGCTTGGCGACGTGTGCGGCCACCTCGATCCTCGGGGTGATCTTCGGGCACCTCGCCAAGTCGCAGATCAAGCAGAGCGGCGAGGAGGGCGAGGGCATGGCTCTCGCGGGTTTGATCGTCGGCTACATCGGGCTGGCGCTCTTCGCGCTGATCGCAATCTTCTATTTCGGCCTGATCGCGCTCATCGTGGGCAGCAGCGGCACCACCACCTACTAGACGGGACCTGACCAATGACGAATCCATACCAGCCCGCAGACGGGTCCGGTCCGCAACAGCCGGGCGAGCCGCCGTTCAGCGGCCACGAATACCCGGGGTACCCACAGCAGCCCGGTTTCCAACAGCCTGGTTACCCGCCGCCCGGGTACCCGCAGCAGCCGGGTTACCCGCCGCCGCCGGGTTACCCGCCGCCGCCGGGCTACGGCTACGCGCCGCAGTTCGCGGCCGACCCGTCCGCGCCCTGGGGCCGTGATCCCCTGACGGGGCTGCCGTTGTCGGACAAGTCCAAGGTGACGGCCGGCCTGCTGCAGATCCTGTTGGGCACCTTCGGCGTCGGGCGATTTTATCTGGGCTACACGACCATCGGCGTGCTCCAGCTTGTCGTCTCACTGGTGACCTGCGGCATCGGCGCCATCTGGCCGCTGATCGACGGCATCATGATTCTGATGGGGAACGTTCCCGACCCCCAAGGGCGCAAGCTCCGCGACTAGGCTGGCGCCTGTGAGTGAGCAGCGCAGCCAGGCAGACCACTACCGCGCCTACGGACCGTCGACCCGGGCCATTCATGCCGGGTTCCGGCCGGACCCGCAGACCGGTGCCGTCAACACCCCCATCTACGCCAGCTCGACGTTCGCGCAGGACGGCGTGGGCGGGCTGCGCGGCGGATTCGAGTACGCCCGCACGGGCAACCCGACCCGGGCGGCGCTGGAGACACTGCTGGCCGCGGTCGAGGGCGGGCACTACGGCCGGGCGTTCAGCTCCGGCATGGCGGCCACCGACTGCGCGCTGCGCGCCGTGCTGCGTCCGGGCGACCACATCGTCATCCCCGACGACGCCTACGGCGGCACCTTCCGCCTGATCGACAAGGTCTTCACGCAGTGGGGCATCACGCACACGCCGGCGCAGCTGTCGAACCTCGACGAGGTGCGCGCGGCGATCACCTCGAAGACCCGGCTGATCTGGGTGGAGACCCCGACCAACCCGCTGTTGTCCATCGCCGACATCGCGGCCATCGTGCAGATCGGCGCCACATCGGGCGTGAAGGTGTTGGTGGACAACACCTTTGCCTCGCCGGCGCTGCAGCAGCCGCTGGCCCTCGGGGCGGACATCGTGTTGCACTCGACCACCAAGTACATCGGCGGGCACTCGGACGTCGTCGGCGGCGCGCTGGTGACCAACGACGAAGAGCTCGACGCGAAATTCGCGTTCCTGCAGAACGGCGCCGGTGCGGTGCCGGGCCCGTTCGACGCCTACCTGACCTACCGTGGTCTCAAGACGCTGCCGCTGCGCATGCAGCGGCACTGCGAAAACGCCTTGCGGGTGGCCGAATTCCTCAATGACCACAAGGCCGTCGCGACGGTGCTGTACCCGGGTCTGTCGAGTCATCCGGGCTACGAGGTGGCGGCCAAGCAGATGAGCGGTTTCGGCGGCATGGTGTCGGTGCGGTTGCGCGGCGGTGAGCAGGCCGCCCGCGAGTTGTGCTCGCGCACAGAGATTTTCATTCTCGCGGAGTCGCTCGGTGGCGTGGAGTCGCTGATCGAGCATCCCGGCGCCATGACGCACGCATCCACCGCCGGCTCGCAGTTGGAGGTGCCGAACGACTTGGTCCGGCTGTCGGTCGGCATCGAGGACGTGGCTGACCTGATCGGGGACCTGGAGCAGGCGCTGGGTTAAACCAGCGCGCCCCGCACCGCGGCGGCCGTGACGGCGAGGTTCACCTCGGCGACGCCGGTCTCGTATTCGTTGACCCAGTGGCCGCTGGCGATGTCGCCGGCGCGGGCATGCACCCACCGCCAGCCGCGGTCGTTGAGGCTCATCAGGGAACCCAGGCCGTCGACGGTGTGCAGCAGCGTGACGATGGCTGCCGTCGCCGGCGCGGGCGGTCGGCGGTCGAACAATGCCGACAGCAGCGCCGCGCGCGCCTGCCCGACGCGCGCCCGGTCCGTCAACGGCAAGGCGTAGTGCGGCCGGAACCTGTTGCCGCCCAACGGCTGCCGACGCAGCTGCCCGGCACGCTCCAGCTGGTCGATGAGACGGTCCTCGGTGCCTTTGCGCAGTTTGGACAACACGGCGGCAGGCCGCCGCGGTCGCTGGCGAAGCAGGTCCAGTGCCGGCGCGGACACCGCGTCGACGGTGCCGTCGCCGGAGAGGGCCACCAGGTGGCCGTCGGGTGCGCCGTCACCTGGCGCGGCGGGCCGAATACGGCACGCCAGCGCCAGGTCCAGCAGGACGGCACCGGACAACACCCGGTGCCGACGTGGTTGATCCAGACCCGGCTGTGCGGACGAATTGTCCAGGAGCAGCAGATACAGGTCTTCGGCGATCTGAGCCATGAATGTCAGCTGGTGGCCGGACAAGTAGGGCCGGCCGTCGCAGGTCTAGGCGTGATAGGGCTCGGCCTTGACCAGCGTGACCTTGACGGTGGCGCCGCTGGGCACCGTGTAGCTGCGCTCCTCGCCGACCTTCGCGTCGATCAGCGCGTGGCCGAGCGGCGAGTTGGGGGAGTACACCTCGAGCTTGCCGTCGGTGACGCCTTCCTGACGGGTGGCGATGAGGAACGTCTCGGTGTCGTTCTGGTCGTCGTCGTAGTAGACGGTCACGACCGAGCCGGGCAGCGCCACACCGGACTTCTTCGGTGCCTCGCCGACCTTGGCGTTGTTGAGCAGTTCCTGCAGCTGACGGATGCGGGCTTCCTGCTGGCCCTGCTCTTCGCGGGCCGCGTGGTAGCCGCCGTTCTCGCGGAGGTCGCCCTCTTCGCGGCGGTCGTTGATCTCGGCAGCGATGACCGGGCGGTTGGCGATCAGCTGATCGAGCTCAGCCTTCAGGCGCTCGAATGCTTCTTCGGTGAGCCAGGTGACCTGGGTATCGGTCATGTCTGCTGCTCTCCTGTCGTTGTAAGCGTGCGTGTATGCCCGGGCGGTGTGTCCGGGGTTGCCCCGTTGCTTGGGGCCGGCGGTGCTGCGATCGCGACGGCAGGTCCAGGTCCCCCCAGAAGGTGCCAGCAGGTGCCCGCTAATGCAGCAATACACGGCCCCAGTCGGAACCGTGTACTGAGCAAGCGTACCACTTGGGCGTCTCCAAACGGTCATGATTTCGCAGTTCGGAGTTCGCCGGACGGTTGGTCACCCGGCCGGTGTTCAGGGCGCGACGAGGTACGACGGCACGTCGGTGCCACAGCCGTAGACGTCGCCGACGACCGGCGGTTTTGTGGACTTCACGACGGCCGTCACCTGGACCGTCTTGGCCTCTGCCGGCACGACGAGAATCTCGCGCCGCCCGGTTTCGCTGCCGTCGAGCGCCCTCGCCCGCACGATGCACACCGCCGGTTGGGCCGGGTCCTCGCGCGTGACCGAGATGGTCACCGCAACGGTTTCGTTGTCGATGAGTTTGTACGTGCTCAACTCACCCTTGACGGGGGACGTCCCCAGACGCTGGAAACCGACGAACGCGAGCGCCACACCAGCGACGACGATGAGGAGCGTGAGGCCGATCGCGATGCGGCGACGGGTCAGCCTGGACATGCGCTGGCGCCCGTAGCGGGCGGTCGGACGCTCGATCATGGCTACTTTGGGTGCCCCATCGGTCGGTTCGGAATGCTTGGACTGGAACTATAGGACCCAGCGACATGGTTGGACTGCAGCGAGTTGTCCCACCGAGTAGAGACAGTAGGTAAGGCACACGTGAGCGAACTGCGGTTGATGGCGGTGCACGCGCACCCCGACGACGAGTCGAGCAAGGGTGCGGCCACCATGGCCAAGTACGCGGCCAACGGCGCCCGGGTCATGGTCGTGACCCTGACCGGCGGCGAGCGCGGCGACATCCTGAATCCGGCGATGGACCTGCCCGAGGTGCACGGCCGCATCCATGAGGTCCGCCGTGACGAGATGGCCAGGGCCGCCGAGATCCTCGGCGTCGAGCACCACTGGCTGGGGTTCGTCGACTCCGGGCTGCCCGAGGGTGACCCGCTGCCGCCGCTGCCCGACGGCTGCTTCGCGGTGGTGCCGATCGAAGAGCCCGTCCGCCGGCTGGTGCGGGTGATCCGCGAGTTCCGGCCGCACGTGATCACCACGTACGACGAGAACGGCGGCTACCCGCACCCCGACCACATCCGCACTCACCAGGTGTCGATGGCGGCCTACGAAGCGGCCGCCGACCATGTGCAGTTCCCCGAAGAGGGCGAGCCCTGGAGCATCGCGAAGCTGTACTACGGCCACGGTTTCCTGCGCCGGCGCATGCAGCTGCTGCAGGACGAGTTCGCCAAGCACGGCGAGGTCGGGCCGTTCGAGAAGTGGCTGCAGCACTGGGACCCCGAGCACGATCCCTTCGCCAACCGGGTGACGACCCGCATCGAGTGTGCCGACTTCTTCGAGCAGCGGGACCGCGCGCTGCTGGCGCATGCCACGCAGATCGACCCGAACGGTGACTTCTTCCGCGCGCCCATCGAATGGCAGCAGCGGCTGTGGCCGACCGAGGAGTACGAATTGGCCCGATCCAGGGTTCCGGTGACGTTGCCCGAGACCGATCTGTTCACGGGAGTATCGCTGTGATTTCTGTTCCGCTCACCATCCTGCTGGCCGAAGGTCCGCGCCAGACGGGGCCCGACTTCGGCAAGGCCAGCCCGGCCGGGCTGGTGATCACGCTGATCCTGTTGATCGCCGTGGTGGCCCTGGTCTGGTCGATGAACCGGCACCTGCGCAAGCTGCCCGAATCCTTCGACCCCGCGCATCCCGAACCGGATCAGGCGGTCGACGACGGCACCGTCGGCGGCGTGCCGCACGAGGCGCCGACGGGTGACGCCGGCCCCGACGGCACTACAAAGCCAGAAACCGGGTAAGACTCCAGGTATGGCCAACACGCTCGGCTCCGCCACCAGCCCCTACCTCCGCCAGCACGCCGACAACCCGGTGCACTGGCAGCAGTGGACGCCGGAGGCCCTGGCCGAGGCCGCGGCCCGCGACGTGCCGATCCTGCTGTCCATCGGCTATGCCGCCTGCCACTGGTGCCATGTGATGGCGCACCAGTCCTTCGAGGACCACGACGTGGCTGCGGTGACGAACGAGAACTTCGTGTGCATCAAGGTCGACCGGGAGGAACGTCCCGACCTCGACGCCATCTACATGAACGCCACGGTCGCGATGACGGGCCAGGGCGGCTGGCCCATGACGTGCTTCCTGACGCCCGACGGCCGGCCCTTCTTCTGCGGCACGTACTACCCGAAAGACAGCTTCCTGCAGCTGCTTTCGGCGGTGACCGACACCTGGCAGAACCGGCGGGACGAGGTCGAGCAGGCATCCGACCAGATCGCCACGGAGCTGCGCAAGATGTCGTCCGCGCTGCCCTCAGGTGGCCCGGTCCCGTCACCCGAGCTGTGTGACCACGCCGTCGCCGCGGTGCTGCGCGACGAGGACCATGCCCGCGGTGGCTTCGGCCGGGCGCCGAAGTTCCCGCCGTCGGCATTGCTGGAAGCCCTGCTGCGGCACCATGAACGCACCGGTTCGGGCCTCGACGCCGTGGAACGCACAGGTGCCGCGATGGCGCGCGGCGGCATCTACGACCAACTGGCGGGCGGCTTCGCCCGGTACAGCGTCGACGCGTCGTGGGTGGTGCCGCACTTCGAAAAGATGTTGTACGACAACGGATTGCTGTTGCGGGTGTACGCCCACTGGGCACGGTTGACCGGAAACCCGTTGGCCCGCAAGGTGGCCGACGAGACGGCGCGGTTCATCATCGACGACCTCGGCGACGGCGGCATGTTCGTCTCGTCGCTGGACGCCGACACCGCCGGGCACGAGGGCCTGACATACGTGTGGACGCCGGCGGAGCTGGTGTCGGTGCTGGGCAACGACGACGGGCTTTGGGCCGCTGCGCTTTTCGAAGTCACCGAGGCCGGCACGTTCGAGCACGGCAGCTCGGTGCTGCAGCTGCTGACCGACCCCGACGACGCCGCCCGCTTCGAGCAGGTTCGCGCGAAGTTGATGGCAGCCAGGGCGCTGCGGCCGCAGCCGGGACGCGACGACAAGATCGTCACCGCCTGGAACGGCTTCGCCATCACGGCGCTCGCGGAGGCGTCCGTCGCACTCGGCAAGCCCGAATTCCTCGCTGCCGCAACGGGTTGCGCCCGCCGGCTGCTGGATCTGCATCTGGTCGACGGCCGGCTGCGCCGGGCCAGCCTCGGCGGCGTCGTCGGCGACAGCGTCGGGATCCTGGAGGACTACGCGGCGCTCGCGACGGGCCTGCTGACGCTGCATCAGGTGACCGGCGATGACAGCTGGCTGACGGCCGCGCACGGTCTGCTCGACACCGCGCTGACGCACTTCGCCGACCCGGACCGCGGTGGCCGCTGGTTCGACACCGCGGATGACGCCGAGGCCCTGCTGGTGCGCCCCGCCGACCCGGTCGACGGGGCGACGCCGTCGGGTGCGTCGTTGGTCGCCGAGGCGCTGCTGACGTTCGCGCACCTGGCCGCCGAACCCGAGCGGTACCTCGATGCGGCCGCCGCCACACTGGCGTCGGCAACCCCCATCCTGGCCCGCTCGCCACGCGGCGGTGGCCACTGGCTGGCGGTCACGGAAGCGGCCGTCCGCGGCCCCATTCAGATCGCGGTGGCCTGCACCGGTCCGGACTCGGAATTGCTCGGTGCGGCACGCAGATTCGCGCCCGGTGGCGCCATCGTCGTCGGTGGTGCCGAGGGGTCGTCGACGCTGCTCGACGGACGTGGCCGCGTGCACGGCCAGGACGCCGCGTACGTCTGCCGTGGCCAGGCGTGTGACCTTCCGGTGACGACGGCGGGGGATCTCGGCGCTGCCCTCGGCGCGGCCGTGTAGCGTGCGGCGCATGCCCAGCGCTGAGCAGATCACCGAAAACGTCAACCGCTATCTGGACCTCGTCGACGTCGCCGACGCCGACGGGATCGCGGAGCTGTACGCCGTCGATGCCGCCATCGAGGACCCGGTCGGCGGTGAGGTGCACGTCGGCCGCCAGACGATCCACGGCTTCTACTCGAACATCGCGGGCACCAAGAACTCCCACGAACTGCACACGCTGCGGGTCTGCGGCCACGAGGCCGCGTTCTACTGGACCCTGACCGTCAACAGCGCCATGCGCATCGACATCATCAGCACCATGAACTTCGACGCCGACGCCAAGATCACCTCGATGAAGGCGTACTGGGGCCCGGCGAACGTCACCCAGCTCTGAGCGATTTGTGCACGATTTTCCGCGGTGAGTGGGTGTCGCAATTTGTGCTGCCGGGCGGGTGACCGACTTCTGACGGAATGGCATAGCGCCGCGTATTCCGTTAGGCGGTGGTGGCGTGGTGCAGTCGGGTGATGTTCAGGGCCGCAGCGGCCAGGTTCAGTTCGGCGGTGACGGCGTCGAGTCCGCGACGGGCGAAGCGGCGTAAGCCGATTCGGTCTTTGACTCGTCCGATGGTGGGTTCGACGGTCGCCGAACGTCGTTTGTAGCGCTGGGCGTTTTCTGGATCGCGCAGGGTGTGGCGCATCTTCTCCGCGGGTGACAAGCCTGCCGGGGGCGGGCCTTCGGCAGGATGGTGTACGGCGTCGTGGTGCACCTGTCGGCCTTTGCCGGGGGCGATCAGCCGTGCCGGTCCGGTGCTGGCGAGGTTGGCGTCGGTGAAGTACCCGTTGTCGGCCAACACCACCCCGATCGTCTTGCCCAGTGCTTCAACCTGGGCGGTAGCAGCGGCCAAAGACGGTGTCCAGCAATGGGTGTCGTTAGCGTCCTGGGATACGTGCAGCCCGATGATGAAGTGGTCATCAGAGCACACGATCTGACTGTTGTAGCCCTGCACCGTCCCGCCACCGGAGCCCTCGACCATGATCCGGGCCTGCGGATCGGTCAGGTTCACCAATGGCCCAACGGCTGGGCCGCGGCGGGCCTGATCGCGGTCACGCTCGCGTGCTGTGGCGCCACGCCGGTCGGCGCTCCCGCCCGCCTGTGCCGCGATGGCACCGTCGAGTGCGGCCTGGGCCTTGGTGATGGCCCGGCGGATCGCGCTGCGTTGACTGGTCGCTGCAGCGCCCCGCGCATCGGCCACCAAGGTCAGGCGCTGCTGCTCCCGAACAAGTCGGGCCTGGTGCAGCCGGACTTCGTCGATACCAGCAGGTGGCCGGCCCGGCACCGCCTCGCCGGCCTCGACCCGCCGCAGGTAGTCCTCCTGCACCTGCCGGTCAGCGGCATCAGCAGCCTGGTGGGCGGCGTCCTGCCGGGCGATTTCCGCCATGGCTTTCTTGATCGCCGCCGCCCGCCCCGCCCGCGTCCGCAACGCTGCCGGTGGCCGCCTCGGGCCGCCGGCCGCAGCCTCGGCGGCGTCCTCGGCGGCATCGACTGCAGTGGCCTCATCGAGGGCCTGCTGCGCGATCGCGCGGGCTTGTTCACGCACCCAGGCATGGGACCGGTTCGCCGATTTCGACGCGTTCGCGGCGATCTTGGTGCCATCGACGGCGATCGTGGCGACCTGCACGTGCCCGGCTTCGGCGCACAACCGCAGCACCTGCGCGAACAGGTCAACGAACACCCCGTCGTGGGCGGCGCGGAACCGGGCGATCGTGCTGTGATCAGGCGGGTCCTGGGCGCACAGCACCCGAAACGCCACATGATCACCACACAGTTGTTCGATCCGCCGCGAGGACCGCTGCCCGGTCGCGTAGGCGTAGATCATCAACGCCACCAGCATGTCCGGGTCATACCCGGCCCGCCCGACACCACCGGTGCGGCGGGCGGCATGCAGCGCCGAGGTATCCAACTCCGCGACCACATCCAACACGAACCACACCAGATGATCCTCAGGCAGCCAGTCCGCCATATTCGGCGGCAACAGAAACTCCTGGTCACGCACAACAGGGCGGTATCCTTTGGCCACCAACACATTCTGGCAAACCAGCAGGTCAAAGCGCCCAGACACGCTCAATCAAATTGCGACACCCACTGAGCGCGGAAAATCGTGCACAAATCACCCGGAAAAGACGGCGAACCACATCGCGATGTAGTGGCAGATGGCCGCCACCGCGGTGCAGGCGTGGAAGAACTCGTGGTGCCCGAACGTCCGCGGCCACGGGTTGGGCCACTTGAGCGCGTAGAGCACGCCGCCGATCGAGTACAGCGCGCCGCCGACGATCAACAGCACGACCGCCGTGACGCCCGCGCCCTCCAGGATGGGCCCGATGAACCAGGCCGCGACCCAGCCCAACAGGATGTACAGCGGCACGCCGAGCCAGCGCGGCGCCGTCGGCCACAGCATCTTGAGGGCCACGCCGGCCAGCGCCCCGCTCCAGACGATCCAGAACAACAGCCAGCCGTCGGTGCGCACCGCGAGCAGCGCGAAAGGCGTATAACTGCCGGCGATGAAGATGAAGATCATCGAGTGATCCATGCGCTTCATCCAGGTGCGCGATTTCTCCGACTTCCAGTTCACCCGGTGATAGGTGCCACTGACGGTGAACATCGCGACGATGGTGAAGGTGTAGAGCAACGTCGCCAAACCGGCGCGCGTGCCCTGCATGGCCCACGACACCGAAACCAGTGCGGCACCGGCAAAGAACGCGACCACCGCCGAATAGACGTGAATCCAGCCGCGGGCGCGCGGCTTGCCGAGGAATTCGACGACGCTTTCCACCACCACGTCGGGCAGTGAATCCGCCTGCCGGAGCACCGCGGCGGCGCGGTACGGCTTGGTCATGTTCGACGGTGCGTTAGCCGGGTCGGTGGCGGCCGGACCTGTATCGCTCGGAGCGGACAACGTTCCTCCACTAACAGCCATGGGATACCCAGGCGTCCACAGTAGTCTGGTTTCTCGTGGACATCATTCCCCCGCGTCTCAAGGAACCGGCGTACCGGCTCTATGAGCTGCGGCTGCGTCAGGAGCTTGCGCACTCGAAAGCGCAACTGCCACGCCACATTGCGGTGTTGTGCGACGGGAACCGGCGCTGGGCACGTGAGGCTGGTCACGACGACGTCAGCTACGGCTATCTCATGGGGGCGGCCAAGATCGCCGAGGTGCTGCGCTGGTGCCAGCAGGCCGGTATCGAGATGGCGACGATCTACCTGCTCTCCACCGAGAACCTGCAGCGCGACCCGCAGGAGCTGGCGCCGCTGATCGAGATCATCACCGACGTCGTCGAAGAGATCTGCGCGCCCGACAAGCACTGGACCGTGCGGACCGTCGGCGACCTGGAGCTGCTCGGCGAGGAGCCGGCCAAGCGGCTGCGCGACGCCGTGGAGTCGACGGCCGCGCGCACCGGTGCCGGGTCGTTCCACGTCAACGTCGCCGTCGGCTACGGCGGCCGGCAGGAGATCGCCGACGCCGTGCGCACCCTGCTGAGCAAGGAGCTCGCCAACGGCGCGACGGCCGAGGAACTCATCGAGGCCGTGACCGTCGACGGCATCTCCGAGAATCTCTACACCTCGGGCCAGCCCGACCCCGACCTCGTCATCCGCACGTCGGGGGAGCAGCGGCTCAGCGGATTCCTGTTGTGGCAGAGCGCCTATTCGGAGATGTGGTTCACCGACGCACACTGGCCCGCCTTCCGGCGGGTGGACTTCCTGCGCGCGCTGCGTGACTACACGCTGCGCAACCGCCGCTACGGCAAATAGCGTTCGTGCCAAACTGAAGACATGGCTGCGCTGTCGGCAGTGGTCTTCGCCCTGAGCTGGTGGCTGGGGCTGTACCTGCTCGCGCGGGATCCCCGCAAGCCCATGCTGGCGTGGACTGCGTTCGGGTTGTGCAGCTTCGCCGTGGTGGTCGCAGTCGACGCGATCCGGCTGGCCGGCGACGCTCCGACCGGCCCGCTCAGTCACATCGAGGCGTACCTGGCGGTGCTGCCCGGCATCGCCTGGCTCACCGTGCTGCTCGAGCTGTCCCGGCCCGTGGACTCGGCGCGGAGCCGGTGGGGTTTCGTGGCGGTGGCGACGGTGGCGGCCATCGCGCTGGTCGGGGCCGGGATTTCCGGGGGTGTGCACCCGCCGCTGCGGCCCGGGCACTGGGTCATGGTCGGGGCCATCGCGCTGTCGGCGTTCGGTGCGCTCGTGCTGGCGGTACGACGGCTGCGCCGTGGTGCGTCGTCGCGCAAGATCGTCCCGCCGGTGGTGGCGGCGACGTTGTTCTTCGGGCTCGGCAATGCGATCCTGCTCATTCCGCTGGGCTTGTTGCCCAGTTGGCTGGTACTGGCGTCCGCGGCCTTCGACGTGCTGCTGCTGGGCATCGCGGTGGCGTGGTGGGACGCCTTCGACGAAGGGCAGGCCCTGCGCGCGGGGATGCGCCGCTCGCTGGTCGGCAGCATGGCGGTGTCGGTGCTGTTCGGTGGCCAGGTGCTGATCGGCCTGGCGGTCACGGGCGAGCATCTGGCGCTGATGGTGTTGTTGTTCACCAGCCTCGCGGTGGCCATCGCCATCAACGTCCTGGCCGACCCGCTGTCCGGGCTGCTGGACCGGCTGGCCTTCGCGCGCGAGCCGGACCTGCGGGCCGACCGCGCCGCACTGCGTCGCACCGAAGCTGCACTGCCGCTGCGGGCTACGAACCCGCTGGACCACATCGATGACGAGACGTTCGTCCGCCTCACCCGGCGCGCACTCGGCCACTACGCCGACCTCTCCAAGCTCGTCGCCTCGCCGTTGACGACGCTGCCCGTCATCGATGACAGACTCGCCCGCCGCGGCGCACCCGACCAGCCGCTGGAGCGCGCCAACGAACTCAAGGATTTGCTGGCCGATCGCATCGCGGCGCTCAAACCCCGCGACGGCGGCGACTTCGGCACCACCGAGCAGTGGCGGCACTACAACTCGCTGTACTTCCCGTACGTCGTCGGGGTGCGGGCCTACGCGCAGAACGCCACGGCGGCCGGGCTCGACCCGGTGGCCCGGCAGGCGTGGCAATGGTTCGTCACCGAGGTGCCGCAGCGGTCGCTGCACAACTGGCAGAACGCGGCGGCCCGGGTGATCGCCGCCGACCTGCGCGGTACCCCGGTCTCTACGCTGACGTAGGCCGCAAGGGTCGCTGACCTGCGGTTGGCAGTGCCTGGCAGTAATCGGCAGCGTTTGGTGCAGACCGGGCAGCCCGGTTCGAGCAGTGTCATGGGTGTCCCCCAACCGGCACCGCAAGGAGCGACCGCCATGACCGCAATCAACCCAGGGCTCCACACCCGACCACTGTCCGACAGCTCCGATTCCCTGCTCCGTTTCGGCCTCCGCGTCGACGGCACGCTGTGCTCGCTCACCGGCCTGCTGATGGCGTTCACCGCCGATCCGCTGTCCCGGTTGTCGGGGCTGTCGGCGACGTCCGAATGGGTCATCGGCGCGGTGCTGGTCGTTTGGGGATTTGCTCTTTACGTCCTGGCCGCCGTGCCCAGGATTCGGCGCGTCGGGACCGGCGTGCTGATCGGCAATCTGATCGGCACCGTCGCGGTGCTGGGTGTGCTGGCCTCCGGAGTGCTGCCGCTGACCGCGGCGGGCAACGTCCTGGTGCTCGCGGTCATGGCCGTGGGCCTGGGCTGCGCCTGGCTGCAATACCTCGGAGTACGCCGTCTGGCGTGACTCCTTTCCCGCCGGGCGGGGGCGTCGCTGAAAGAGGTTGCAGTTGACGTCCCCGCGCCGGCCTTCCACCCCCTCCACCGAAAGGAAACTCATGACCACCACCACCGCACCTGCCCGCGTCCGCTCCGACCGTCTGCTGCGTCTGGCCCTGCGCGCCGACGCCCTCATCAGCGGCAGCGGCGGCGTCATCCTGGCGGCCGCGGCCGGCGCCATCGCAGCGGAATCCGGCATCCCGCGGCCCGCCGTCTACGTGCTGGCCGCCGTCCTCGTCGGCTACGGCGTCGGTGTCTACGGGCTGTCGACCCTGGCCGCGGTGCGTCGTCCCGGCATCGCGGTGGCGATCGCCAACGTGGTCTTCACCATCGCCGCGGTGCTGGCCGTGGTCGACGATGTCTGGCCGCTGACGACGACGGGCGTGGCCATGATGATCGTCAGCGCCGTCTACACGCTCGCGATGGCGGAGTTGCAGTACCAGGGCGTCCGCCGCGCCTGATCACCTGGGGATTTGTGCACGATTTTCCGCGCCGCCCGCGGAAAATCGTGCACAAATCCCTGTCTAGAGCTTGCGGAGGCGCAGCCGGTTGATGGAGTGGTCGGCGTCTTTGCGCAGCACCAGCGTGGCCCGGGGCCGGGTCGGCAGGATGTTGTGGATCAGGTTGGGCAGGTTGATGGACTGCCAGATGTCGCGGGCGGCGAAGATGGCCTGTTCGTCGGTCAGCGTCGAGTAGTGGTGGAAGTGCGACTGCGGATTGGCGAACGCGCCCGCCCGCATCGCCAGGAACCGCGACACGTACCACTGCTCGATGTCCTCGATGCGGGCGTCGACGTACACCGAGAAGTCGAACAGGTCCGAGATCATCAGGGCCGGTCCGGTCTGCAGGACGTTGAGGCCCTCGATGATCAGGATGTCGGGGTGCCGGACGACGACCTTCTCACCGGGCACGATGTCGTAGATCAGGTGCGAGTACACCGGAGCGGACGCCTGATCGGCGCCCGACTTGACCGCGGTGACGAACCGCATCAGCGCGCGACGGTCGTAGCTCTCGGGAAAGCCCTTGCGGTGCATGATCTTTCGCCGCTGGAGCTCGGCGTTCGGGTACAGGAAGCCGTCGGTGGTGACGAGGTCGACACGCGGGTGGTGGCCGAACCGGGCGAGCAGCGCCTGCAGCACGCGGGCGGTGGTCGACTTGCCGACGGCGACGCTGCCGGCCACGCCGATGATGAACGGCACCGGGCGGTCCGGATTCTGCTGCGGCTCGCCGAGGAACTCCGCTGTCGCGGCGAAGAGGCGCTGCCGGGCGGCGACCTGCAGATGGATCAGACGGGCCAGGGGCAGGTAGACCTCTTCGACTTCCAGCAGGTCGAGCTGCTCGCCCATACCTCGCAGGCCCAGCAGCTCATGAGCAGTGAGTTTCAGGGGAGTCGCCATACGCAGCGCGCGCCATTGGCGCCTGTCGAACTCGACGTAGGGACTCGGCTCGCTCGGCCGCGGCATGTGCTCAGTCTTGCAGTCATTGCCGGGCGATGAACGCGGGGGTACCGGCTAACGTGGGCGGGTATGAGCGCTGGGCATATCTCGCTGCCGGTTCCCGACACCGTCGCCGACGGCTTGATCCGCGAATACCTGCTGCTCGGTCTGCGGTTCGACCGCATCGAGGAGGGCTACGTCGACTCGTTCACCGGCGACCCGGCATTGCGGCAGCAGGTCGCCGACGAACCCGCGCCGGACCCCGCGGCGGTGGCCCGCCAGGCCCGCCGGCTGCACGGCGAGGTCGATGCTTCCGGGCTGGACCCGCAGCGTGCGGATTACCTGAAGGCGCATCTGCGGGCCCTGGACTGCGCGGGGCGCAAGTTCGCCGGCGAGGACGTCGGCTTCGTCGACGAGGTCCGCGACTACTTCGACGTGTCCATCGCCAAGGGCGACGAGGACCGCTACCGCGAGGCGCATCGACTGCTCGACGAGGCGCTGGGCGGCAGCGGCCCGCTGGTCGAGCGCATGCAGGCGCACCGGTCCGGCGAGGAGATTCCGCCCGAACGGCTCGAGGAGTGCATCCACGCGTTCTCGTCCGCGCTGCGCGACCGGGTCCGGGTCGACTTCCCGCTGCCCGATTCCGAGACCATCAACTACGAGATCGTCACCGACAAGCCGTGGTCGGGCTTCAACTACTACGAGGGCAACTACCGGTCGACGGTGGCGGTCAACGCCGACCTCAAGCAGCAGATGTCGAACCTGCCGCGGCTGGTGGCGCACGAGTCGTACCCGGGCCACCACACCGAGCACTGCCGCAAAGAGTTCGGGTTGGTAGCCGGTCAACATCAGGCCGAGCAGACGATCTTCCTGGTCAACACCCCGCAGTGCCTGATGGCCGAGGGCCTGGCGGACCTGGCGCTGTACGCCGCGGTGCCCGAGAACTGGGGCGCCTGGGCCGCCGAGATCTACCAGGACCTGGGCCTGCGCTTCGATGGCGAACGCGCAGAAGCGATTTCACAGGCCAGCGCGGCCCTCGCCGACGTCCGCCAGGACGCCGCGCTGATGCTGCACGACGAGCACCGCGACGCCGACGACGTGGTCGCCTTCCTGCAGCGCTGGCTGCTGACGAGCCCGGAGCGGGCCCGGCAGTCCATGCGGTTCCTGTCGTCGCCGCTGTGGCGCGCCTACACGTCGACATATGTCGAGGGCTACCGGCTGCTGCGCGGCTGGCTCGATGCCCGGCCCGCCGATGTCAGCCTCACCGCGCGGTTCGGCCGCCTGCTCGACGAGCCACTGATCCCGTCGTCCCTGCGGAATTAGGCGCCGACGGTGTGGACCCTGCCGCGGGACAGCGCGGGCAAGGCCATGCCACTCAACGTCCTGTTGGTGGTGTGGATGGCGGTCGGGCGGGGACTGTTCGTCCAGCTGGGCTGGATGACGGTATTCGTCGTCCTCGTCTCGCCGGTGCTGCTGATCTGCCTGACGATGACGACCAGGATGATCCGGCAGCTACCCGGGCGGGAGCTGACCCCTGCCCAGACCCGCGCGCAGGTGGCCGTGTGGTCGGCGATGTTCGGCTTCGGCGTGTTCTGCGCAGACGGCGGCGACAGCGGCACCACGTCGTCGATCCTGATGAAACTCCTCGGCGAGCCGTCCTGGTCGGAAACGGTGAGCGAGCTGCTCTGGTCGGCCTGCGTCATTGCCGGACCCGTCGCGTGGTGCGTGCTGTTCTCCAAGCTCACCAAAGGCCTCGCGCCCGTCCAGCCGCCTCACCCACCCACGGGATATCCAGGCCCGGGTCAGGTGAACGGCCACGACCGGCCCTATTAGGCTGAACGCATGACCTTGGATTCGACTGTATCGGGCGCTTCTGCCTCGTCCGGCCTGGGTGCCGGGTACGCCGCCACCGCCAGCGAGGCCTACCAGGCGGCGCTGCGGGTCATCGAGCAGGTTGAGCCCCGCGTCGCCGACGCGACGCGCAAAGAGCTTGCCGACCAACGCAGTTCGCTGAAGCTGATTGCGAGCGAGAACTACGCGTCGCCGGCCGTGCTGCTGACCATGGGCACCTGGTTCTCCGACAAGTACGCCGAGGGCACCGTCGGGCACCGGTTCTACGCCGCCTGCCAGAACGTCGACACCGTCGAGGCCCTCGCCGCCGAGCACGCCCGCGAGCTGTTCGGCGCCCCCTACGCCTACGCGCAGCCGCACTCGGGCATCGATGCCAACCTGGTTGCCTTCTGGGCCATCCTGGCCACCCGTATCGAGGCCCCCGGCCTGGCCGAGCTCGGCGCCAAGCACGTCAACGACCTGTCCGAAGAGGACTGGGAGAAGCTGCGCAACAAGCTGGGCAACCAGCGCCTGCTCGGTATGTCGCTGGACACCGGCGGTCACCTGACGCACGGCTTCCGCCCCAACATCTCGGGCAAGATGTTCCACCAGCGCAGCTACGGGACGGACCCGCAGACCGGCCTCATCGACTACGACGCCGTCGCCGCTGCCGCCCGCGAGTTCAAGCCGCTGGTGCTGGTCGCCGGCTACTCGGCCTACCCGCGCCGCGTGAACTTCGCCAAGATGCGCGAGATCGCCGACGAGGTCGGCGCCACCCTGATGGTCGACATGGCCCACTTCGCGGGTCTGGTGGCCGGCAAGGTGTTCACCGGCGACGAGGACCCGGTGCCGCACGCCCACGTCACCACCACGACGACGCACAAGTCGCTGCGCGGCCCGCGCGGTGGCCTGGTGCTGGCCACCGAGGAATACGCCCCGGCCGTCGACAAGGGCTGCCCGATGGTGCTCGGCGGACCGCTGTCGCATGTGATGGCCGCCAAGGCCGTGGCGCTGGCCGAGGCCCGTCAGCCCGAGTTCCGGAGCTACGCGCAGAACGTCGCCGACAACGCCAAGGCGCTCGCCGAGGGCTTCCTCAAGCGCGGCGCGACGCTGGTCACCGGCGGCACCGACAACCACCTGGTGCTGCTGGACGTGCAGTCGTTCGGCCTGACCGGCCGCCAGGCTGAGTCGGCGCTGCTGGACGCGGGCGTTGTCACCAACCGCAACGCCATCCCGAACGACCCGAACGGCGCCTGGTATACCAGCGGCATCCGCTTCGGCACCCCCGCGCTGACCACGCGCGGCTTCGGCGCCGACGAGTTCGACAAGGTCGCCGAGCTGGTGGTCGACGTGCTGAACAACGCCTCGGCAGACGCCGGCCCGAACGGCCCGTCGAAGGCCAAGTACACGCTGGCCGACGGCACCGCCGACCGCGTCCGCGCGGCCTCGGCCGAGATGCTCGACGCCAACCCGCTGTACCCGGGTCTGACGCTCTGATTTGACGCCGAAAGTGGGGCCTGTGGCCGGAGGATCGCGAGATTCTCGGTCATAGGCCCCACTTTCGTGTGTGCCGCTTGGCGAGAAAGCCGATGTGCACGGCGCACACCTCGGTAGCCTGAGCTGCGGCCGAGGAGGTGGCAGATGGGCAGTGAGGTGCTGGCCGCGATCATCGACTATTTCGCCCAGAACAAATATGCCTTCGTCAAGGGCGTGATCGCCGAGATCCTGGACGCAGTGCCCGAACTCAGCGACCCGTCGTTCCATGAGATCGTCGCTGTCAATGCCACCGAGAGCCTGGACCTCTTCCTCGACGTGCTTGCGAACGGCCTTGACCCACAAAGCATCTCGCCGTCCAGCCTCGCCATCGCCAACGTCGAGCGGGCGGTGACCGACGGTGTGCCGCTGACTGCGATCCTGCGGGCATACCGCGTCGGGCATGGCCGCATGCTCAGCACCTGTCTGGCCGAGATGCCGGCCGATGCACCCGGGGCGGCCGAGGCCATGATCGAGGTGGTGAATCTCAGCGGGTCGCACAACGGTCGGGTCACCGAGCAGATCACCGCGCTGTACGAGGACCGGTTGACACAACGTGTCCGCACTGACGAAGCGATCCGGCGGCAGTGGATCACCCGCCTGCTAAATGACTCTGAACCCGATGTGGCGCAAGCGGAATCGGCGCTCGGATACCGGCTGTCTGGCAGTCACCTCGCCGTCGAGGCATGGGCGGACGACACCGCGGACGCCGACGCGTTGCCCAAAGTAGTGACGGTCCTGCGTCAGGTGCTGCCAGGAGTCGATGACGTCCTTGTCTTAGGCGGGGAATCGCAACAGCGCATCTGGTTGCGTCTGCCGGCGGCCGTCCGGGTGGACCACGACGAACTCGCAAGACGATTGTGTATCAACGGATTGCGCGTCGCCGTCGGCCGGCGCGGTGAGGGGCTCGACGGTTTCCGCTCGGCGGCGCGGACAGCAGCGCGGGTCAAGGAATTGGCCCGGTCCGCACCCCATGAACCGCAGGTCGTGCTGTTCGACGACGTTGCTTCAGTCGCGTTGCTGGCAGACGAGCCGGCCGACCTCGCGGCGTTCGTTGCCGCCGTCCTCGGCTCGCTGGCGGACGACGACGCGCGGTGCGAGCAGCTACGCGAGACCATCCGGGCCTTCCTGGCCGCCAACTGCAGCTACACCGAGACCGCGAAGCGCACGATGTTCCACCGCAACACCGTCTACCTCAGGGTCCAACAGTCCGTCGACCAATACGGCCTGCGCCTGGACGCCGACACCCTGACGGTCGCGCTGGCCCTGGAGATTTGCCGCTGGTACGGCGGACGGGTGCTTGCGCCGGTTTCCTGAGCTTGCGGCTGGGTGATGTGCATTTTGCACATGCCGGCCCGAAAACGCTGGTCTGAGCACCCATTGGTTCAGCACAGCGATCGCTCATATCGTGACGTGGACGACAATTTCGTCGAGCTGTTCACCACATCACACCCCGGCGTTCCGCTGAGTCAGCCAACCCGGGCAGACCCATCACGAAGGGGCGAAGCATGTCTGAGTTGGGCCACTCTTGGCGGTCGCATACGGCAGGGGACGATCAGCCGGTAGCAACCGGTAACCGTGCGGCGCGGCGCCGCTCCCGGACCAAGCGGGGGATCGCCACGACCGCCGTCGCCGGCGCCATGGTCGCGGCGCTGACCGCCCCGCAGGCGTTCGCCGCGGACAGCAACCAGGCCGTGACAGATCAGATCCTCGCCCAACAGCAGCAGATCATCGCCACCAACAGCAACTATCCGTTCATCAAACCGTCCGACGTGAGTTCGTTGCCGCAATACACCCAGGCCCTGGCGATGGGCGTGCTCTTCGGTGCGCTCAATGAACAGAACCGGATCAACGGCTACGACCGCAACGGTGAATTTCTCACCGCCCCCTGGAACGCGCCGTCTGCCGAGCCTCTGCCGTTCTCGAACGACCCGACGGCGGACAACAAGTACACGCTGCTGGCCGTGCGGGGCGAGTCGTACACGGTGACCATCACCCCTCGCCCTGGCACGAAGGTGGTGACCTTCGTTCCGATGTCGGGGAACATCATGGACGGGAAGTTCATCTCGACCGGTGTCAGCTATGACCTGACGCAATTCACACCGAATGCGGACGGCACGTACACCGTGGTGATCAGTCCGGACCAGCAACCGGGCAACTGGGTGAACAGCACCGGCGCCCAGACGATCCTCATGCGCGATACCACCACCGACTGGGGCATTCCGCACGACACGATCCTCATCAAGCAGCAGAGTTCATCGTCGCAGTTCAAGCTGCCGGTGCTGTCAGAAAGCCAGGTGGCGGCGGTGTTGGCCGGCGTCGCGGACAATGTCTCCGGGTTCAATTCCAGCGTCACGAATAAGGGAATTCAGGCGGTCTGGGCCGCAGTACCGGAAAACACCTTCACCGTGATCAAGCCGACGACTTCGGCGGTCGGCGGCCCGATTCTGCCGGGGCAATTGACCAGCATCGGACACTTCAACCTGCAGCCGGACCAGGCACTCGTGGTCAAGGTGCCCACCGTTTCGGCCGGCTACGTGGCTGCCCAGCTGACCAATATCTGGCAGCTGGATCTGCCGTATGTGACCGCGCAGAGCAGCCTCAACGGCAGCAACATTTTTCAGGCAGACGACGGTTACACCTATTACGTCGTCAGCGCCACGAACCCCGGCGTCGCGAACTGGCTGGACAACGGAGGCGTCGTCAACGGCTCCGTCACGCTCCGGTTCCAGGACGTCAACGGCACGCTCGACAACAATGCGGTGACGGCCCAAGTAGTCCCGATCTCTGATGTCCGTCTGCACTTGCCGGCCGATACCCCGACCGTCACCCCGCAGCAGTACGCGGCCAGCCTCAAACGGCGGATGTTCGAGTTCAATTACGTGCACAACCAGAACAACGTGCCCACTGGCTGGGCGACGGCGAATTTGGAGCTCGATCAGATCAGGGCAGCGGTCGGCACCGACAAGTTCAACGAGATATTCGGTAGCCAGAGCAACGTCCCGTCCGTCCTGGACCGGATCACGCAATCTGCCCTCAACCCGGACTACGTCGACCTCGCCCGCGGCATCTTCGCCAACCCCGTCGGCAGCTTGTCCGCTCTCGTGCAGAACATTCCGTTGGCGGCCCAGGACATCGTGAATCCCATGGTCCTGTCCGCTCTGCGGTGCGACCTACTCATCAACCAGACCCTCACCCAAATCCGGGCCGGCCTCGCTTCCGGGAACATCACCGCCGTGGTCGCGGCGCTGGGCAGTGGCATCCAAGGTTTGGGCACAATCATCAACCGGACCTTGACCGACCCGAGCACCAGCGTCACTGCAGGCTTCCTGAACGCGCGTGACGACCTGTCGGTGGCGCTGAACCGCGCCGACAGCTACTCGCCGTTGACGATGGGCAACATCAAGACGGTCGTCAAGGAGCTCGGAGACCTCGGCCGCACCACAGGGCACATGCTGGTCGGTGGGCTGCGCGGCGCGATCCCCGCGGCCAACCCCACGTCACAAACCCCGACCGGGACGCCGGCGCCGACCGCGGCAACATTCGGCGCGGACGTGACTCCGACAGCGAAGACCACACATGAGGCGGACACAACACCGACGGCACAGCCCGCTAGCCCGGCAGCACCGACAGCTGCGGACCCGGCGGGCACTCCGGCGAGCAGCCCTGCGAAACCGTCTGACACCCCGGCGGCCGAGGGATCGGCGAAGCCGGCGGCCGCCAATGGCAAGAACCAGCAGACCGACGGCACGCCGCACGTCAAGCAGCCCAAGGACGGGAAGCGATCGAAACCTGCCAATGGAAAGCCGTCCAAGGTTGCCAAGGGTTCCAGCACTTCTGGCGCCACGCAGACGAGTGGCCCGGAGGACTCCAAACCCGCACACAGCAAGCAGCACGCCGAAAGTAAGAATTCAGCTTCTGCTGGTGGCGGAGAAAAGACCGCAGGCGCAGGTTCGGGCACAACGAAGTAACCGTCTGCGGGCGAATGGGGGCCGGGTGACACCGGCCCCCATTTGTGCGGGGCAGATTTCAAAAACATGTGAACTCGGGTTACAGTTACTTTCATGGCTGAGAAACCGGTTGCCAACGCACTGACCCTCGAGCTCGAGCCCGTGGTGGACACCGAGCTGTCCCGGCACCTCGCGACTGAGGAAGCCTGGTACGCCCATGACTACGTCCCGTTCGAGCAGGGCGAGAACTTCGCCTTCCTCGGCGGCACCGACTGGGACGCCTCCAGCGTCACGCTGCCCAAGCCGGTCACCGATGCGCTGGAAATCCTGCTCATCACCAAGGACAACCTCGCCGGCTACCACCGTGAGCTGGTCGAACACTTCATCCTCGAAGACAAGTGGGGCCGCTGGCTGGGCCGCTGGACCGCCGAGGAGCACCTGCACGCCATCGCGCTGCGTAACTACCTGGTCGTCACCCGCCAGATCGACCCGACCGCCAACGAGGACGTGCGCGTCGAGCACGTCATGAAGGGCTACCGGGCCGACAAGTACAGCCAGATCGAGACGCTGGTCTTCATGGCGTTCTTCGAGCGCGCGCATGCCGTCTTCACCCGTAACCTGCAGGCTCAGATCGAGGAGCCGGTGCTGGCGGCCATGGCCGGCCGTATCGCCCGCGACGAAGAGCGGCACGAGGAGTTCTTCGCGAACCTGGTCTCGCACCTGCTGCAGACGCACCGCGACGAGACCATCGCCGCCATCGCGGCCCGGGCCGCGGGCCTCGAGGTCATCGGTGCCGACATCGACGCCTACCAGGACAAGGTCCAGGTTGTTGCTGACGCCGGCATCTTCGACGCCGCAGCACTGCGCACCGTCATCTCGGACCGCATCAAGGCGTGGGGGCTGAGCGACGAGCCGTCGCTCGCTCAGTTCATCTAGACGTCACAAAACAGGCGCGGCGCGCCAGTGAGCGCGCGGCCGTCGCCGGGGGTAGCGTCGCCGGTGATGGCTAGCGAATTGCTCTGCTATCCGGGCGGTACCCGATTAGAGATTGGGACCGGCCCCGGTCCAGGTACCGCTGCGTCCACCGAAGTACTCGTGTGGGGCCGCACGGGCCGAGGAGCGCCACGTGTCTGATTCGCAGGTCCGTACCTACGTGCTCGATACCTCCGTGTTGCTGTCCGATCCCTGGGCATGCACACGCTTCGCTGAGCACGAAGTGGTTGTCCCCCTGGTGGTCATCAGCGAGCTGGAGGGTAAACGCCACCACCACGAACTGGGCTGGTTCGCCCGGCAGGCCCTGCGCATGTTCGATGACTTGCGGTTGGAACACGGACGGCTGGATCAGCCGATTCCTGTTGGGACGCAAGGGGGAACGCTCCAGGTCGAGCTGAACCATGTCGACCAGTCGGTGCTGCCCTCGGGCTTCCGCACCGACACCAACGACCACCGCATCCTCGCCTGCGCCGCCAACCTCGCCGCCGAGGGCAAGCGAGTCACCTTGGTCAGCAAGGACATTCCGCTGCGCGTCAAGGCCGGCGCGGTGGGCCTGACTGCCGACGAGTACCACGCGCAGGATGTCGTGACGTCCGGCTGGACGGGCATGACCGAGATGGACGCCTCGCCGGAAGACATCGACACGCTGTTCGCCGACGGCGAGGTCGACCTGCTGGAAGCGCGGGATCTCCCGTGCCACACCGGAATCCGGCTGCTCGGTGGCACGTCGCACGCGCTCGGCCGCGTCAATGCCGAGAAGCGCGTGCAGCTGGTCCGCGGTGACCGCGAAGTGTTCGGCCTCCGGGGAAGGTCAGCCGAACAACGCGTCGCCCTCGATCTGTTGCTCGACGAGTCCGTCGGCATCGTCTCCCTCGGCGGCAAGGCCGGTACCGGCAAGTCGGCGCTGGCGCTGTGCGCCGGCCTGGAAGCGGTGCTCGAGCGCCGCACCCAGCGCAAGGTCGTCGTGTTCCGGCCGCTGTATGCCGTTGGCGGACAAGACCTCGGCTACCTGCCGGGCAGCGAGAGCGAGAAGATGGGCCCGTGGGCGCAGGCCGTCTTCGACACCCTGGAAGGCCTGGCCAGCCCGGCCGTGCTGGAAGAGGTGCTGTCCCGCGGCATGCTGGAAGTGTTGCCGCTCACGCATATTCGCGGCCGCTCGCTGCACGACTCGTTCGTCATCGTCGACGAGGCCCAGTCGCTGGAACGCAACGTGCTGCTGACGGTGCTCTCGCGCCTCGGCTCCGGTTCCCGCGTGGTGCTCACGCACGACGTCGCCCAGCGCGACAACCTGCGTGTCGGCCGGCACGACGGTGTCGCGGCGGTGATCGAGAAGCTCAAGGGCCACCCGCTGTTCGCGCACATCACCCTGATGCGCAGCGAACGCTCGCCGATTGCCGCGCTCGTCACCGAGATGCTCGAGGAGATCAGCCCCGGCACCCTGCCGTGACCTGAGCCGGACCGCGATTTGTGCACGATTTTCCGCGCTGAACACGGGTTTTCGTGCACAAATCGCGGCGTCGGTAAGGTGATTGGGTGCGACGCGAGAGCAAGGCCTGGCCCTACTGGCGAACCGTCCTCGGTGTGTGTGCCGGTGTGACGATCGTCGTGGTCGGGTGTCAGACCGGCAATGTCGCCAAGGCCGACGAAGTCGACTGCAGTAAGTACAAGTGCGTCGCGCTCACATTCGACGACGGTCCCAGCCCGTACACCGACCGGTTGCTGAAAATCCTGCAGGACAACGACGCGAAGGCGACGTTCTTCGAGATCGGCAACAAGGTCGCCGCAAACCCCGACGGCGCCAAGCGCGTAGTCGAGGCCGGCATGGAGCTCGGTCAGCACACCTGGGAACACCCCAACATGACGACCATCCCGCCGGAGTTCATCGCGGGCCAGTTCAGCAAGGCCAGCGACGCCATCGAGAAGGCCACCGGGCAGCGGCCGAAACTGGTGCGCACCGCCGGCGGCCTGATCAATGACCAGGTGCTCGCCGAGGCGAAGAAGCAGGGCCTGGCCGACATCAACTGGGACGTCATCCCGTTCGACTGGGCCAACGACTCCAACACCGCGGCCACCCGCTACATGCTGATGACGCAGATCAAGCCGAACTCGGTGGTGCTGTTCCACGACACCTACTCATCGACGGTCGATCTGGTGCAGCAGTTCATCCCGGTCCTGAAGGCCAACGGGTATCACATGGTGACGGTCAGCCACATGATCGGCCCTCGTGAGCCGGGCACGAGCTACGGCAGCCGGGAGAACGGCCCGCCGGTCAACGATCTGACCGACATCCCGCCGGCGGAGATTCCGACGCTGCCCAACACGCCGTCGCCGCCGCCGATGCCCAACATCCCGATCACCGACATCCCGGGCGCCAACTCCGGCGGCTCGAACAACGGCCAGTAGGTACGCCGAGCGGCTGCCGCAGAGGTAGGTGCTGCCATCGGAAGTACGTGGCTTCAATCACGACGGGCCGCGGCTGCGGTGACTGAACCCAGGTACTTTTTCCGGCCACCAACGGTCCCTGAGTGCAAAAACCACCGGGACATCGCCCTTGCGATTGAACGCACGGACTTCCTGCCCGGTTCGGCGCCGTGCAGGGGACCCTACGCAGTGGGGAAGCGGTCGACGATCGCGTCGACCATCGCCAGGAGTTCGGCGATGCGCCCGCGCAGCACGTCGAGATGCTTGTCGGCGCCCTGCTTGGCCGCCCGGCGCTCCGTCACCGCCAGCTGCAGGTGCAACTCGGCTAGTTCGTCCTCGAGCAGTTCGATGAACAACCTGGCCTGCAGGACATCCGCATTGCGCTGACCCGGTGATGTCGTCACGAGTTTGAGGACCTCGGCCTGGGGTTTGGGCAGCCGCTCGCCGGCGTGCGTGTGCGGCATGTGGAAGCGGCCGTGCGTCATGCACGGGACGGCATCCAGCCGGGCACCTCGGTGCGAATCGGTGAGGTCGGCCGTCATTGCAACACAATCGCAAATGCACGGGTCGAATCCCGTTTCCCGGCAGTATCTGTCCAGTAAGGAGCTGTTCACATTCGCTTCACCTGCGATGTGAGAAGAGCCCGCGGGAGGGCAGCAAAAAAAGTGCCCCCTTCCGAAGAAGAGGGCACTTTTCTGCGGCTGAGAACTACTCGCCGTCCTTGACCTTCGCCATGGCCAGCACGTCGAGACGCTTGTCCAGCTCGGCCAGGGAGAGGTTCTCGCCGATCAGGCCGCGGTCGATGACCGTCTGCCGGATGGTCTTCTTCTCCTTGAGGGCTTCCTTGGCGACCTTGGCGGCCTCTTCGTAGCCGATGGCCGAGTTCAGCGGCGTCACGATCGACGGCGACGACTCCGCCAGCGTGCGCAGGTGGTCCTCGTTGGCGACGAGGCCGTCGATGCACTTGGACGCGAACAGCCGCGACACGTTGGACAGCAGCGTGAAGGACTCGAGCACATTGCGGGCCATCATCGGGATGTAGACGTTCAGCTCGAAGGCGCCCGATAGGCCGCCGACGGTGACGGCCGCGTCGTTGCCGATGACCTGCGCGGCGACCTGGGTAACCGCTTCGGGCAGAACAGGATTCACCTTGCCCGGCATGATCGAGCTGCCCGGCTGCAGGTCCGGCAGCTGGATTTCGCCGAGGCCGGTCAGCGGGCCCGAGCCCATCCAGCGCACGTCGTTGGCGATCTTGGTGAGCGACACCGCGATGGTCTTCAGCGCGCCGGACGCCTCGACGAGTCCGTCGCGGGCGGCCTGGGCCTCGAAAGAGTCTGCGGCGGTGCGCAGTTCGGCGATGCCGGTCTGGTTCACCAGCACCTCGACGACCTTGGCGCCGAAGCCGTCGGGGGCGTTCAGGCCGGTGCCGACGGCGGTGCCGCCGATGGCCAGCTCACCCAGACGGGGCAGCGTCGCCTTGACGCGCTCGATGCCGGCCTCGATCTGACGGGCGTAACCACCGAACTCCTGGCCCAGGGTGACGGGCACGGCGTCCATGAGGTGGGTACGGCCGGACTTGACGACGGTGCGCCACGCGCGGGCCTTGTTGGCCAGCGACTCGTGCAGCACCTCGAGCGCCGGGATCAGGTGGCGCACAGCGGCTTCCGTCGCCGCGATGTGCGTGGCGGTGGGGAAGGTGTCGTTGGAGCTCTGCGACATGTTGACGTGGTCGTTGGGGTGGACCTCGACGCCGTTGCGGGCCGCGATGGAGGCGATGACCTCGTTGGCGTTCATGTTCGAGCTGGTGCCCGAGCCGGTCTGGAACACGTCGATGGGGAATTGGTCGTCGTGCAGACCGTCGGCGATCTCACCGGCGGCGGCGATGATCGCGTCGGCCTTCTCGGGGTCCAGCAGGCCCAGGTCCTTGTTGACCTGTGCGCAGGCGCCTTTGAGCAGACCCAGTGCGCGGATCTGGGTGCGCTCGAGGCCGCGGAACGAGATCGGGAAGTTCTCCACGGCCCGCTGCGTCTGCGCGCGCCACAGGGCGTTGATCGGCACCCGGACTTCGCCCATGGTGTCGTGCTCGATCCGGTACTCGGCTTCGACAACGTTGTCGGACATGTGCTCCCTTTGGTTGAGGTGAACGGAAACTACGGCAGGGGGTGTGCGGCGGAGAGGTCTCCGGTGAAGTCCACCGCGGAGTACTCGTTGAGCTTGGACAGCCGGTGGTAGGCCTCGATCATCCGGACGGTGCCAGACTTCGAGCGCATGACGATCGACTGGGTGGTGCAACCGCCGGCGAAGTAACGCACACCGTTGAGCAGGTCGCCGTCGGTGACGCCGGTGGCGCAGAAGAAGACGTTGTCGCCGGCGACCAGGTCTTCGGTGGTCAGCACGCGCTCGAGGTCGTAGCCGCGGTCGAGGGCGCGCTGGCGCTCATCGTCGTCGGTGGGGGCCAGGACGGCCTGGATCGCGCCGCCCATGCAGCGGATGGCGGCCGCGGCGATGATGCCCTCCGGCGTGCCGCCGATGCCGGCCAGGATGTCGGTGCCCGACTCGGGGCGGCAGGCCGAGATGGCGCCGGCGACGTCGCCGTCGGAGATCAGCCGGATGCGGGCGCCGGCCTCGCGGACCTCGCTGATCAGCTGGGCGTGCCGGGGCCGGTCCAGGATGCACACCGTGACGTCGGCGACGGACTCGTTGAGGCGCTTGGCGACGCGGCGGATGTTCTCGCCGATGGGCGCGGTGATGTCGATGACGTCGGCGGCGTCGGGGCCGACGGCGATCTTGTTCATGTAGAAGACGGCCGACGGGTCGAACATGGTGCCGCGCTCGGAGACCGCCAGCACCGAGATGGCGTTGGGCATGCCCTTGCTCATCAGGGTGGTGCCGTCGACGGGGTCGACGGCGAAGTCGCAGTCGGGACCGTCGCCGTTGCCGACCTCTTCGCCGTTGTAGAGCATCGGCGCGTGGTCCTTCTCGCCCTCACCGATGACCACGACACCGCGCATCGAGACCGAATTGACCAGCTCACGCATGGCGTCGACGGCCGCGCCGTCACCGCCTTCCTTATCACCGCGGCCGACCCAACGGCCGGCGGCCATGGCGCCGGCTTCGGTCACGCGGACCAGTTCGAGAGCGAGGTTGCGGTCTGGGGCTTCCCGGCGCGAAGGCGTCATGCGCAGATTGTCCCATTAGCCGGTGCGCCCCGGGGAGCTGGGATACTGAGCACCGTGACGTCATCATCCCCGGAACCCGAGGGTCAGCCGCTGTCCGCACCCGAGGCGGTCGCCGAGGGCCAGTCGGTGCCGGTGCCGCGCCCGGCGAAGGACCGGCTGCTGCAGGACGGCCGGGACATGTTCTGGTCCATCGCCCCGCTGGTGGTGGCGTGTATCGCGCTGGCCGGGATGCTCGGGATGTGCTCGTTCGCGCCGCAGGGCCCGGGCAAGGGGCCGGCACCGCAGTACGACGCCCCGGCCGCGCTCAAAGCCGATGCCGCGGCGCTCCGCATCCCGATCCGGGTGCCGCAGCTGCCGTCGGGTTGGCACGCCAATTCGGGGTCGCGCGGTGCCATCGAAGCCGGCCGCACCGATCCCGTCACCAAGCAGCCGACGCGCGCGCTGACGTCCAAGGTCGGCTATCTGACCGCTGCCGGCATGTTCGTGGCGCTCGTCCAGAGCAACGCCGACGAGGAGAAGCTGGTGTCCTCGATCCACACCGGCATGTACCCGACCGGTGCGCAGGACATCGGCGGCGTGCACTGGGTGGTGTACGAAGGTGCCGGCGAAGACCAGCAGGGCACCGAACCGATCTGGACCGCGAAGCTCGACGGGCCGACGGGCCCGGCGCAGGTCGCGGTCAGTGGTTCGGCGAATCCGGCGGACTATCGGACTCTGGCTGAGGCGACGCAGAAGGCGCAGCCGCTGCCTTAGCCGGCGGCGTGCGACGGGCCCGGATCGCGGCGATGAGCCGTCCGAGACGGCCCGGGGCGTGGGGTGCGTCGGATTCCGGCTCGCTCAACGGAACACCTTTGTAGACAGCGAGATACACGCTGATCGTGGTGACCACGACGATCATCAGCACGGGGCCGATCACCAGGCCCAGGAAACCGAACATCGCGATCCCGGAGAACACCGAGAGCAGCATCAGTGCCGAATCCAGCCGGGCCGCCTTGGGCACCAGGATGGGCCGCAGCACATTGTCGATGTTCGTGACCACGAGGACGTGGAACAGGATCACGAACAGGCCGCCGCCGACGTTGCCGAACAGCGCCAGGCCGATGCCGAACGGGATGCTGACGATGCCACCGCCCAGCGGGATCACCGACAGCGCGCTCAGCAGGATCGCGAAGATGAAGAATCCGTCGTGGAAGCCCGCGATGTAGATCGAGATCGCGCCCGAAACACCTTGGGCCAGGGCGATGACGAACTGGCCGAGGACCGTGCCGCGCACCATCGCGCCCATCTTGGCCAGGTACAGGTCGGTGACGTCCTCGCCGAGGGGGTTGAGCCGACGGATCAGCAGGATCAGTTCATCGCCGTTGACCAGCATCGAGATGAACACGTAGATGAAGATCACGGCACCGGCCAACGCGCCGAACAGCCCGCCCGCCGCGGTCTGCAGCACGTTCAGGCCCCACTCGCCGGCGCGCTGCGCGAAGCTGACGATCCATTTCTGCACCGACTCGGGCGTCAGCGTGACGTGGTGCAGGTACGGAATTTGCGCCAGCAGGTCGTTGGCGGCCTGCAGCGCCCGGGTGCCCAGCGCGCCCATGTCGTTGCGGCTGACCCAGTCCGACACGTTGCGGATCATGGTGGTGATCTGGACGACGCCGATGGCGACGGCCCCGCTGATCGGCACGACCACCACGAGCAGCGCCGCCAGCAGGGTCAGTGTGGCCGACAGGCCGGTGCTCAGCCGTGCCGACAGTCGGCGGAACAACGGGGTGAACAGATAGGCCACCACTCCGGCCACCACGACCAGCATGAACTGCCCGCGCAGGAAGTACGCGCCGAATCCGACCGCCAGGATCGTCGCGACGGCGAGCGCCCGCTTCTGGGTGACCGTGAAGTCGGTGTCCATGACGGTGATTCTGACGGATCTGCCGCCGGTTGTTATCCCGACGCGAGCTTGAGGATGTGGCTCATGATGTCGGGGTAGCGCTTCAGGTGGGCGCCGCCGTTGAGGTCGAGCACCTCGCCCGTCATCCATGACGACTGCTCCGAGCACAGGAACAGCACGGCGTTCGCGATGTCCTCGGGCGTACCGGCGCGGCCCAGCGCGGTGTTCTCCACGTACTCGTCGACGACGCCGGGAACCATCGCCGCACCTTCGGTCAGCGGCGTGTGCACGAAGCCCGGGGCGACGGCGTTGACGCGAATTCCCTTAGGGCCCAACTCTAATGCGGCCACCTCGGTGAGCATCGACAGGCCCGCCTTGGCGGCGCTGTAGGCGCTCATACCGATGGCCGGCTGGCGCCCGTTGAGCGACGAGATGCACACCAGTGACCCGCCTTCGCGGAGCTGCCGTCCGGCGTACTTGGTCACGATGAAGGAACCGGTCAGGCAGCAGTCGACGACGGCACGGAAATCTTCGACCGGCGTGTCCACGATGAGCCCGAAGGTCGAGAATCCGGCGCAGCTGACGACGGCGTCGAGCTCGCCGGCCTGCTCGAAGGCGGCGGCGACGGACGCCTCGTCGGTCACCTCGACCGTGACCGCCGTGTGCGGTGTACCGAGTTCGGCGGCGCGGGCCTCGGCGAGTTCGGCTTTCCGGTCGGCAATGGTGACGCGGTAGCCCTGCGCAGCCAGGCCCCGGGCAGTGGCCCAGCCGATACCGGATGCGCCACCGACGATGAGGGCGTTGCGCTGTGTGGTCACTGGTTTCTCCCTGGCGTGATCGACGGCTCGGCAGGCTGCGGCGCCGCGGGTGTGAACAGATTAACAAATTTGTATACACCTGAAATTCGAGTGGTGCTGCGAAATCCGCCTTCGCTCTGTGTCGATTGTGTACTGCGAAGTACAGTTGATGTACTGTTCGGTACATAGATAGGTTCGCGGCGGGCGGCATTCATCGCTTCAGAGGGACGGATTCGTTGACTGTTGAGCTGGCGGTCCAGGCGCGCCGCATGACGACCATCGGACAGGCGGTGGCCAGGTACGGGCTGGTTGTCGGATTGGCGTGGATCGGCCTCGGCAAGTTCGTCAAGATGGAAGCTCACGTGCTGATCGAGCACAGTCCGCTGATGTCGTGGATCTATCAGCTACTCAGTCACCACGCCGTCGCCGCGGCATTGGGCACCGCCGAGATCGCCGCCGCGGCGCTCATCGCGGTCCGCCCACTGTGGCCTCGAGTGTCGGCGGTGGGCAGCGCGATGGCGGTGGTGTTGTTCCTCGGCACGCTGAGCTTCCTGTTCACGACTCCAGGTCTCGTCGCCGGGCACGCCGGTCCGGTGCCGATCCTGGGTGCCTTGCCCGGCCAGTTCCTGTTGAAGGATCTGGTGCTCATCGGGGTGTCCATCTGGACCTTGGGTGATGCGCTCGGCCACGGCACGCCGATCCGGCCACGCTCTTGATCGTAATCTGTTCCGACGCAGCCTAATTCACCGCGCCCGACTGAATGCGGTCAGACATCGAGTTTGCGGCGCCGCGATGGGCAGCCGGCGCGCAGCAGGACAGGCGGCCTGCTGCGCGCCGGTGAACCGGCCGAGCGCCTATTTGGCGTTAGGGCAGGCGATGTCGACGTAGACGGTGTTCAGACCGCCGGGCTCCATCGTCATCATCATGACGTCGGACGCCGTCACCGTGACTTTCAAGCCGGAGATGCTGGCGACCTTGCACTCGGACAGCGGAACATTCGGATGTCCCTCAAGCCAATTGATCGACACGTCGTATCCCGCCGCTTGCAGCTGCTGAACCGCGATACTGGCCGGACCGTCACCGGGTGTGGGCAGGATCTGGGAATTTGCCGCGGCATTCGGCGCGGCGGCGAGGGTCAGCGCGGCGCCGCCGATGACGACGGCCCAGCGGGTGATCTTTCTCAAGCTCAGGGTGTTGGTGGCGTTGCTCATGATGTGCACTCCTCGTTTCGTGGTGGGGCGACAGCCCCTTTCGCCGATTGAGTGTCGGTGCGACGCACCTTCGTTACAGCCGATTTCTGCCGTCGCGTAACGCTCACGTGGTGGCAGCGCACTCAGTTTCGTAATCGTCGGCGGATAGCCCGCCGCGAGGGAGCTGAAGGGGTAACCAATGACCGCGACCAAGATTCGGGACTACACACTGTCAGCGACATCAGAGGCCATGGTGAGTCGAATTGCCGGCCATCTTGCCCGCTACGGCCTTGTCGTCGTGATCGGTTGGATCGGCCTGCTGAAGTTCACTTCGTATGAGGCACAAGGTATTCAGCCGCTCGTTGCGCACAGTCCATTCATGAGTTGGATGTACGACGTCTTCTCCATCTCGACATTCTCGTCCCTGCTGGGTGTGCTCGAAGTCGGCACTGCGGTGTTGCTTGCCGTCAAGCCGTGGTGGCCGAGAGTGTCGGCGGTCGGAAGTCTGATCGCCGTCGGGTTGTTCATCGCGACGATCAGCTTTCTGTTCACTACGCCGGGGATCGGCGAGGTGGCTGCCGGTGGCTTTCCTGCGCTGTCGATGACGGGCCAGTTTCTGATCAAAGACGTTGCATTGCTCGGGATTTCCGCATGGACATTGGCTGACGCGCTGCAGGCGGGGCGGGTGGCGGATCGTGCCTGAACAGTCCTTCGATTCTGGCGGCCTGCGCGCGCTGTTCATCAACTGCACCCTCAAGCGATCGCCTGAGGTGAGCAATACCGAAGGTTTGATCGACATCAGCAGTCGCATCATGGTGGCCAACGGAGTCGAGGTCGAGGTGGTGCGCGCCGTCGACCACGACATCGCCACCGGCGTGTGGCCGGACATGCGGCAGCACGGGTGGGCCACTGATGACTGGCCCGCGATCTTCGGCAAGGTGCTGGCTGCCGACATCTTGGTGCTCGCCGGACCGATTTGGTTGGGCGACAACAGTTCTGTGATGAAGCGCGTACACGAACGGCTCTACGGAGGTTCGCATCTGCTCAATGACGCCGGGCAGTATCTGTACTACGGCCGGGTCGGAGGCTGCCTGATCACCGGCAACGAGGACGGCGTCAAGCATTGTGCGCAGAACGTGCTCTATACGTTGCAGCACATCGGATACACCATTCCGCCGCAGGCCGATGCCGGCTGGATCGGGGAGGCCGGCCCGGGTCCGTCCTACCTCGACCCGGGGTCGGGCGGACCGGAGAACGACTTCACCAACCGAAACACCACGTTCATGACGTGGAATTTGATGCACCTGGCGCGGATGTTGCGCGCCGGCGGCGGCATCCCCGCGTACGGCAATGTGCGGTCCGGGTGGGATGCCGGCTGCCGGTACGACTTCACCAACCCGGAGTATCGCTGAACGACTATGCTCCCGGTCATCATGACCAGGACCGTAGGTGACGAAGACGCCCTCGTCGCCGCTTTGAAACGCGGCGACGAGAGCGCGTTTGCCGAGCTGGTGGACCGCCACACTCCGGCGTTGCTACGGGTAGCGCAAGGTTACGTATCCACTCGCGAGATCGCCGAAGATGTCGTACAGGACACCTGGATCGCCTTGCTCAAGGGGATCGGCTCGTTCGAAGGCAGATCTTCCTTGCGCACTTGGCTTTTCGCGATCCTGATCAATATCGCCAAGAATCGGGGTGTCCGTGAACGCCGGGACGCCGATCTGGCGGTGGTGGCGTTCACCGGAGGAACCGTCGACCCCGCGCGCTTTCGCGGCGCTGACGACCCCTACCCCGGGCACTGGCTGCCGGCCGCCGCTCCGTCGCCATTCCCGGATACCCCCGAGGGTTCTGTCTTGGGTCAGGAACTGATCACCGTCGCGCGGCGGGGACTCGACAAACTGCCCGAACGCCAACGCGTGGTGGTGACAATGCGGGACATGCTGGGGCTGGACTCCGACGAGGTCTGTGAGCTGCTCGAGATCAGCGCAGCCAACCAGCGCGTCCTGCTCCATCGGGGCCGTGCCGCCGTCCGGCAGATACTCGAGGACTATCTGGGGGATACCGCATGACGACCAATCCGATTGACTGCAACGAACTCGTCGAGTTGGTGACGTCTTACCTCGACGGAACCCTCGATCTGGAGGACCGGGCGCGCTTCGACATGCACCTGCTCGACTGCGACGGCTGTGAGAACTACCTACAACAGTTCCGCAGCACCATCGCGACCGTCGGCAAGATCGGTGCCGATGAGCTTGACCCCGGCTTTCGAAGCCGCCTGATCGAGGCGTTTCGGAACTGGCACTGAGGGATCAGGGCAGTACTAGCGAGACCGCACTCGCTTGGTTGGCAGTCCCACGGCGGCCGCCAACGCCGTATCCAGGGCGTGTCGCAAGGGTGCAACATCACCACTGACGTCCGCCATCAGCATGCCGCCCTGGTAGGCCGCCAGGAAAGCGGCGGCAAGCACCACCGGCTCGGTGCCCGGCAGTAGTCCGCCGTTGTCGGCGACCCGCTGCAGGGCGTCGGCTATGACCTGTTCCCATCGGGCGAACCCGGATTTGAGCGTCGCCCGGGCCGGGCCGTCGTCGGAGCGGTCCAGTTCGTAGACCAGCGAGCCGATGGGGCAGCGGATGGGATCGTCAGACGCGGCGTGGGCGCGGATCGCGTCGGCGCACCAGGCCCGCAGATCGGCTGCGGTGTTGACCTCGCCGAACGAGGGCTGGACTGATGACAGCACCCTGTCGACCTGAAACCGCACCACGTCGGATACCAGGTCGGCTTTGTCGGCGAAGAAGTGATAGAGCTGGCTACGGCCCGCGCCGGCGGCGTTACCGATCTCGTCGAGCGTGGTGGCCCGCACGCCCTGTCGGGCGAACAACACGCACGCCGCTTCGAGGATCCGGGCCACGGTCGCACGTCCGCGGTCGGTCGTCGGTTCGGTGATCACCTGTTCAATGTATCAATTGGTCCAATTTCTGTACTTTGTAGTACAGTTATATGAAAGTTGCTGCCGGGCAAGGCCTCAACTGGCTGAGTGGAGGTGCCAGTGGTTCTCGATGTGGGGGACAGGTTTCCCGTCGACGTCGCGGTGGCGTACCCCGGTGGGGATGTGAGCATCGCGCAGTTGATCGCGGCTGGACCTGTTGTGGTGGCCTTTCACCGGTTGTGGTGTCCGTTCTGCCAGCAGGCGGCCCGCGATCTCGAACGCGTCAGCGACCACCTTGCTGCTGCGGGTGCGCGCGTGGTCATCGTCTATCGCGATGACATCGACACCGTGTGTACGTCTTGTGTCGAGCGCGGCCTGACCGTCGACTGCGTCAGTGACCCGCGGCAGGAACTCGAGCGCGCCACCGAAGTGGCGCGATTCTCGGCGGGCCGGTACGCGATGTTCTCGCCGATGCGACTGATTCGTGTGTTGCGCGCGGGCAGTCGCGCGGGCAAACCCACGTCGGACGTTCTGCAGGGACGCGGCACGTTCGTCGTCGGCCGTGACGGGCGCATTGCCTACGCCCACCACGCCGTCACGGCAGCCGACATTCCATCGGTCGACGATATTGTTGCCGCGGTGCGAGCGCTCGCAGTCGATCGGTGATGATCAGGCTGCCCTGCTGATCCAATTGGAGGTCATGGAAAGCTCGGTGATCTGATACTGGCGGGCGACCTGGCCGCAGGATGATGTGCTCGCCGTCAGTGGTGACGGTGGTAATGCCGTGCCGCTCGCGTGCGATTGGCGCAGATGTTCTGGGTGCAGAATTTTCGGCGCGCGTCCTGCGCGACGAAAAGCATACTGCAAGAAGGGTTCTCACAACGGCGCAGCCGCTCTGACGTTGGCCCGACCAGAAAGTCGATGAGGCTGTCAGCGACGAAGGCGACAGCAAGCTGATATGGCTGATCGGTGGGCGCGTGATATTCGATGTCCGATGCCCAGCCGGTGGGGACGCGCACCAACTTCCTGGTCCGTGGGACATCGGCAGCAACGCGATTCACATAGCTCACGGAGCTGTCATTGGGTGGCGTGCCGGCAATTTGTGCGTCGAGGATCTCGCGGATGGCCTGGCGCAATTCGACGGTGGGGCCCATCGGTGGTGGCAACGCAGCGTCGGGCAGGCGATCTTGCTGGAGGTCCCACCACAGGCGGCATGCGGTCTCGTCGGCGAGCAGGTCGGTGGCCGGTGTGGTCACCGTGATGATCGTGTCGGCCAAATCCACCGCCAATGGCTCGCCGGCCACGGGAAATCCGGTGTGCTGCGCGCGCTCCAGTCTCGATGTGGCTGCCACCGAATTAACGGTAGCACTCCGTTGACAACGTTAGCCGCTGTCGCGTAGAACTATAACGGTAAATGACAGCTACTAGCGTTAGGCGGCGTTGTGATGGGACCTGTTGAATTGCTCTCGGGGGCCGATGCCCGACTGGTCGGTCTCGTGTCGACGTTGACGGCGTCGGACCTCGACCTGTCGAGTCCGTGCGCGGGATGGGCGGTGCGGTCGCTGCTGAGCCACACCATCTCCTCGATCGATGCTTTTGCGGCCGCCGTCGATGGCGGCAGCGGGCCGACGGAAGCGGAATTGTTCAGTGGCGCTGATATTTTGGGGTCGGACCCGTTGGCGGTTGCTGAGCAGTCGATCGGCCGTTCCCAACGTGCTTGGGCCACCATCGGTGACTGGCAGCATCCGGTCACCACGGTGCTCGGATCGATGCCGGCGGCCGAGGCGATCAGCATCATCACCTACTCGACGCTCATCCACAGCTGGGATCTTGCGGTCGCCGTGGGACGAACGGTCGAATTCGATGACGCTGAGGCTGCGCTGGCAGAGGGCGTAGGTGCAGCACTTGTGCCCGCTCTACAACCTCAGGGCTTGTTCGGTCCGGGGGTTGAATTGGGTGGCGACGCCAGTCCGACGCAGCGGGTCATCGCCTTCGCCGGCCGCAATCCACTTTGATTCGGCTACCTCACCCGTTCCGCACACATCGGAAGGCGATGTGGCTCATCCCCGTATCGACCGCTTGGGGACGACGGGCCGCCGGTCGGTAGCGCAGGCAGTAACTGTCGGCGCAGAGGAACGACCCGCCCTTGATCACCCGGCGGGCTACCGGCGTCCCCGGTTGGTCAGGGTCGTAACTGTCTGCGGCGCAACAGGGTTGGCTGTCCCGGGTCGCGCCGTAGTAGTCGGTGGTCCACTCCCAGACGTTGCCGGCCATGTCGAACAGGCCGTAGTCGTTCGGCGGAAAGCTGCCCACCGGCGTGGTCTGTCCGTAGCCGGTGTCGGGCAGGTACGGGAATTCGCCGTGCCAGAAGTTGGCCAGCTGTTGCCCGGGCTGCTCGGCTTCGTCGCCCCAGGTGTAGATGGCGCGGTCCAGGCCTCCGCGGGCCGCGACCTCCCACTGCGCCTCGGTGGGCAGGGCCAACCCGGCCCAGTCGGCGTACGCGGCGGCGTCCTCGAACGCCACGTGCACGACGGGGTGCTTCTCGCGGTTCCGCAGCGACGACTTGGGGCCGCGTGGATGGTTCCAGCACGCGCCCGGCGTCCACGTCCACCACTGGCTGAGGTGACGCAGGTCGACGGGGCCCGGGGTGCGGCGGAACACCATGGAGCCGGGTTGCAGGTTCTCCGCCGGAGCGCCCGGATAGTCGGCGGCGTTGAGCGGCCGTTCGGCGACGGTGACGTAGCCGGTGGCTTCGACGAATGCCGCGAAGTCCGCGTTGGTCACCTGATGGGGCTGGATCCAGAAGCCGACGACGGTGACCTCGCGAGCGGGCGCCTCCTCGGGGTAGTGCTCGTCGGAACCCAGCACTGCCGTCTGCCCGGGGATCCAGACCAGACTCACGCGTTCACCCTGCGCTGAGGGTGTGGGCCACTCGCAACTTTGCGCCGTGGGCGCAGAGTCAACTCCGGCCCCTGGTTGACTCTGCGCTCAGGGTGCGTCGCTCTCGCACTTTTACGCCGTTGCCGCAGGGTCAACGCCAGTGGGTGCGGGATCAACGAGGAAACACCTCGGCCCAGTCGGACTGCATGCTGGCGACGGTCCAGCTTTCGGACTCCGCCAACTTCAGTGCCTTCTCGGCGCCAGCGTCGTAGGCGAACTCGCGTTCGGTGTCGTCGTGCCGCACCAGCAGCCGAAAGCCCTTGGTGTACTGCAGCATTTCGATGTCACCGTTGGAATTCCCGGCTGCGAAGATCGGCCGTCGTCCGGTACGGCTCCAGATTCGCACCGGCTTGACCGGACCGTCGTTGAGGAACTCCGGCTGCGCCGTCGTCACCAGATCGCCATCGGCGAACGTGACACCCACTGAGCTGCCCACCACGCGTTCGGGCGGGATGCCGTACATGGCTTCGGTGACGGGCCGCATGAAGTCCCGCCCGCCGCCGGAGACGATGTAGCAGGTGAAACCGTGCGACTCCAGGTAACGCAGCAACTCGGTCATCGGCACATACCCGCACGCGGTATACGGACGGTCCAGCGTGGGGTGCCGGGCCGCGGCGAAGAATGCCGCCACCCGCGCGGCATGCTCCTCGACGGTGATCCCGGAGTGCGCCGAAAGAACGCCCCCGGCAAGCACTTTCAGATCACTGTCATCGCCCTGATAGTGCTTGGTGACGGCGTCGCCGAACCAGGTGAGGTCACCGGCGGCGGCCGCCGCATACGGCTGCCGGTCCGCCAGCGCCGGGTCGGCGGCAGCCTGCTCGGCCAGTCGACGCACCAGGAAATCCAGCTGGATATAGGCCGGCTTCTCGCACCACAGCGTGCCGTCATTGTCGAAGACCGCGATCCGGTCTTGCGGCGCAACGAAATCCGGCCCGTCGGTGGTGACCCTCCCGACGAAGTCGACGATCGCCGACTTCGTCGGGCCGTTGTTCCAGGACTCCAACACCTAATCCGCCGCCAGGAACTCGTGGAGCTTCTCGACGATCTGATCGATGCTGAAGCTGGCCGGTGGGTGCCGGGGCGGGAACTCCTTGAAGGTGTCGAGGAACGCCGCGGCCATCGCCGTCGCATAGAACGCGAAGAAGTCGCGCCGCAGGAACCACTCGTAGTACGTGTTCGACGTGATGTCGGCGTACTCGAACGGATCGGTGCGCAGATTGAACAGCTTGGGGACGCGCAGTGGCGTGAACGGCTCGGCCCAAATCCGCAGGGTGCCCTGGCAGCGCTGTTCGGCGAAGACGATCTTCCAGTTCTCGAAACGCATCGCGACCAGTTCGGCGTCGTCGTTGAAGTAGAAGAAGCCGCGCCGCGGGCTGTGCTCGACCTCGCCCGTCAGATACGGCAGCAAGTTGAACCCGTCGATGTGGACCTTGTACTCGGTCTCGCCGTCGGCTCCGGCCTTGTGGCCCTTCTTGAGCTTCTCGGCGATATCGGGGTCGCCGGCGGCGGCCAGCAGCGTCGGCAGCCAGTCGTGGTGCTGGATGATGTCGTTGGAGACGCTGCCCGCCTTGATCTTTCCGGGCCAGCGGATCATTTCGGGCACCCGGAAGGCGCCCTCCCAGTTGGTGTTCTTCTCGCTGCGGAACGGGGTGGTGCCACCGTCGGGCCAGGTGTTGCGGTGCGGGCCGTTGTCGGTGGAGTAGATGACGATGGTGTCGTCGGCGATGCCCAATTCGTCCAGGACGTCCAGCACTGTGCCGACGTTCTTGTCGTGGTCGATCATCACGTCGTGGTACTCGGACTGCCACAACCCGGCTTGTCCGCGGCTCTCCGGCTTCACGTGCGTGTACAGGTGCATGTGGGTGAAGTTGCACCACACGAAGAACGGGTTGCCCGCCTCGTGCTGACGCTTGATGTAGTCGACGGTGCGGTCGGCGATGTCGTCGTCGATGGTCTCCATCCGCTTGGCGGTCAGCGGGCCGGTGTCCTCGATGGTCTGCTTGCCGACCGGGCCGAACTTCGGGTCGTCGGGCTCGGTCGAGACCTCGATGGTGGCCCTGCAATTCATCACGCCGCGCGGCAATGCCTTCTCGTAGAGCATCGGGAACTGATCCTTGTGCGGATAGTCGAACTGCTCGGGTTCCTCTTCGGCGTTGAGGTGGTAGAGGTTGCCGTAGAACTCGTCGAACCCGTGCACGGTCGGCAGGTACTTGTTCAGGTCACCGAAGTGGTTTTTGCCGAACTGGCCGGTGGCGTAGCCCATGGGCTTCAGAAGTTCGGCGATTGTCGGATCCTCTGCGGCCCAACCGATGTCGACGCCCGGCACACCGACTTTGCTCATCCCGGTGCGGTACACGCTCTGCCCGCTGATGAACGCCGCCCGGCCCGCGGTGCAGCTTTGCTCACCGTAGGAGTCGGTGAAGCGCATGCCCTCTGCGGCGATCCGGTCGATATTCGGGGTGCGGTAGCCCATGAGGCCGTCGCTGTAACAACTCAGGTTGCTGATCCCAATATCGTCGCCCCAGATCACCAGGATGTTGGGTTTGCCGTCGGGCATGACAGAGCTCCTCGGTCGAAACGGATTTTCCTGTGCCCGTTCGACCCTACGGGTGGGTCACGGATTCCGGCGGCCGTTCGGTAGGTCGGGGAAATCGGTACTGGTCAACGGGCGGCCGGAGGCGCACGCTTACTTAGGGAAGGTGATCGACATGTACGACAAGGATCTGACCAACAAGTGGCACGTCGAGATCGAGTTCTTCGAGGACGATGTCCACACCCACGCCTCCGCACACGCCCGGCTGCGGGACGACACCCTCACCACGACGGGGGATGCCTACCGCAATCCCAAAGACCCGAGTGCGCCGCTCGTCGGCGAGGAGATCGCGGCCGCCCGCGCGCTCATCGCGCTCGGCACCGATCTGCTCATGGCCGCGTCGGCGAACATCGAGAAATCAACGCAGCACCCGGTGCACCTCTACCGCTGAAATCGGTAGAGGCACACGGGCGTACAACTACTTCGTGGCTTCGGCCGCTTCCATCTGGCGGAAGAGGTCGACGTAGTACGGCATGCATTCCTTCATGGCCTGCTCGGTGTTGAACAGCGGCTCGTAGCCGAGGTCGCGCTTGGCCTTGGCGATCGAGAAGTAGTTGTTCAGGTAGAGGCGCTCGACCGCCAGCGGCTCGATCAGCGGCTCGGGCAGGGCGAACCGGAAATGCAGCCACTGCCAGGCCATCATCACGCGGTGCACGAGCTTGCCGGAGACGTAGAAGGTGGGCAGCTTGCGGCCGCACGCGACGATGACGGGCCGGGCGAACTCGAACATGTTGAGCGGTTCGCCGTCGTTGATGAAGTAGGCCTGCCCGGGTGCGGTACCGCCGGGCACCAGGTGCTCGCCCGCCAGGATGAAACCGTGGATCAGGTTGTGCACGTAGGAGTTGTCCAGCTTGATGTTCTTGTTGCCCACCAGCACCTTGACGTGGCCGGCGAGGATGTTCTCGAACACCTTGCGGAACATGGTCTGGTCGCCGCGGCCCCAGATGCCGCTGGGCCGGATGGAACAGGTGAGCATGCCGTCGACGCCGTTCTGTGACAGCACGAACTTCTCGGCGGCGACCTTGGTCTCGGTGTACAGGTCGTTGAAGCGGGCGGTGTACGGCATGGTCTCGTCGCCGTTCTGGATGTCCTGCCCGCCCATGACCACGCTGTTCGACGCGGTGTAGACGAAGCGCTTGACACCCGCGGCCCGGCCCAGCTTCACCAGGTTCTCGGTGCCGCCGACATTCACGCCGAAGCTGCGGTTGCGGTACTCGTCGGTGACGGACGCGCCGCCCATCAGGTCGATGATCGCCGCGGTGTGGATGATCGTGTCGATGCCCTGGACTGCGGCGTCGACGTCGTCAACGTTCGTGATGTCGCCGACCAGCGTCTCCAGGTTCGGGTTGGCCGGCAGCGGCGACGGCGCCCGGTCGAACGACCGGACGTGGTGGCCACGGCCGAGCAGTTCGGTCACCAGGTTGGCGCCGACGAAGCCAGACCCGCCGGTTACCAACACACGGCCGAGGTCTGTGGTCAGGGAAGCATCACGCATGGTGCAGGAGCATAACTGAAACGTGTTCCAGTTAACAGAGTGCGGGAGAAATTACCGCACTGATCAATTTTCGTCTTCGGCGCCGGAGGCGAGCGCGTCCTCGACTTTCTTGCGGGCGCCGGCCAGGTGCTCTTCGCAACGTTTTGCCAGTTGTTCGCCCCTTTCCCAGAGCTGCAGCGAGGTGTCGAGGTCGAGCCCGCCCGCTTCCAGTTTGCGGACGACCTCGATCAGTTCGTCGCGGGCAGCTTCGTAGCCGAGCTGACTAATGTTCGTCATATATTCCTTCGCTCACGGTCGTGACGGCGCCGTCGGCCACCCGGATTCGGAGTCTGGTTCCCGCCGGGGCATCCTGCGCCGACCGCAGGACCGCACCGCCGGCTGACAGGTTCTGCACCACGGCATACCCGCGGGCCAGGGTCGCAGCCGGCCCGAGCGTGGCCAGCCGGGCCGACAGGTGCCCGACATGGTCGGTCTCGGTGGCGATGAGCCGCCGGATGTCGCGGCGCGCGGCCGTCACCGCCCGGGTGATCTCCGCGGCGTGGGCGTCCAGCGTCTGCAGCGGCTGCGCCAGCACCGGGCGGCCGCGCAGCTGACCGATGAAGCGCTCCTCGCGGTGCACCCAGTTGCGCAGGGCCTGCGCGCTGCGCCGCCGCAGGTCGGTCACCAGCGCCTGCTCGGCGGCGGCGTCGGGGACGACGCGTTTGGCCGCGTCGGTCGGCGTGGCCGCCCGCAGGTCGGCGACCAGGTCGCACAGCGGGTTGTCCGGTTCGTGCCCGACGGCGCTCACCACCGGCGTGGTGCAGGCCGCGATCTCGCGGCACAGCGTCTCGTCGGAAAACGGCAGCAGGTCCTCGACGCTGCCGCCGCCGCGCGCGATCACGATGACGTCGACGTGCGGCGCGGCGTCCAGCGCACGCAGGGCCTCGACGATCTGCGGCACTGCGTTGGTGCCCTGCACCGCCGTGTTGCGGATGTCGAAGTGGACTGCGGGCCAACGGCTTTGGGCGACGGTGACGACGTCGTGCTCGGCCGCCGAGGCGCGCCCGGTGATCAGGCCAATGGTGTTGGGCAGGAACGGAATCGGGCGCTTGAGTCGCGGGTCGAACAGGCCCTCGGCATCCAGCAGGCGGCGCAGCCGATCGATGCGGGCCAGCAGCTCACCGATGCCGACGGCGCGAATCTGGCTGATGCGCAACGAGAATGAGCCGTTGCGGGTGTAGAACTGCGGCTTGCCCAGCATGATCACCTGGGTGCCCTCCGACAGGGCGACCGGGGCGTCATCGACGAGGGCGCGCGGGCAACTGACTGACAGCGACATGTCCGCGGCCGGGTCGCGCAGCACCATCCACGCCGTCGACTGACGCAGCTTCAGCTCGGTGAGCTGGCCCTCGATCCATATGGTGCCGAGCCGGTCGATGTACTTGGCCACCCGGGTGGACACTGCCCGGACCGGCCAGGGATTTTCGGCCGAGTTCGGGATCTCGGCAGACGTCACCGCATCACTTCGCGGTCGCGCGGGTGATCCTGTTGGCCAGCAGCGTCTGGAACGGCGCGCGGGACTTCGTGTTGTTCTCGTAGGTCAGCAGCGCCTCGAGGTCGTCCACCTTGAGCTGGGGGAGCCGGGCGCGCAGCTGGGCCAGAGTCAGCTCTGCATAGTCCAGCTCTTCGACGATCGCCGGGGTCGCGACACTCGCGCCATTGGCGGCCGCACCGTTCGTCGCCGGCTTCGGAGCCTCGGCGGCGCCCGTGCTGTACAGCGCGAACCGGCCTTCCGTCAGTCGGGCGCCGTCGGGCTGCTCGGAGGCGGGGCCGGCGGGATCGTCAGCACCCGGCTCGAGCAGATCTTCGTCGAATGTGGCCCATTCCGGCTGCTCGTCCTTGGGCGGGAACCACTGCTCCAGGGTCTCGTCGCCCTTGTTGACCAGTTCGGCCAGGTCCTGCTGCATTTTCATGACCAGCTGGGCGAGCTGACTGGCCAGCGTCATCGGGTAGGTCAGGATGGTGTGGGGGAGCCGAATGGTCTCCTCGAGCGCGGTCGCCGCCGCGCCGACCAGCAGCCGGACTCCGTAGGGCGCAGTAGACATGCCTGCCAGAGTACGGCTGGCTGTGGCCCTGCGGTGATCAGTACCCTTGTGCTATGCCACCGACCATCAATATGGGCATTCCCGGCGCCACCGTTTCGGTCGCCGGAGAAGCTATGAGCAAAACCGGCAAGCGCGTGCTGCTCGCCGAGCCGCGTGGCTACTGCGCCGGCGTGGACCGCGCCGTCGAGACCGTGGAGCGCGCGCTGGAGAAGCACGGCGCTCCCGTGTACGTGCGCCACGAGATCGTGCACAACCGCTACGTGGTGGACACGCTGGCCAAGGCCGGTGCGGTGTTCGTCGAACAGACCGAAGAGGTGCCCGAGGGTGCCATCGTGGTGTTCTCCGCCCACGGCGTCGCGCCGACGGTGCACGAGGAGGCCGCCGCCCGCAATCTGCGGACCATCGACGCCACCTGCCCGCTGGTCACCAAGGTGCACAACGAGGCCAAGCGCTTCGCCCGCGACGACTACGACATCCTCCTGGTCGGCCATGAGGGCCACGAAGAGGTCGTCGGCACCGCCGGCGAGGCGCCCGAGCACGTGCAGGTCGTCGACAACCCGGACGCCGTCGACAAGGTGACCGTCCGCGACCCGAACAAGGTCATCTGGCTGTCCCAGACCACGCTGAGCGTCGACGAGACCATGGAGACCGTCCGACGGCTGCGGGAGAAGTTCCCGACGCTGCAGGACCCGCCCAGCGACGACATCTGCTACGCCACCCAGAACCGCCAGGTCGCGGTCAAGGCGATGGCTCCCGAGTGCGAACTCGTGATCGTCGTCGGCTCACGGAACTCGTCCAACTCGGTTCGTCTGGTCGAGGTGGCCCTGAACGCCGGCTCCAACGCCGCGAAGCTCGTCGACTACGCCGAGGACATCGACCCGGGCTGGCTCGAGGGTGTCACGACCGTCGGCGTCACCTCAGGCGCGTCGGTACCGGAAATCCTGGTGCGCGGCGTGCTCGAGCGCCTCGCGGAATTCGGCTACGACACCGTCCAGCCGGTCACCACTGCCAACGAGACGCTGGTGTTCGCGCTGCCGCGCGAGATTCGTCCCGCCCGGCACTAGTTCTTCGAACGCAGACGCGGTCGGTCAGTCCCAGTTGTGGGGCTGACGCGGCCGGCGTTCGCGGGGCTCTGCTGCCGCATCGTCGTCGGCACCGCGGTACCGCACCCGGGAGACCGGGTGATGGGCGCCGCTGGGCGGCGCGCTGCGCGACGGACGGGCCGGGGACTGGTAGCGGTCACCGGGCTCGTACGGATCGTCGGCGTAGCGACGACGACGCGGCTCGGCCGGGCGCTGCGGCCGCTCGTAGCGGTCGCGCTCCCGCGGCTCCCGGTAGTCATAGCGCTCCTGCGCGGCGCGGCGCGGCTCGCCGGCCGGACGCGGACGGCGCCGGGGCTCGTCGGGCACCGCATACGAGTCGGTGGCGGCAGGACGGGGACGAGCCGGCCGGGGCCGACGCATCTGTCCGGGCACCGGTTCGATCAGCTCGGTGTCGCCGGCCTGCGCCCGGGCCCGCGATGGCCGCGGCGCGCGCTGCGGATCGGCGCCGCTGCGGCGCGACGACTCCGCCGCCGACCGGCGCGACGGGGTGGCGCGGGTGCGGGAGCTCCGGGGCGTCTGGCCGGTGGTCAGCTTGGTGAGCTTGGCCGACAGCGTCGCGGCGAGACCGACGGGTGCGACGTCTTCGTCGTCGGCCTGACGGCGGCTGCGGCGCGGCGGCTTGGGCTCGGCGACCGCCTCCTCCGCGTCGTCCTCCGTGTAGGTCAGGAACTGCGGTAGGACGAACCAGCGGATCAGGCCGAGGATCAGAACCGTCGCCGCGGTGAAGAACATCGTCGGAAAACGCTCGATCAGCGGATACCCGCAATTGATCAGGAGGTCCTTGATGCCGGCGATCTTGTCGCTGTGGAACATGAAGTACGCGCCCGGCACGGCGACGAAAAGGATCAGCGGGGGCTGGATGACCGCGGTGAAAATCCCGGACCGCCGCACGCCGAGCACAGCGAGTACACAGCCGGCCACGTAGCAGAAAGTGAAGAATGCGCTGAGTTCTTTGTCACCGGTGCCGGCGTCGTAGGCGAAGCCGATCGCGGTGGCTGTGACCGCCAGCACAATGGCTCCCCACCAGGGGATTCCCGGGATGCTGGGCAGCGCCGAGCGGCGATCGAGGGCGGCTTCGGGCCCATGATGCTCTGCTGACACTCCTAGACCGTACCGGCAATCTGGGCCGCTGTGCCTGCAGGCGGGCGTTGGGACGGTGTGGCGTCTCTTAAACTAATGAACTCGTGGGTCTGAACCTGGGAATCGTCGGTCTGCCGAACGTCGGGAAGTCGACGTTGTTCAACGCGTTGACACGTAATGACGTGCTCGCGGCTAATTATCCGTTCGCAACGATCGAACCCAACGAGGGCGTCGTGCCGTTGCCCGACCCGCGGCTCGACAAGCTCGCCGAGATCTTCGGTTCCGAGAAGACCGTCCCGGCGCCCGTGACGTTCGTGGACATCGCCGGCATCGTCAAGGGTGCATCCGAAGGCGCGGGCCTGGGCAACAAGTTCCTGGCCAACATCCGCGAGGCCGACGCCATCTGTCAGGTGGTGCGTGCCTTCGCCGACGACGACGTCGTGCACGTCGACGGCCGCGTCGACCCCAAGTCCGACATCGAGGTCATCGAGACCGAGCTGATCCTCGCCGACATGCAGACGCTCGAGAAGGCGCTGCCGCGGCTGGAGAAGGAAGCCCGCACCAACAAGGACCGCAAGCCGGTTCTGGACGCAGTGGTCGCCGCCCAGGCGATCTTCAACGAGGGCAAGACGCTGTTCTCCACCGGCCAGGACTGGTCGATCCTGCGCGAGCTGAACCTGATGACCGTCAAGCCGTTCCTGTACGTCTTCAACGCCGACGAGTCGGTGCTGACCGACGAGGCCCGCAAGGCCGAGCTGACCGCGATGGTCGCGCCGGCCGAGGCCGTGTTCCTCGACGCCAAGATCGAGGCCGAGCTGCTGGAGCTCGACGACGAGTCCGCCGCCGAGCTGCTCGAGTCGATCGGCCAGACCGAGCGTGGCCTGGATGCGTTGGCGCGCGCCGGTTTTCGGACGCTGAAGTTGCAGACCTACCTGACCGCGGGCCCCAAGGAGTCGCGGGCGTGGACCATCCACCAGGGTGACACCGCGCCTAAGGCGGCCGGCGTCATCCACACCGACTTCGAGAAGGGCTTCATCAAGGCCGAGATCGTCGCCTTCGACGACCTGGTCGAAGCCGGCTCCATGGCTGCTGCCAAAGCCGCCGGCAAGGTCCGGATGGAAGGCAAGGACTACGTCATGGTTGACGGGGATGTCGTGGAGTTCCGGTTTAACGTCTAAGCCTCGGCCAAACAAGTAGCGTGTCTGACCGAGGAGGTGGCGAATGAACGAGAAGAAGGTTCGATCGTCGGCGGGCACCTCGGTACATCGTATTGAACTAGCAGACGGCCAGTTGCCCGATATGGCTTGCGGCGTCAACGGAGTGGCGCAGCAGAAATGGTTTCGGCCCACTCATATCGATGTGGAGTTCGACCCGCATGGCGTAGTAGAAACGCGCATCTACGGACCACAGGTCAAGCAGAACGGCTCCCTCGGAGAGCGCGAGTTGGACCATCGTTGGCGTCGGTCGTGACTTCCTTCGACCTGGCCGGACTGGGCGTACGAGACTTGCTCAGGCTTGAAGTTGCCGCCATTGCGGAATTGCGAGCACGGGGTCTAGTCCGAACGAACAACAAGCCCCTCGCCGATATCGCCGAGCAGGTCGTCTTGCGTGCGAGAGGTGGCGTCTTGGAACGCAACTCCACAAAGTCACACGACATCACGACCGCTAGCGGTCAACGGATTCAGGTCAAGGCGATGGGCGACCGATCAGCGGGTACCGCTGCGAAGTTCAGCCCATTCAGAAGCAGCGATTTCCACAGTGCGATTTTTCTGGTGTTCGACGGCGAGTGCGATCTGACTGAAGCCTACGAAATTCCTGCTGGTTCGGTGAATGATCACGTTCGTTTCGTGCCTCACGTGAATGGTCGGCAGCCCACGTTGCGCCAAGTCCGGGCTCTTGGAACCGATGTCGTAGATGAAATGCGCGCGGCCTACTCCGGGCTGGATGGGGACGCGGTCGAATTTCGTTTTCAAACAACGTCTGGTGTGCCATCTACCGCATTTTGGACACTGTTATCCGCCGGTCATCATGTTGCCGCCCGCACCTCCAAGCGCCCCGATGGCGATCTGTGACGCGGTCCCGCCAAGCCAGAGTGCAGCCTGCTTGAAGCGGCTCCGCTCCTGCTCCGGGCGCGCGTCATCGTCGGCAGCGGCCTCCAAGGCTGCGATCAGCCTTTCGAGCTGCGTCTCGGGTGACGGCCATTGTCCAGCGACCCGCAGGGCAGCGCTCGTAGGCGTTCCGACCATTAGCAGTCCGGCACCCCACGATCCTTTGCCTTGCTCGAAATACGGCTCGGTATACAGGGCGCGCAATGCGCGCTGAACCGTGTCGTGATCGAACCCAGTTCGGGCTTCGATTGGGTCAAGTCCACCCACGTGGTGTACGACGTCGTCGTGTGATTCTTCGATGTGATGGTTTAGGCGGTCAGGGCCGCGGTGGTGGCCTCCTGTTCTGCCGGGGTGTCGTTGACGGTGCGTGATTTGCTCAGGACGTCGAGGCCGAGGTAGCGGCGGGACTCGGCCCATTCGTCGTGTTGTTCGGCCAGCACGGCCCCGACGAGTCGGATGAGGGCGTCGCGGTTGGGGAAGATGCCGACGACGTCGGTGCGTCGTCGGATCTCCTTGTTGAGCCGTTCCTGGGGGTTGTTCGACCAGATCTGGCGCCAGATCTGTTTGGGGAACGCAGTGAACGCCAGCAGGTCCGGTCGGGCGGCCTCCAGGTGGTCGGCCACCTTGGGAAGTTTGTCGGCCAGGGCGTCGATGATCCGGTCATATTGGGCTGCAACCGATTCTGCGTCGGGTTGGTCGAATACCGAATGCAGCAGGGTGCGTACCCAAGGCCAGGATGCTTTCGGGGTGAGGGCCATCAGATTGGTCGTGTAATGCGTTCTGCAGCGCTGCCACGTGGCGCCGGGCAGGGTGGCGCCGATCGCGGCCACCAGGCCCGCGTGGGCGTCGGAGGTCACCAGCTTCACACCTGAGAGTCCGCGGGCGGTCAGCGACCGCCAGAAGGTCAGCCAGCCGGCGCCGTCCTCGGCGGTGGTGACGTCGATACCCAGGATCTCGCGGTAGCCCTCGGCATTGACTCCGACGGCGATCAGGGCGTGCACGTTGACCACGCGGCCACCCTCGCGGACCTTGAGTACCAGGGCGTCGGCGGCCACGAACGTGTAGGGGCCGGCATCCAGAGGGCGGGTGCGGAACGCCTCCACAGCGGTGTCGAGTTCCTTGGCCATCACGCTGACCTGAGACTTCGACAGCGCCGTGATGCCCAACGTTTCGACGAGCTTGTCCATCCGCCGTGTCGAGACCCCGAGCAGATAACAGGTCGCAACCACGGTCGTCAGGGCCCGCTCGGCGCGTTTGCGGCGTTCCAGTAGCCAGTCCGGGAAGTACGAACCCTGCCGTAGCTTGGGAATTGCGAGATCTAATGTTCCTGCACGGGTGTCGAATTCGCGGCGACGGTAGCCGTTGCGCTGGTTGGTCCGATCGGTGCTGCGTTCGCCGTATCCGGCGCCGCACAGGGCGTCGGCCTCGGCACCCATCAGGGTGTGGATGAACGTGGCGAGCAGCTCGCGCAGCACGTCGGGATGTGTGGTGGTGAGTCGTTCGGCCAGCACAGTCGGCAGGTCGATATTCTGGGCAACGGTCATCGCGTGGTTCCTTTGCTCGAGTGACTTTGACGGGTCCCTCGAAGAATCACGCGATGACCTTCAATCAGTCGGCTACGACACGCCGGTACCGCTAATCAGGTCCGACTCATACACCACTCTGCTGGACGCAACCTTCGATTGCACTGACCCTCGGTCCCCGACCGTTTTCCTCGTACAGTTCGACCGCTGCCTTCAGTACAGGCAGGTCGCGCGACGCCCACGTGTCTGGCATGTGTCAGCCGACCTTGCGCCATTCCTGGCAGTTGGACGATGTGAATCCGCCGTCTGTGCGCAAGATCGTCACCGTTACCGGCCCGCTCTCTACACCTTCTGCGATTGTCGAACCACGACTTCCGCTCATATCACGGGTGCGTCCCCAGACACAGAGCTGCCCGGGGGCGGGGGGTTGCGACACATACGTTCCTGGCCGGACAGACCCGCCGACGGGAAACTGCCCGTTACCCGGAATAGTGTCGGCGGTCGGATGAGGTGCCAGAGATGGATCGAACGCCGCGACTTCTGGGCAGAGGTTGTCGAGGGCAGCCTTGTAGACGATCCGGGCCGACTCCTCGCTGAGCTGTTTGTCGTCTGTCAGCGGTCACGTATTTCCCCAGGTTTGAGGGGTTGTCCGTCACGTAATTCCCCACCCTGGCTGTCACGTAATT
>NZ_JBJIAI010000026.1:0-76760 GCF_045311035.1 Mycobacterium sp. SMC-13
GTTTGCAAGAGCCAAATACCAGGTGAGAAGTAACCCAACCACCGCAACAGCGGCAACTCGAGAATGACACTGAGTGTTTGTACGCAGACACGCCGCATTGCGCGTGCATTTTGCGGCCGCTCGTCGCGCGCGAGTGGCACGCTACTGCCCGGCGTTCACCGCGTGTCGCCGTACAAACACGGCCGCTCGCGGTAAGGGGCTCAACCCTTTTGCGCGGCAACCATTTTCGCGATGGCGGCGTCGCGGGCCGCGGCGATCTGCGCGCTGACCTCGCCGGCTTCGTCGTCGTTCTGGGCCTCACCCAGCATCGTGACGATGCTCGTCATGATCGGCTCACCGGAGTCGTCGGTGACCTCGGCGCGAATCTCGGCGATCACCGTGCCGTGCGACTCGATCACCGAGTCCAGGTACGAGTCGAACCACAGCCGGTCGCCGACCTTGATCGGGCGGTGGAAGATCAGCTTCTGGTCGCGGTGCAGCACGCGCTCCAGGTTGATCGGCACGTCGAACTGGTTGAACAGCTCGAGCTGGACCCGCCGGCCCGCGACGGCGATGAACGTCAGCGACGCGATCAGGGTGTCCGAGCCGCACTCGGCGGCCGCTTCCTCGGAGAAATGGGCCGGGTGATCGTCCTGGACCGCCTGCGCGAATTCCTTGACCTTCTCGCGGCCGACCTCGAAGTAATCCGGGTACCGGAAGTGGGTTCCGATGATGTCGTCCGCAATGCCCATGGCGCGTGAGCCTATCAGCGTTCGAGTGGCTGACCTGCGCGCTGCGCCCGTGGTGCGGCGGCCGCGCGTCCCTAGTTGCCCTTGCGCGACGCCATGGCCGCCAGCGCCCCGCCGACGGCGCCCAGGGCCAGCGCCGAGGGCACGCCGATGCGGGCGGCCTTGCGGGCGGTCCGGAAATCCCGGATTTCCCAGCCCCGTTCGCGCGCGACGTCGCGCAGCGCGGCATCGGGGTTGATCGCGACGGCCGTGCCGACCAGCGAGAGCATCGGCACGTCGTTGAAGCTGTCCGAGTAGGCGGTGCAGCGGCGCAGGTTCAGGCCCTCCCTGATGGCCAGCTGACGGACCGCGTGCGCCTTGCCGACCCCATGCAGGATCTCGCCGACCAGCCGGCCGGTGAAGACGCCGTCGACCGACTCGGCGACGGTGCCCAGCGCCCCGGTCAGCCCCAGCTTGCGGGCGATGGTCTGCGCCAGCTCCATGGGCGTCGCGGTGACCAGCCAGACCTGCTGGCCGGCGTCGAGGTGCATCTGCGCCAGCGCCCGGGTGCCCTGCCAGATCTTGTCGGCGATGATCTCGTCGTAGATCTCGTCGCCGAGCGCTTCCAGTTCCGCCGTCTGCCGGCCCTCGATGAAGGACAGCGCTTTGCGCCGGCCGGCGGCGACGTCGTCGCTGTTCTCCTTGCCGGTGACCTGAAACTTGGCCTGCGCGTAGGCGAAACGGGCCAGGTCCGAGTATTTGAAGTAGTCGCGGGCGGCCAGGCCGCGGGCGAAGTGCACCAGCGACGAGCCGTGCACCAGGGTGTTGTCGACGTCGAAGAACGCCGCCGCGGTGAGATCGGGCGGCGGTGGGAGCACCGGGGCGGCCGGTTCGTCGGCTCCGGAATCACGCTCGGCGGCATCGAGTTCAGCGGCGTCATCAGCTCCGGAGGGCACGGGCGTGCCCGTGGGCTCGTCGGCAGTCACGGGGCTGGATTCGGACACGGTTCAACACTAGGTCACGCCATACTGTTGCGCGTGGATCGATCAGGGAACAGCCACCGCGTGACGTTGCTCACCCGGGCCGGCTGCAGCATGTGCGAGCGCGCGGCGGCTCAGCTAGCAGAGCTGTGCGACGAGCTCGGATTCGTCCTGACGAGCACGGACGTCGATGTCCTGGCGGCGGCGGGCGACACGGCCCTGCGCGCGGAATTCGGCGATCGCCTGCCCGTGGTGCTCCTCGATGGCGTTGAGCACAGCTACTGGGAGGTCGACGAGGAGCAGTTGCGGGCCGACCTGGCAGGTTGACCGGGCGAAGCGGGCCGGTCAGCGCGGGTGCCCCGGGGCCCGGCGTGCGTATAGCAAATTTGGTCGGCGGGCTGGTGAGCGGCTAGCTTTGAAGGCGTTCCTGCGGCCAGAAGAGGCCCGGGCAACCTTCTTGCCCAACGGAGGTGCTACGAGGTGATGAGGCCGTGAGCGTCCTGCTGTTCGGGGTTTCACACCGCAGCGCGCCGGTTTCCGTGATCGAGCAGCTCAGCACCGACGAGGCCGAACAGGCCAAGATCATCGAGCTGCTGCTGCAGTCCTCTCTGGTCACCGAGGCCATGGTGCTCTCCACCTGTAACCGGGTCGAGGTGTACGCGGTGGTCGACGCCTTCCACGGCGGGCTCTCGGTGATCGGCTCGGTGCTCTCCGAGCGGTCCGGCATGTCCCTGCAGGACCTCACCAAATACGCCTACGTGCGGTACGCCGAGGCGGCCGTCGAGCATCTGTTCGCCGTCGCCAGTGGCCTGGACTCGGCCGTCATCGGCGAGGCGCAGGTGCTGGGGCAGGTGCGCCGCGCCTACACCTCGGCCGAGGCCCACCAGACCGTCGGCCGGACCCTGCACGAGCTGTCGCAGCGCGCGCTGTCGGTCGGTAAGCGGGTGCATTCCGAGACCGGGATCGACGCTGCCGGCGCCTCGGTGGTGTCGGTGGCGCTCGACATGGCCAAGGCCAAGCTGACGTCGCTGACCGGGCTGACGGCCGCCGTGATCGGCGCCGGCTCCATGGGTGCCCTGGCCGCCGCGCATCTGACGCGCGCCGGGATCGCCCGCGTCGAGGTGGTGAACCGCTCCCTGCCGCGGGCCGAGCGCATGGTCGAGAACTTGAAGGCCCAGGGCGTCGAGGCGGCCGCGCACACCCTGGACGACATCGCCGTCGCGCTGGGTAATGCCGACGTCGTCGTCGCGTGTACCGGCGCGGTGCGTCCGGTGGTGTCGTTGGCCGACGCGCACCGCGGGCTGATGAACCGGCCGGAGCACCGCCAGCTGGTGATCTGCGACCTGGGCATGCCCCGCGACGTCGACGGCGCGATTGCCGGCCTGCCCGGCGTGCACATGATCGACATGGACCGCATCCAGCGGGAGCCGTCGGCGCGGGCCGCCGCTTCGGACGCCGAGGCGGCCCGCTCGATCGTCGCCGCGGAGGTCGCCAGCTACCTGGCCGGCCAGCGGATGGCCGAGGTCACCCCGACCGTCACCGCCCTGCGCCAGCGGGCCGCGGACGTCGTCGAGGCGGAGTTGTTGCGGCTCGACAACCGCGTTCCTGGCCTCGAGGCCGCGCATCGCGACGAGGTCGCGAAGACCGTTCGCCGGGTGGTGGACAAGTTGCTGCACGCGCCGACGGTGCGGGTCAAGCAGCTGGCCAGCGCACCCGGCGGTGACAGCTACGCCGAGGCGCTGCGGGAGCTGTTCGAGCTCGACCCGCAGGCCATCGACGCGGTGTCCGCCGGCGAACTGCCTTTGGTGGCACCAGATTTGGCGGCCGGCGAGCCGCATCCCCACCACGACAAGGCTGAGTAACCCGGTTGGTATCCACCCTCGAAAACGTTGTCCGGATCGGCACCAGGGGCAGCCTTCTGGCCACCACACAGGCCGGCACCGTCCGTGACGCTCTGGTAGCTCTGGGGCAGCCCGCGGAGCTGGTCATCATCAGCACCGAAGGCGACCGGTCGCAGGCGCCCGTCGCGGACATCGGCATCGGTGTGTTCACCGCCGAGCTGCGGCACGCCATGGCCGACGGCCGCATCGACGTGGCGGTGCACTCGTACAAGGATTTGCCGACGGCGCCCGACGAGCGTTTCGTCATCGCCGCCGTGCCGCCGCGCGAAGACCCGCGGGACGCTCTCGTGGCGCGCGACGGATTGGTCCTCGGCGAGTTGCCGGCCGGCTCCGTGATCGGCACGTCGAGCCCGCGACGGGCGGCACAGCTTAGAGCACTGGGTCTCGGTTTGGAAATCCGCCCCCTACGAGGCAACCTAGATACCAGGTTGAACAGGGTAAGTAGTGGTGATCTCGACGCTGTTGTCGTCGCCCGAGCGGGTCTGGCCCGTATCGGACGGCTCGACGCCGTCACCGAGAGCCTCGAGCCGGTGCAGATGTTGCCAGCGCCGGCGCAGGGCGCCCTCGCGGTCGAGTGCCGAGTGGGTGACACCGAGCTGGCGACGCTGCTGGGAAAGCTGGACGATCCCGACACGCGTGCCGCGATCACTGCCGAACGAGTCCTGTTGGCCGAACTGGAGGCGGGTTGTTCCGCGCCGGTGGGTGCGATCGCGGAAGTGGTCGAGTCCATCGACGAGGACGGCCGAGTCTTCGAAGAGCTGTCGTTGCGCGGTTGCGTGGCGGCTCTGGACGGATCCGACGTGATCCGGGCGTCCGGGATCGGGACCCCCGAACGGGCACGGGAGCTGGGGCTCTCGTTGGCCGCGGAGTTGTTCGACCTGGGTGCGCGCGACGTGTTGGATCAGCGGACTGTAGAGCGGGAGTGAGAGATGACGACCCGAGTGCGTAAGCACAAGCCCGGCCGCATCACCTTTGTCGGTTCCGGCCCCGGTGACCCGGGCCTGTTGACGACGCGTGCGCGGAACGTCTTGGCGCATGCGGCATTGGTCTTCACCGACCCTGATGTGCCCGAGGCGGTGCTGGCGCTGATCGGTACCGATCTGCCGCCGACGTCCGGGCCGCACCCGGCCGACGCCGAGCCGGCCGAGACCAAGACCGATGAGGCGCCGGCGGACAAGCCCGCCGCGCCGGCCATGACGTTCCCGCACGGTGTCGACGTCCGCCCCGCGCTGGGCGACCCCACCGAGGTGGCCAAGCTGCTCATCGCCGAGGCGAAGACCGGCGTCGACGTGGTGCGTCTGGTCGCCGGCGACCCGCTGTCGGTCGACTCGGTGATCACCGAGGTGAACGCCCTGGCCAAGACCGCCGCGCACTTCGAGCTGGTGCCGGGCCTGCCGTCGTCGACGGCGGTGCCGACCTACGCGGGCCTGCCCGTCGGTTCGTCGCACACCGTGGCCGATGTCCGCGGTGACGTCGACTGGGCCGCGCTGGCCGCCGCCCCCGGGCCGCTGATCCTGCACGCGACGGTGTCGCACCTGCCGGACGCCGCCCGCACCCTGATCGAATACGGCCTCACCGACAACACCCCGTGCGTCGTGACGGCCAACGGCACCACCTGCCAGCAGCGGTCCATCGAGACCACGCTGGCCGGGCTGCTGGACAAGGCCGTGCTGGAGAAGCCGGTCGGCCCCGAGCCGGTCGGTCCGCTGGCGGGCCCGCTGGTCGTGACCATCGGCAAGACCGTGGCGCACCGGGCCAAGCTGAACTGGTGGGAGAGCCGCTCGTTGTACGGCTGGACCGTGCTGGTGCCGCGCACCAAGGACCAGGCCGGCGAGATGAGCGATCGGCTCGTGGGCCACGGCGCCCTGCCGATCGAGGTGCCGACCATCGCGGTCGAGCCGCCGCGCAGCCCCGCCCAGATGGAGCGTGCGGTCAAGGGTCTGGTCGACGGCCGCTTCCAGTGGGTGGTGTTCACCTCCACCAACGCGGTGCGTGCGGTGTGGGAGAAGTTCAACGAGTTCGGTCTGGACGCCCGCGCGTTCTCCGGGGTGAAGATCGCCTGTGTCGGTCAGGCCACCGCGGACAAGGTGCGCGCGTTCGGTATCAACCCCGAGCTGGTGCCTGCCGGTGAGCAGTCGTCGCTGGGCCTGCTGGACGAATTCCCGGACTACGACGACATTTTCGACCCGGTGAACCGTGTGCTGCTGCCGCGTGCCGACATCGCCACCGAGACGCTGGCCGAGGGCCTGCGAGAGCGCGGCTGGGAGATCGAGGACGTCACGGCCTACCGCACCGTCCGGGCGGCACCGCCGCCGGCGCACACCCGCGAGATGATCAAGACCGGTGGTTTCGACGCCGTCTGCTTCACCTCGAGCTCCACGGTGCGCAACCTGGTCGGTATCGCCGGCAAGCCGCACGCCCGGACCATCGTCGCCTGCATCGGCCCGAAAACCGCTGAAACCGCAGCCGAATTCGGTCTGCGCGTGGACGTGCAGCCGGAGACCGCCGCTGTCGGCCCGCTGGTCGAGGCGCTGGCCGAGCACGCCGCTCGCCTGCGCGCCGAGGGTGCGCTGCCGCCGCCGCGGAAGAAGAGCCGGCGCCGCTAAACTCGGACACATGGCATTTCCCAGGCATCGGCCGCGGCGACTCCGTACCACCCCGGCGCTCCGGCGGCTGGTGTCCGAAACCTCGCTGGAGCCACGGCATCTGGTGCTGCCGATGTTCGTCGCCGACGGGCTCTCCGAGCCGCGCCCGATCAACTCGATGCCCGGTGTCGTGCAGCACACCCGGGAGTCGCTGCGTCGCGCCGCGGCGGAAGCCGTCGAGGCCGGTGTCGGCGGGCTGATGCTGTTCGGTGTCCCGTGCGACGGTGACAAGGACGCCACCGGCTCCGAGGGCGTCAACCCTGACGGCATCCTGAATGTGGCGCTGCGCGACCTGAATTCGGACCTGGGTGACGCCACCGTGCTGATGGCCGACACCTGTCTGGACGAGTTCACCGACCACGGGCATTGCGGTGTCCTCGACGTGCACGGCCGGGTCGACAACGACGCCACCAACGAGCAGTACATCAAACTTGCTGTGGCGCAAGCGCATTCCGGCGCGCATGTGGTCAGTCCCAGTGGCATGATGGACGGCCAGGTCGCGGCCATCCGCGACGGGCTGGACCACGCCGGGCACAGCGACGTCGCGATCCTGGCCTACGCCGCCAAGTTCGCGTCGGCGTTCTACGGCCCGTTCCGCGAGGCCGTGGGCTCGAGCCTGCAGGGCGATCGCCGTACCTACCAACAGGATCCGGGCAACGCCCGCGAGGCGGTGCGCGAGATCGAGCTGGACCTCGCCGAAGGTGCCGACATGGTGATGGTGAAGCCCGCGATGAGCTACCTGGACGTGGTGCGTGCCGCTGCCGAGATTTCGCCGGTACCCGTTGCGGCATACCAGATTTCGGGTGAGTACGCGATGATCAGTGCGGCGGCGGCCAACGGCTGGATCGACCTGCGGTCCTCGGTTCTGGAGTCGCTGGTCAGCATTCGGCGCGCCGGTGCCGACATCGTCCTCACGTACTGGGCGACGGACGTCGCGGGCTGGCTGCGGTGAACCCACTCAACCCGCACGACCCGCAGAACCCCTACCACCCGCAGTACCCGCCGCATCCGGGTCCGGGGCCGGACGGGCCCGCACCCGAGCCGCAGGAGATGCCGCAGGACGTCGTCACCGGTTTCTGGCTGTGGACGGCCGCGCTGCCGCTGTCGGTGATCGGCTACGTCATCAACCTGCTGACGACGCCCGAGCGGGAAGTGTCGGGCTACGCGTACGCGGTGTCCGGGCTGATGCTGTTCATCATCGTGGTCCTGGTGGCCACGTTCCTGGTGCTGCTGCGGCAGGGCTACCGGTGGGCGCGCAGCATCCTGACCGGCGGGTCTGCGGCCACGATCCTGTACCTGACCACCAATCTGTTCGCCAACTACCACGGCGCGGCCGCGGCGCTGGGTTACGCGGTATGCGGCATCGGCGGCGCCGTCCTGATCGGCGGCGGCGTCTACCTCCTGCACCGCCCCGACTCGAACGCCTTCTTCGTCCGCTGACTTTTCCCGCCCCCAACCTCCGCGAGCGGCCGTGTCTGCACGGCGACACGCCGCGCAATGCGTGCATTTCCGGGCCGCTCGCGGGCGCCCAGGTCGACGTGAACGCACATGTGGCCCGCTAGGCTGGCCCGGATATGACTGAGCCCACGCCCTCTTCGCCGGTCCGACCACAGGCCGTGACCGTCGCTTTCTGGTGCTGGCTGGTGGCCGCCGTGCTCCTGATGGTCGGCGGCATGTTGACCGCCGCCGCGGAGGTGCCCTCCGCATACCGGACTCTGGTGGTGGGCTTCGGCGCCATCACCGCCCTCGCCGGCGCCGCCATGGCCTTTTCCGCCGGCCGTGCCCGCGCGGGGGACAACCGGTTTCGTCGGGCCGCGGTCGCGTTGTCCATGGCGATCGTCATCGTCGTCGGCCTCCTCGCGCTGCTGGGGGTGGCGCAGCTGCTGTCGTTGGTGGCGCTGCTGCCGTTGATCGCCGGGGCGGTCACGATCACCCGGCCGCAGGCGCAGACCTGGTTCGACGGAAAGGCCAACGCATGACGGACGCGCCGACTGACGCCGACGCCGAGCAGGTTCTCTTCCACGAGGTCGGTGCCAGCTGGTGGTGGTTGGCGCTGGGCCCGTTCTCCGGCGCCTCCATCGCGGCGATGCAGTTGTGGTCGGCGCACCGGGTGGATCCGCTCGTGCCGGTGGTGTTCCTCGTCCTCGTCACCGGTTTCCTCGGGTTGCAGGTGAAAGCGGCGCGGCTGCACACGTCGGTGGAGCTGACGCCCGAGTACCTGCGGCAGGGCACCGAGTCCGTCCGCGTCGCGGACATGGTCGGGATGTTCCCGGAGGCGCGAGGTGCCGACGTGCCCCGCTGGCAGTCGTACCGGGCGTTCGGGGAGCTGACGGGCGTTCCGCGCGGCCGCACGGGGATCGGCGTCAAGCTGACCGGTGAGCGCAGCGGGCAGGCGTGGGCACGGCGTCATCGCGGGCTGCGGGCCCAGCTGGAGGCGTTGGGTGTGCGCGAACTCGGTGAGGACGACGACGAATGAGCCGCGACAAGATCGTGGCGGCCGGCGCACTGGTGGCGGCGGTGCTCGCGGCCGTCGGCTCGGTGGTGAGTTGGCTGGCCGCGTCGTCGATCGCCGACGTCGCGCCGGTGATCCCCGGGGAGCCGGTGAAGACATCGGTGCTCTACGACCCGTCGTTCATCTCGTTGTCGTTGTTGCTGGCGACCCTGGCCGGGGTGCTCGCCGTGGTGGGTACGGCGAGGTGGCGGCGCGCCAAGTAGTGTGTCGCGCATGTCTTTTTCGCTAGAACTGTCTGCCGACGTCTGCCAGGTCCGGGACTGGGTTCACGAGTTCGCTGCTGACGTGATCCGTCCGGCCGCACAGGAGTGGGACGAGCGCGAAGAGACGCCGTGGCCGATCCTGCAGGAGGCGGCCAAGGTTGGCCTGTACTCCATGGAGTTCTTTGCTGCCCAGACGGCCGAGGAGACCGGGCTCGGTATGCCCGTCGCGGTCGAAGAATTGTTCTGGGGTGACGCCGGAATTTCGATGTCGATCATGGGAACCGGCCTGGCCGCCGCGTCGCTGGCGGCCAACGGCACCATGGAACAGCTGGGCGAGTGGCTGCCCCAGATGTACGGCGACATCAACGAGCCCAAGCTGGCCGCGTTCTGTTCGTCGGAACCCGGTGCGGGATCGGATGTTTCGTCGATCATCACCCGGGCGCGGTACGACGAGGCGACCGATGAATGGGTGCTCAACGGCACCAAGACGTGGGCCTCCAACGGCGGCATCGCCAACGTGCACATCGTCGTTGCCTCGGTGTACCCGGAATTGGGCTCGCGCGGCCAGGCCAGCTTCATCATCCCGCCGGGCACCAAGGGTTTCAGTCAGGGTCAGAAGTTCAAGAAGCACGGCATCCGGGCGTCGCACACCGCCGAGGTCGTGCTCGACGACGTCCGGCTGCCGGGCCGCCTGATCGTCGGTGGCCGGGAGAAGTTCGAGGAGCGGGTGGCCCGCACTCGCGAGGGCAAGAGCTCGGCCGGTCAGGTGGCGATGAAGACGTTCGAGCGGACCCGGCCGACCGTCGGGGCCATGGCGCTCGGGGTGTCCCGCGCGGCGTACGAGTACGCGCTGGGATACGCGCAGGAGCGCGAGCAGTTCGGCCGCAAGATCGGGGACTTCCAGGCCGTCGCGTTCAAGCTGGCCGACATGAAGTCCCGGATCGACGCGGCGCGGCTGCTGGTGTGGCGCGCCGGCTGGATGGCGCGCAACAACATGCCGTTCGAGAACGCCGAGGGCTCGATGGCCAAGCTCGTCGCCAGCGAGACCGCGGTCTACGTGACCGACGAGGCCATCCAGATTCTGGGCGGCAACGGCTACACGCGCGACTACCCGGTGGAGCGGTGGCACCGCGACGCCAAGATCTTCACGATCTTCGAGGGCACCAGCGAGATTCAGCGGCTCGTGATGTCGCGCGCGATCACGGGGTTGCCGCTCAAATAACGTCCGCGACGGTGCCGGCTGTGGCACGGCGCATCTGATGTACACGAATGTCCCGCTCGGCACGTCTGAGCGGGACGTTTTTGTACGCAGGTGACGGCGTGTCGTCCGCAGACACGGACGCTCGCGGGAAATGGCGGGAGCAGGGGTTGTTACAGAGTGCAAAATTTGTAACACTGTTCCGCATGACCGAACTTGCGGAGCAGTCTGAGCTCGTCGCCGGGGCGAGCGGAGCGACGGGGAAAGTCGACGCCCTGCCCCTGGGGCCGGACTCGCTGGTGTGGAAGTACTTCGGCGACAACCGGATGTACCTGATCGGCCCGCGGCCGGCGGTCCTGCAGAACATGCTCGCCCAGCTGGGCCAGGGCGTGCTGGACCATTCGGTGTTCTTCGCGGACACCTCGGCGCGCATCAAGCGGTCGCTGCCGCCGATCTTCCGCACCGTCTACGGCACCGACGACGACAACACCGGCACGCAGGTCCGCGACTTCCACCGCGAGATCAAGGGCGACATGCCCGACGGCAGCCGCTACCACGCCCTCGACCCGGAGACGTACTACTGGGCGCACGCGACATTCGTCGAGCAGGTGCTGTATTTCGCGGACACCTTCGTCAAGCGGCTGACCGACGCCGAGAAGGAACAGATCTACCTCGAGTCGAAGACCTGGTACCGCCGCTACGGCGTCAGCGACCGGCCCATGCCGGCCACCTACGCCGAGTTCGAGGAGTACTGGGACCGGATGATCAACGAGGTCGCGGTGCCGCACAAGACGGCCCGGTACGGCGTCGGCTATGTGACCAAGGGCTTTCCGGCGCCCAAGGCCGTCAACCCGGCGGTGTGGCGCGTCATCGCGGTGGTGTTCAACCCTGTCGCGGCGTTCCTCACCACCGGCGGCCTCCCCCCGCGGGCGCGGGACCTGCTGGAGCTGCCCTGGTCCGACCGGCAGGAACGCGCCTACCAGTTGTTCGCCGCGGCCTGGCGCAGCAAGCCGGTGAACTGGGTGTGGGACCGGTTGCCGATGTCGGTGCGGTACAACAGCTTTGCGCAGAAGGGCTATGCGCGTGCCCGCTGACGCGACGGCCGCGATCCTCGACGCCGCGCTCGTCGAGTTCGAGCAGCACGGCTTCCGCCGCGTCGCCCTCGATGACGTGGCGCGCCGCGCCGGTGTCAGCCGCACCACCATCTACCGGCGGTTCGCCAACCGTGACGAGCTGGTGGCCGCCGTCGTCGAACGGGAGAACGTCGTGCTGTTCGACGACATCGCCCGCGAGCTGAAAAACGCCGGGCCCCAATCGGATCTGTACGTCGAGGCATTCACGCTGTCGATCCTGCGCTTCCGGCGGCACCGCGTGCTCAACCGGATGATGATCGACGAGCCCGCGCTCGTCATCGAGCTCATGCAGCGGCACTACGGGGCCGCCGTCGGCCGGATGGCGGCGGCGCTGCGCGTCATCTTCCCCGAGGGTTTCGCCGACCGCATCGGCGAACAGGCCGTCAACGACCTCGCCGACACCATCCTGCGCTACGCGGCGATGGTGCTGCTGCTGCCCAGTGTCGAGGCGCTCGACAGTGCCGAGGAGATCCGGGCTTTCGCCGCACGGCATTTCGTGCCGAGCCTGCCCGCGGCGTTGCGGACGAACTCGCCCGTGCGGGGCTAGTGCGCGACGGGCTTCTCGGCGCCCACCCCGGTCAGTGACCGCACCTCCATCTCGGCGGCCAGTTCGGGATCCCCGGTGTCCGACGACGTCAGCGTGCCGATGATGCCGAGCACGAACGCCAGTGGGATGGACACGATGCCCGGGTTGGCCAGCGGGAAGTACGCGAAGTCCGCACCCGGGATCATCGCCGTCTTGCTGCCCGATACCGCGGGGGAGAAGACGATCGGCACGATGGTCGAGATCAGGCCGCCGTACATGCTCCACAGCGCGCCGCGGGTGTTGAACCGCTTCCAGTACAGCGAGTACAGGATCGTCGGCAGGTTGGCCGCGGCCGCCACAGCGAATGCCAGGGCCACCAGGAATGCCACGTTCTGACCGTTGGCGAGGATGCCGAGCCCGATCGCGAACACGCCCAGCACGACCGCCGTGATCCGGGACACCCGCACCTGCTCGTCCTCGGTCACCTTGTGGGACTTGAGAACCGAGGCGTAGATGTCATGTGCGAAGGACGCCGACGCGGTGATGGTCAGGCCTGCCACGACCGCGAGGATCGTCGCGAATGCCACCGCCGAGATGACGCCGAGCAGGATCACGCCGCCGAGTTCGAACGCCAGCAGCGGGGCCGCGGAGTTCACGCCGCCGGCGGCCTTGAGGATGCGGTCCGGTCCCACCAGGGCGGCGGCGCCATAGCCGAGCACCAGCGTGAACAGGTAGAAGGCACCGATCAGCGCGATGGCCCAAACCACCGACCGCCGTGCCTCTTTCGCGGTCGGCACGGTGTAGAAGCGCATCAGCACGTGTGGCAGGCCCGCGGTGCCCAGCACCAGCGCCAGTGCCAGCGAGACGAAGTTGATCTTCGAGGTGAGGGAACCGCCGTACTGCGCGCCGGGCGCCAGGACGTCGCGGCTGGAGACGCCCTTGGTGGTGGCGTGCGAGATGGCCGACTGGGCCGAACCGAGGATGTCGGAGAAGTTGAACCCGAACTTGCCGAGCACCATGACCGTCATCAGGGCGGCACCGGTGATCAGCAGCACGGCCTTGATGATCTGCACCCACGTCGTGCCCTTCATGCCGCCGACCAGCACGTAGACGATCATCAGGACGCCGACGACCGCGATCACGATCGATTGGCCGCCCCGGCTCTTCACGTCGAGCAGCAGCGCGACCAGGCCGCCCGCCCCGGCCATCTGGGCCAGCAGGTAGAACAGCGACACCGTCAGCGTCGACGTGGCCGCGGCCAGCCGGACCGGGCGCTGCCTGAGCCGGAAGCTCAGCACGTCGGCCATGGTGAATCTGCCTGTGTTGCGCAGTAATTCGGCGACGAGCAGTAGCGCCACGAGCCAGGCGACGAGGAAGCCGATGGAGTACAGGAAGCCGTCATAGCCGTAGACGGCGATGGCGCCGGCGATGCCGAGGAAGCTCGCGGCCGACAGGTAGTCGCCCGCGATGGCGATGCCGTTCTGCGGGCCGGAGAAACCGCGGCCGCCGGTGAAGAACTCGTCGGCGGTGGCATTGCGCTTGCTGGCCTTGATGACCACGACCATCGTGACGACGACGAACACGCTGAAGATGCCGATGTTGGCGACGGGGTTGCCGACGGTGGCGGCGGCCAGCACGGTGGTGGTCATCAGGCGCCCTCGAGTTCTTCACGGATGGCGGCAGCCCGCGGGTCGAGCTCGCGGTTGGCGAAGCGCACGTACAGCCCGGTGATCACGAACGTCGTCAGGAACTGACCCAGCCCGATCAGCAGCCCGACATTGATGTTGCCGAACACCCGGATGGCCATGAAGTCATGGGCGAAGGCGCCGAGCGCGACGTAGAGGCCGTACCACAGCAGGAAGAACGCGGTCATCGGAAACACGAAGCGGCGCAGCCTGGTTCGCAACTCCTGGAACTCGGGGCTGGCCTGCATGGCGAGGAACTGCTCCCCGGTGGGGGCAACCCTCTCGGGACGGTCGGTTTCGGGCACCGAGGGCTCCTGACAGTTGGCTGTGAGGGTGGATCGGGCATGAACCTAATTGAGAGCTGGGTCACTCGCGACCGGTATCGCGTTCTGTTCACCGAATTCGGTTCCGGTCGCGCTGCGCTACGGTCTGCCGCAGCCACCCGAGAGAAAGGCCCAGAGATGACCAGCGAGCCAGCTTCGGCGTTCGACGCCGGAATCGCCACCCGCCGTCAGGTGATGGGCGACGAGTTCGTCGACCGCGCACTGGCCCGCACCAGCGGCACCGAATCGGAACCGATCCAGCGCTTCGTCACCGAGCACGTGTGGGACGCGGTGTGGAACCGGCCGGGACTGAGCCGCCGCGACCGCAGCTTGCTCAACCTCGGCATGCTGACGGCGCTGCGGGCCCATGAAGAACTCGCCGGCCACGTCCGGGGCGGGCTCAACAACGGCCTCACCCGTGACGAGATCGTCGAGGCGATCATCCACGCCACCGGCTATTGCGGCGCGCCCGCGGCGCTGAGCGCGATGCGCGTGGTGCAGCAGGTGCTCGACGAGACGCGCGGCGACTAGGCCCGGCGCAACAGCACGGCCTGCTCAAAAGGCAAGCGCGGGAACACCTTACGCAGCGATCCGGTGATGAGCGGGGCGGCGTCCTCCTTGCTCACCACGCGCGGGTCGACGACGTCGTACGTCTGGCCGCGCCGGGTCAGTTTGCCGCCGCCGGCCTTGGTGATGTTCTTGAGCCAGTCACGGTCGGGGCCGTAGGTCAGCAGGATGGCGAAACCGTCGGCGGTGGTGAACACCGTCAGCGGGGTGCGGAACGTCTTGCCGGACTTACGCCCGACGTGCTCGAGGATGCCGAACGTCGGCGCGCGGCCCGCCCACAGCCGCTGGATGGGGTTGGTGACCCGACGGTTGAAGCGTGCGACCGACTGCGGAATCTGCATGTCCCCATCGTGCGCCATCGTGGTTGGGGCGGCCAGGGGAGCGAGTAAAGTTACCGACCGGTAGCGGCGACGACGCGGTGTCGCACACCAGTCCGTAACCCGCTGATTCATCTTCGAGGAGGAATGCATGCCTGCGCCCGCCAACGCTGACGCCCGCCGGATCTATGACCTGGAGCGCAGCCGCGTATTCCACTCGTGGTCGGCCCAGGGGAAGCTCGATCCGATGGTCTTCACCGGCGCCGAGGGCAGCTACCTCATCGACGGTGACGGCAACCGTCTCCTCGATTTCTCGAGCCAGCTCGTCTACACCAACATCGGCCACCAGCACCCCAAGGTCGTCGCCGCCATCGCCGAGCAGGCCGCCAAGCTGTGCACCATCGCGCCGCAGCATGCCAACGAGGCCCGCGCCACGGCCGCCGACCTGATCTGCCAGGTCGCCCCCGAGGGCTTCAACCGGGTGTTCTTCACCAACGGCGGCGCCGACGCCGTCGAGCACGCCATCCGCATGGCGCGCGTGTTCACCGGCCGCTACAAGACGCTGTCGACCTACCGCAGTTACCACGGCGGCACCGCGCTGACGGTCAACCTCACCGGCGACGTCCGCCGCTGGGGCAACGACTACGGCACCGAGGGCACCACGCACTTCTTCGGGCCCTTCCTGTACCGCAGCCAGTTCAATTCGCTGACGCAGGAGGAAGAGTCCGAGCGCGCCCTGGCGCACCTGCGGTCGGTCATCGAGTTCGAGGGCCCGTCCGCGTTCGCCGCGATCATCCTCGAGTCGGTGCCCGGCACCGTCGGCATCATGCCGCCGCCGCCCGGCTACCTGCAGGGCGTGCGCGAGCTGTGCGACCAGTACGGCATCGTGATGATCCTCGACGAGGTCATGGCCGGCTTCGGCCGCACCGGTAAGTGGTTCGCGCTGGACAACTACGGCGTCACCCCCGACCTCATCACCTTCGCCAAGGGCGTCAACTCCGGTTACGTCCCGCTCGGCGGCGTCATCGTGAGCGACAAGATCCTCGAGCGCTTCCTGGACCAGCCGTACGGCGGCGGGCTCACCTACTCGGGCCACCCGCTGGCGTGCGCGGCATCGGTCGCGACCATCACCGCGATGCACGACGAGAAGATCGTCGAGAACGCCGAACTGATCGGCACCGACGTCTTCGGACCGGGCCTGGCGGCGCTCGCCGAGAAGCACGACATCATCGGCGACGTCCGTGGTCTCGGTGTGTTCTGGGCCGTCGAGCTGGTGAAGGACCGCGCCACCAAGGAGCCGCTGGCGCCGTACGGCGGGTCGTCGCCCGAGATGGGCGCCATCAACGCACGGGCCAAGCAGAACGGCCTGCTGCTGTTCATGAACTACAACCGCTTCCACCTGGTGCCGCCGTGCAACATCAGCATCGACGACGCCAAGCGCGGGCTGGACATTCTGGACGATGCGCTGAGCGCGGTGTAGCCATAGGCTCTGGCCATGGCCTACCTCAAGCCGCCGTGGTTCGTCGTCCATGTCTTCAACCCCATCGCGCGGCTGACCGGTATCGGTGGCAGCCAGACCCTGACGGTCACCCGTAGCTCCAATCACGTGCCGCAGCGCATCCCGGTCGTGGTGCCGGAGGTGGACGGGGTGAAGTACCTGGTGTCCACGCGCGGCGAGTCGGCGTGGGTGAAGAACGTCCGGGAGAACCCGGTGGTGGCGCTCGGCAAGGCGAACTACCTGGCCAGCGAGATTCCGGTCGCGGACCGGGCGCCGATCATCGCGGCGTACCGGCCGCTGGCCGGCAAGGTCGTCGACCAGTACTGGCGCGAGCTGCCCGATGACGCCGACCACCCGGTCTTCAAGCTGACGCCGCAGAACTAGGGCAGGGAGGGCCGCACCGGCGTTACGGATGTGGCCCGTGGGGCGGCCCTCGGGATCGCCCCTGTCGAGATTGACCAAATGGCTGCTCGGACGCCCTGTCGCACGACCATTTCGTCCATCTCGGCGGTCACTGGCCGCGGACTCGCACCAACGTGAGCCAGCTCCTACACCCTGTAGTTGGTCCATTCGCGCCGGGCTGGGACACTGGTGGCCATGCGCTCTACCGACGTCTCCGCGAAACTGTTCGCCGACGCGTCGACCGTGATCCCCGGCGGGGTCAACTCGCCAGTGCGTGCCTTCAGCTCGGTCGGCGGTACCCCTCGTTTCATCACCTCGGCCAACGGCTACTGGCTGACCGACGCCGACGGCAACCGCTACGTCGACCTGGTGTGCTCATGGGGCCCGATGATCCTTGGCCACGCCCACCCCGCCGTGGTCGAGGCCGTGCAGACCACCGCCGTCAACGGATTGTCGTTCGGCGCCCCGACGCCCGCCGAGACGGAGCTGGCGCGCGAGATCATCGATCGCGTCGCCCCGGTCGAACGCATCCGCTTCGTCAACTCGGGCACCGAAGCGACCATGAGCGCCATCCGGCTGGCCCGCGGCTTCACCGGCCGGCCCAAGATCATCAAGTTCTCCGGCTGCTACCACGGCCACAGCGACGCGCTGCTGGCCGACGCCGGCTCCGGCGTCGCGACGCTGGGGCTGCCGTCGTCGCCGGGGGTCACCGGGGCGGCCGCCGCCGACACCATCGTGCTGCCGTACAACGACCTCGACGCGGTGCGGGAGGCGTTCGCCGCGGCGGGCGACCAGATCGCCTGCGTCATCACCGAGGCCAGCCCCGGCAACATGGGCACCGTCCCGCCGGCCGCGGGCTACAACGCCGCGCTGCGGCAGATCACCGCCGAGCACGGCGCGCTGCTCATCATCGACGAGGTGATGACGGGCTTCCGCGTCAGCCGTGGCGGCTGGTACGGCCTCGACCCGGTCGCGGCCGACCTGTTCACCTTCGGCAAGGTGATGAGCGGCGGCCTGCCCGCCGCGGCGTTCGGTGGCCGCGCCGAGGTGATGGAACGGCTGGCGCCGCTCGGCCCGGTGTACCAGGCCGGGACGCTGTCCGGGAACCCGGTCGCGATGGCCGCGGGCCTGGCCACGCTGCGCGCCGCCGACGAAGCCGTCTACCGCGCCCTCGACGTCAACGCCGACCGGTTGTCCGGACTGCTGACCGACGCGCTCACCGAAGCCTCTGTCGCGCACCGGATTTCGCGCGCCGGGAACTTCCTGACGGTGTTCTTCGGCGACGGGGACGTCGTCGACTTCAAAACCGCGAAGGCCACCGAGACCTGGCGCTACCCGGCGTTCTTCCACGCCCTGCTGGACGCCGGGGTCTACCCGCCGTGCAGCGCCTTCGAAACCTGGTTCGTCTCGGCCGCGCTCGACGACGCTGCGTTCGACCGGATCGCCGACGCGCTGCCCGCCGCCGCGCAGGCCGCCGCCCAAGCTCAGGAGCCCGCATGACCGACAAGACGATCGTGCACGTGATGCGGCACGGCGAGGTGCACAACCCGGACAAGATCCTGTACGGCCGCAAGCCCAATTTTCATCTCTCCGAGCGTGGGCAGGCGCAGGCCGAGGCGGTCGCCGGGTGGCTGGCCGAGCGCGACATCGTCTACGTCGTGGCCTCGCCGCTGGAGCGCGCGCAGGAGACCGCGACGCCCATCGCCGCCCGGCACGGCCTGCCGATCGACACCGATCCCGAGCTCATCGAGTCGACGAATGTGTTTGAGGGACAGCGCGTCTCGCCGGGTGACGGTGCCCTGCGCGACCCGCGCAACTGGTGGCACCTGCGCGACCCGAAGACCCCGTCATGGGGTGAGCCGTACAAGCACATCGCGGCGCGCATGACGGCCGCCGTGGACCGGGCGCGGGTCAAGGGCATGGGGCACGAGGCGGTGTGCGTCAGCCATCAGCTGCCGGTGGAGACGCTGCGCCGCGCGATGCTCGGCAAGAACCTGCACCACTTCCCGACCAAGCGGATGTGCAATCTGGCGTCGGTGACGTCGTTCTACTTCCACGGCGACCAGATGGTCGGCTGGGGATATGCGGAGCTGGCCGGACAGTGACTTCGCTGGTGGCCCGTGCCGGGGCAGTGATGGCGGCCGTCCTGACGACGGCCGTGTTGCTCGTCGGCTGCTCCACCGGTGACGACGCCGTCGCACAGGGCGGCACCTTCGAGTTCGTGGCGCCGGGCGGCAAGACCGACATCTTCTACGACCCGCCGTCGAGCCGCGGCAAGCCGGGCGCGGTGCGGGGACCGTCGCTCACGGATCCGTCGAAAACCCTGTCCCTGGACGACTTTTCCGACCAGGTCGTGGTGATCAACGTGTGGGGGCAGTGGTGTGGCCCGTGCCGCTCGGAGATCGCCGAGCTGGAGAAGGTGTACGAGCAGACCAAGGCGCAGGGCGTCGCGTTCCTGGGCATCGACGTCCGGGACAACAACCGGCAGGCCGCCGTCGACTTCGTCGTCGACCACAAGGTGACGTTCCCGTCCATCTATGACCCGGCGATGCGCACCATGATCGCGTTCGGCGGCAAGTACCCGACGACGGTCATCCCGTCGACGCTGGTGCTGGACCGTCAGCACCGGGTGGCCGCGGTGTTCCTGCGGGAGCTGCTGGCCGACGACCTCAAGCCCGTCGTCGAGCGGCTCGCCAAAGAGGGCAAGGCATGACCTCCTTCGCCGAAACCGCGGCCGCCGGACCGCTTTTGGTGGCCCTCGGGGTCAGCGTGCTGGCCGGGCTGGTGTCGTTCGCGTCGCCGTGCGTGGTGCCGCTGGTGCCGGGGTACCTGTCGTATCTGGCCGCGGTGGTCGGGGTGGACGACACCGAGGGCACCACGAAAGTGCGTACCGCCCGCTGGCGCGTGGCCGGCGCGGCGGCATTGTTCGTCGCGGGCTTCACCGCGGTGTTCCTCATGGGCGCGGTCGCCGTGCTCGGGCTGACCACGACCCTCATCGCCAATCAGCTTCTGCTGCAACGCATCGGCGGCGTCGTCACGGTGCTGATGGGCCTCGTGTTCATCGGGCTGGTCCCGGCGCTGCAGCGTCAGGTGCGGTTCACGCCGCGCCAGGTGTCGACGGTCGTCGGCGCGCCCTTGCTGGGCGCGGTGTTCGGGTTGGGCTGGACGCCGTGCCTGGGCCCGACGCTCACCGGCGTCATCGCGGTGGCCTCGGCCAGTGACGGCGCCAGCGTCGCCCGCGGCGTCGCGCTGGTGATCGCGTACTGCCTGGGTCTCGGCATTCCGTTCGTGCTCTTGGCCTTCGGATCGGCCCGCGCCGTGCAGGGCCTGGGCTGGCTGCGCCGGCACACCCGCGCCATCCAGATCTTCGGCGGTCTGCTGCTGATCGTCGTCGGCACCGCGCTGGTCACCGGGGTGTGGAACGACTTCACCTCATGGGTGCGCGACGCCTTCGTCAGCAACGCAAGGCTCCCGATATGACCGACGTTTCCGCACCCGACGCCGTGTCGGGCGGCCAGACCCGCCGCTCCGGCCCGATCTCCCGGGTGGTCGCACTGTTCCGCAACACCTGGCGGACGCTGACGTCGATGGGCACCGCCCTGGTGCTGCTGTTCCTGCTGGCGCTCGGCGCCATCCCGGGTGCGCTGCTGCCGCAGCGTTCGCTCAACGCCGGCAAGGTCGACGAATACCTGGCGCAGCATCCGACGATCGGGCCGTGGCTCGACAAGGTGCAGGCCTTCTCGGTGTTCTCGAGCTTCTGGTTCACCTCGATCTACGTGCTGCTGTTCATCTCGCTCGTGGGCTGCCTGACGCCCCGCATGATCGAGCACATCCGCAGCCTGCGCGCCGTCCCGGTGCCGGCGCCGCGGAACCTGGCGCGGCTGCCCAAGCACGCGCAGGCCTCCGTGCCGGGTGAGCCGGACGCCGTCGCCGACCGGATGGCGAAGCGGCTCAAGGGCTGGCGCCAGACCACTCGCACGCTCGACGACGGCACTCGCGAGATTTCGGCCGAGAAGGGCTACCTGCGCGAGTTCGGCAATATCGTCTTCCACTTCTCGCTGCTGGGCCTGCTGGTGGCCATCGCGTTCGGCAAGATGTTCGGCTACGAGGGCAACGTCATCGTCATCGCCGACGGCGGGCCCGGATTCTGCTCGGCCTCCCCGGCCGCGTTCGACTCGTTCCGCGCCGGCAACGTCGTCGACGGCACCTCACTGCACCCCAGCTGCCTGCGGGTCCACGACTTCGACGCCCGGTACCTGCCGAGCGGGCAGGCCACGGCATTCGCGGCGAACATCGACTACCAGGACGGCGCCGACCTGGTCAGCGGCACCTGGCGGCCGTACCGGCTGGAGGTCAACCACCCGCTGCGGATCGGCGGCGAGCGCATCTACCTGCAGGGCCACGGCTACGCGCCGACGTTCACCGTCACGTTCCCGAACGGCCAGACCCGCACGTCGACGGTGCAGTGGAAGCCCGAGAACGCGCTGACGCTGCTGTCCTCGGGTGTCGCGCGCATCGACCCGCCGGGCGGCAGTTATCCCGACGACCGCGAGCGGCGCAAGCACCAGATCGCCATCCAGGGCCTGTTCGCCCCGACCGCCGAACTCGACGGCAAGCTGCTGTCCTCGAGCTTCCCGGCGATGAACGCGCCCGCGGTGGCCATCGACATCTACCGCGGCGACACCGGGCTCGACAGCGGCCGCCCGCAGTCGCTGTTCTCGCTCGACCCCCGGCTGATCGACCAGAAGCGGCTCACCAAGCAGGCGCGCGTCAACCTCAAGGCCGGCGAGCAGACCAAGCTGGACGACGGCACCGTCATCAAGTTCGACGGCGCGGTGCCGTTCATCAACGTGCAGGTGTCGCACGACCCGGCGCAGGTGTGGGTGCTCGTGTTCGCGCTGACCATGATGGCCGGGCTGCTGGTGTCGTTGGTGGTGCGCCGCCGCCGGGTTTGGATTCGGATCGTGTCGGCCGGGCCGGGTACCGTCAACGTCGAGCTCGGCGGCCTGGCCCGCACGGACAACTCGGGGTGGGGCGACGAGTTCGAAAAGCTCACAGAGCGGTTGATTGAGGACAAGCGATGAACACAGAGCACATCGACATCGACCTGGCCCGGTACTCGGACTGGGCATTCTTCAGTTCCTGGACGGTGCTGTGCCTGGCTTTCGTCTTGCTGGCCGTCGAGCTGGCGTCGAGCCGTGGCCGGAAGGTAGAGACCCGAGAGCTGGTCGGTGCGGGCGTAGGCGCGAACAGCACCATCCCAGGCGTCATCGTCGACGCACCCACCCGCTCTGTTGACGAGCGCATCGGCCGTGTCGGGCTCGCGCTGGTGTACGTCGGCATCGCCATGTTGTTCGTCTGCATCGTGTTGCGCGGTCTGGCCACCATGCGCGTGCCGTGGGGCAACATGTACGAGTTCATCAACCTGACCAGCTTCTGTGGGCTGGTCGCAGCGTCGATCGTGATGCGCAAGCCGCAGTACCGGGCGCTGTGGGTCTTCGTCCTGGTGCCCGAGCTGATCCTGCTGGCGGTGTCGGTCAAGTACCTGTACACCAACGCCGCGCCGGTGATGCCCGCGCTGCAGTCGTACTGGTTGCCCATCCACGTCTCGGTCGTCAGCCTCGGCTCCGGCGTCTTCCTGGTCGCCGGCGTCGCCAGCATCCTGTTCCTGCTCAAGATGTCGCCGCTGGCACATCAGGACAACGGGTTCGGCCGGATGATCCAGCGCCTGCCGGATGCCCAGACCCTGGACCGCATCGCCTACCGCACCACCATCTTCGCGTTCCCGATCTTCGGGTTCGGCGTCATCTTCGGGGCCATCTGGGCCGAGGAGGCCTGGGGCCGCTACTGGGGCTGGGACCCCAAGGAGACGGTGTCGTTCGTCGCGTGGGTCGTCTACGCCGCCTACCTGCACGCCCGATCCACCGCGGGCTGGCGCGACAAGAAGGCCGCGTGGATCAACGTCGTCGGCTTCGTCGCGATGGTGTTCAACCTGTTCTTCATCAACCTGGTGACCGTCGGCCTGCATTCGTACGCCGGCGTCGGCTGAGCCATCAGATGTCGGGGCTGATCGTGCCTTCATTCCGCGCCCAGGGCCGGTTCAAGGACCCGGCCGATCCCGTCGCTGCCGCCACGCCCACCGCGGCGCCGGAGGCCCGCATCGTCATCGCACATGCGGTGACACCTGTCCTGGCGCCGACACCCGCGAAGCCGCGGAGCCTGGACCCCGCCACGGTCGCGCTGCTGAGCCGCCCGAGCCGCGCACCGTCGACCGGCTGGCGCAAGGCGCTGTACTACGCGACCGGAACCCTGCTCAATCCCGGCGACAGCCCCAAGACCCTGCACCGCAACCGGTTGACCGCACAGATCAACCGACCGCTGCGGGACTGCTACCGGATCGCGGTGCTGTCCCTCAAGGGCGGCGTCGGGAAGACGACCATCACCGCGACGCTGGGGGCGACGTTCGCGTCGATCCGCGGCGACCGCGTCATCGCGGTGGATGCCAACCCGGACCGCGGCACCCTCAGTCAGAAGGTGCCGCTGGAGACGCCGGCGACGGTCCGTCATCTTCTGCGCGATGCCGAGGGCATCTCCAGCTACAGCGATGTCCGCAACTACACCTCGCGCGGTGAGAGCCAGCTCGAGGTGCTGGCCTCGGAGAGCGACCCGGCGGTGTCGGAGGCGTTCAGCTCCGAGGATTACGCCCGCACGCTGGCGGTACTGGAGCCGTACTACCGGCTGGTGCTGACGGACTGTGGCACCGGCATGCTGCATTCGGCCATGGGTGCGGTGCTCGCGCACGCCGACGTGCTCGTCGTGATCAGCTCAGGCTCGGTCGACGGCGCCCGCAGTGCCGCGGCGACGCTCGACTGGCTCGACGCCCACGGTCATCAGGAACTGGTGCGCAACGCCGTCGCGGTGGTAAACGCCGTGCGTCCGCGGTCCGGCAAGGTCGATCTGCGCAAGGTGGTCGACCACTTCGGCCGCCGGTGCCGGGCGGTGCAGGTGGTGCCGTTCGACCCGCACCTGGAGGAGGGTGCCGAGGTCAGTCTGGACCGGCTTCGGCCGGACACCAGGGATGCGTTGCTGGAATTGGCCGTGGCCGTCGCCGACGGATTTCCGCTGTCGCTGTAGAGAGTCGCTACGAACCGAGCCGGCGCAGGAATTCCGGATCGTCATCCGGGCCGATGACGCGCGTGGTCGGCCGCGCGGCCGTGGCGCGAGTGGCGCGCCAGCCCACGTAGGCCAACAGCGCCAGCAGCGTGATCAGGAGCAGGAACTGCACGTAAAACCTCCTTTATTCGAATATACGCGTCCGTCGGTAAACTCGTGCGGTGTCTGATGCGCCCGCCACCCCGTCCATGCCACGTTTGCTGCTCGACGTTTTTCTCTACGCGCTCGCCCGCCTGCTGCTGGTAGCGGTGATTGCCGGCGCGATCTTCGGTGTCGTCGCGTTGCTGGGTATCCGTGATTTCCCGGCCATGGTGGCGCTGCTGTTCGCGCTGGTTCTCGGCATGCCGCTGGGCATCTGGCTGTTCGCTCCGCTGCGCCGCCGGGCCACCGCCGGGATCGCCGCCGTCGACGAGCGTCGCCGCGCCGAGCGCGAGCAGCTGCAGGCCCGGTTGCACGGCGAGGATTCCGCCGGCGACTGACGCCGCTCGGGCTAGGGCTTGACCGCCACCAGCACCGCGGTGATCAGGGCGGCCCACACCAGCATCGTCAGCCCGGTGTCCTTGAGCACGGGGATCAGCTCGCGACCGCCGAGATCTGAGCGCACGGGCTTGGCCGCGCGGACCGCCAGCGGTGCCGCCGCGAAGCCGACCAGGCACCACGGGGTCGCGAGCGTCAGGACCGCGGTCAGCACGAACGGCAGCAGCGTCAGCACCTGGAACAGCTGGCGGGTGCGGGCGTCGCCGAGCCGCACCGCGAGCGTGATCTTGCCCGAGACCTGATCAGTGGGGATGTCGCGAAGGTTGTTGGCCACCAACACCGCCGACGACAACGACCCGACCGCGATGGCGAGCACGAGTCCCACCCAGTCGACCCGCAGGGCCTGCGTGTACTGCGTGCCGAGCACGGCGACCAGCCCGAAGAACACGAACACCGCGACCTCGCCGAGCCCGCGATAGCCGTACGGGTTGGTGCCGCCGGTGTACAGCCAGGCGCCGGCGATGCACGCCGCGCCGACGGCGATCAGCCACGGCTGACTGACCAGGGCCAGCGCCAGGCCGGCACCGGCGCCGATGGACAGGCTGATCACGGCCGCCGCCAGCACCGCCTGTGGGGAGGCCAACTTGGCGCCGACCAGGCGGACCGGCCCGGACCGGTCGTCATCGGTGCCGCGGATGCCGTCGGAGTAGTCGTTGGCGTAGTTGACCCCGATGATCAGCGATATCGAAACCACAAGGGCCAGAGCCGCTTTCCACCACACCTCACCGCCGACCCAGGCGGCGGCACCGGTACCTGCCAGCACGGGAGCGACTGCATTCGGGAGGGTCCGCGGTCGGGCGCCCTCTATCCACTGCGAAAGACTGGCCACGCGCGCAATCGTCCCACGCCCCTACACTTATCGGCATGAAGGATCGGCTCAGCAAGAACGAGATTCGCAAAGATGTCGTGCAGGAATCCGTCGAAGCCGTCGCAGGCACCGTCGGCGAGGTCATGAACATCGTCGTCACCGCCGTCAAGGACGTGGCGAGCTCCATCGGCGCCCTGGCCACCGACGCATTCGAGATCCGCGACGGCGCCCGGCGGGCCCGCGCGCAGCTGGAACAAGACGAGGCCGAGGAAATCGAGGACGACGACGCGGCGCCCGCGCCGACGCCCGTCACGGCCGTGACGCCGGAGACCGTGGATACCCCCAAGACCGACGCCGAATAACGGATGCTGGGAGTCATCGGCGGTAGCGGTTTCTACACGTTCTTCGGGGACGACGCGCGCACCGTCACCGTCGACACGCCCTACGGCACGCCGAGCGCGCCGGTCACCATCGGGGCCGTCGGCGGGCACGAGGTGGCATTCCTGCCACGGCACGGGCTCAAACATGAGTACTCGCCGCACACGGTGCCGTACCGCGCCAACATGTGGGCGCTGCGCAAGCTCGGGGTGCGGCGGATTTTCGCCCCGTGCGCCGTCGGCAGCCTGACCGCGGACCTCGGCCCCGGCGCCGTGGTCGTGCCCGACCAGCTGGTGGACCGCACCCGCAGCCGCGAGGACACGTACTTCGACGCCGGCGGCATCCACGTCGGCTTCGCCGATCCGTACTGTCCGACGCTGCGCGCCGTCGCGGCCGAGCAGCCGGGCGTCATCGACGGCGGCACCATGGTGGTCATCCAAGGGCCCCGGTTCTCCACCCGCGCCGAGAGTCAGTGGTTCGCGGCCCAGGGGTTCACGTTGGTGAACATGACCGGCTACCCGGAGGCCGTGCTGGCCCGTGAACTCGAGATGTGTTATGCAGCAATCGCTTTGGTGACCGATCTGGACGCGGGCATCGAGGCCGGCGCCGGTGTCACCACCGTCGACGTCTTCGCGGAGTTCGAGCGCAACACCCCGATGTTCAAGGCGCTGGTGCAGCAGGCCCTGGCGACCGTCCCGGCCGAACGAACGTGTACCCACTGCCTGGCCCACACCGGGGTGAAGCTGCCGTTTGAACTGCCCTGACCGGGGCGGCTCTTGACACCCGTCAAGTCGGGGTGGCAAAACTGACGGAGTGACTTCCCGCATCTGCGAACAGCTCGGCATCGACTTCCCGCTCTTCGCCTTCAGCCATTGCCGTGACGTGGTCGCCGCCGTCACCAACGCTGGCGGCTTCGGCGTGCTGGGCGCGACGGCGTACACCCCCGAGCAGCTCGACCGGGAACTCGCCTGGATCGATGATCACGTCGGCGGCCGGCCCTACGGCGCGGACATCATCGTGCCGGCGAAATTCGAGGGCAAGGGCGAGAACCTCTCCGACGGCCAGTTGGCAGACCGAATCCCTTCGGAATACCGGGAATTCGTCAGCCAGCTGCTCATCGACCATGGCATCGAGCCGGAGGAACGAGTCCGTACCGGCGGGTCGGTGTTGTCCGGCAACACCGGGCACGACTTGCTCGACGTGGCGTTGAGCCACCCCATCAAGCTGATCGCCAATGCGCTTGGGGTGCCGCCGGATTACATGATCGAGGCGGGCCGCGAGCGGGGGATTCCGGTGGCCGCGCTGGTCGGCGCCAAGGAGCACGCCGTCAAGCAGGTCGCGGCTGGCGTCGACATCATCGTCGCGCAGGGCACCGAGGCCGGCGGACACTGTGGCGAGGTGTCCACACTCGTCGTGGTGCCGGAAGTGATTGAGGCGATTGATGATTCGGTCCCCGTGCTGGCGGCGGGCGGCATCGTCACCGGCCGGCAGATGGCCGCGGCGGTCGCGCTGGGCGCCGCCGGGGCCTGGACCGGTTCGGTGTGGCTGACCACCGAGGAGGCCGAGACCGCGCCGGCCACCAAGCAGAAGATGCTGGCCGCCACGTCACGCGACACCGTGCGGTCGGCGGGGCGCACCGGAAAGCCCGCACGCCAACTGGTTTCGGACTGGACGGATGCCTGGGCGCCGAACGACGGTGGCCGCAAGCCACTTCCGCTGCCGCTGCAGAACATGCTGAGCGAGCCGGTGATCCGGCGCATCGACCGCCTGGCCGCCCAGGGACATCAGGGCGCCCAGCAGTTGGCGACCTACTTCGTCGGCCAGGGCGTCGGCCTGATGAACAAGGTCAAGCCCGCCCGCGAGGTCGTCCGCGAGTTCATCGAGGACTACCTGGCCGCCACCGAGCGCCTGAACCGCTCGCTGCCCTAGGGATTTGTGCACGATTTTCCGCGCCTCGCGCCGAAAATCGTGCACAAATCCCCGGGTTACGGCTCGATGGCGCGGCGGCCTTCCTTGAGCTGACGGCGCTCGTCGGCGGCGTCGATGATCGTGGTGTCGGTGCCGTCGAGCGCGGTGTACGGGTCGGCGCCCCGCAGCGGCGTCGTCGGCGCGAACGTCGCGTTCATCTGCGGTGCCGCCCACTGGGGTTCGACGCGCGGGTGGACGCCCTGGCCCGCCCCGAGCGCCTGGCCGTGGTCGGCGGCGCGCGGGCCCGACGACTGCTCGTGCTCATTCTCGGTCACCGTCGTCCGCGACGTCCGGCGCAGCGTGAACGTGATCTCCTCGAACTCCTCGATGACCTTCTGCGCCGAGCGCAGCTGCTGCACCGACGTGTCGATGACGCGGTCCACCACGGGCGCGACGGGCGCCACCAGCGGACGCAGCAGGCGAGCCGCGACCTTGGTGAGGTCGGGCAGTTGCGGCAGTGTCAGGCCGCCTGCGGGCTGGCTGGTCGCCTGCACCGGCAGGTTCTCGGCCCGCTCGTCGCCGATCGGGACGAGTTCGGCGGTGGCGGCCGGTTCGGCCGGTGCGTCGGCCGGTTCGGGCTCCGGCGCTGGTGCGGCGTTCAACGAACGCCGCTGCGGGTCCGGGAACGCCATGAGTTCGTCCCAGTCGGAGTACATGGGCTGCGGCGGCGAATCGGGCCGCAGCACCTCGGCGGTGGGGGCCGCGAGCGCGGGCTGCGCCGGCTCACCGGTGAGGGCTTCAGCGACGCGCTGGCGGTGATATTCGCGGTTGATCTCGGCGTCGGTCTCGAGCGCGAGCTTCATGGCGGCCAGCTGGTGTTCGGCCTTCAGAATCTCGGCTTCGGCCCGCACCTCGGCCTGCTTGACCGCGATGGCGGTCTCGGCACGCAGTTCGGCCCGCAGGCGGGACTCGTCGTGGCGCTCGCGCAGGGTGCGGTCCTGCCGGGCGTGCAGCAGCATCGGCAGCAGGTACAGCAGGACGCAGACGCCGACCACGGCGATGCGCGCCACCAGCGCGGCGGGCGTGTCGATGGTGTAGCCGTTCATCGCGACCCAGCGCGCGCCGAAACCGCGGTCCGCGCCGGCGCCGGCCGCGTCGCGCGCGGCCGTGACCGCGTGCTCGGCACCGGCGATCCGCGCGTCGAGGGTCGGGGCCTGCTCGCCCCGGGCCGCCAGTGCGGCATCGAGCTCGCGCTGGTCGTGCTCGAGGATGTCCTGCGTGTTCTGGGTGATCTGGCCGTCACCGGGCACACCGGTGACGGGCTGCTGGGCGCACGACGGCGTCGGGTGGTATTCGCAGCGGGCCACGACCTGAGCGTCGTCACGACGCTGCCGGGCGGAGTCGACGGCGGCGTCGAGCGCACCGCGGCTCGCACGCAGCGCATCCAACTGGCCCTGCGCGGTGGTCACGGCCGGCGTGGTCGCGGCGCGGGCCGCGGCTTCGGTGTCCAGACGCTGGGTGATGGCATTGCTGAACAGCGTCATCGCGGCCAGTTCACCGACCAGCAGGCCGATCGCGACGGCCAGGGCCGCCCGGCCGGCGGTGCCGCGGGCGCTGGCGACGGTGCTGCGGATGGCCACGACGACCAGCGCACCGAAAATCAGGGTCACGGGCAGCACGACGGCCAGTGGCAGACCGGTGGACGGGGTGGCGACGGCGGCGGCCACGGCCCAGGCCAGCACGCCTCCCGACCAGGTCAGGGCGGTCACCGCAGGATGGTTGTCAGGCTGTCTGTGGGCAGGCATGGAAACTCCAACTCTTCCGGTCCGCGTTCCAGGGTCCCAGAGAGCCGGGCCCGTCACCGAATCAAGCGCCGGTGCTGTGACCGGCATCACGGGCCGATCAGGCGTTTTTCTGGTACTGCAGCGTCAGGGCCCGCCGGTCCAGCTTGCCGATCCCGCGGCGGGGGAGTTCGGCGACCACGTGCACCTCACGTGGGGCGGCGGTGGTGGCCAGCGTGGCGCTGACGTATTCCCGCAGGTCAGCCACGGTGGGTGTGGCCGCGCCCGGGTGGAGCACGACGGCCGCGGCCACCCGCTGGCCCAGCCGTTCGTCGGGGACGCCGAACACGGCGCATTCGGCGATGGCCGGATGGCCCGCCAGGGCCGACTCGACGAGCGCGGGTAGCACCTTGAGACCGCCGGTGGCGATGGCGTCGTCGATGCGGCCCAGTACCCGCAGCACGCCCGAATCATCCACGGCGCCAATGTCATCGGTGACGAACCAGCCCGCCACGAACGGCGACGGGTCGACGGGATTCCGGTAACCCGACGCCAGCGTGGGACCGCCCAACGAAATCCGGCCGGTGTCGTCGATGCGCAGCCGGACGCCGTTCAGCGGTCGTCCGTCGTAGACGCAGCCGCCGCAGGTCTCGCTCATCCCGTAGGTGCGGACCACGGAAATGCCTGCGGCCGCGGCCTTTTCGCCGAGTCCCGGCGGCATGGGGCCGCCGCCGATCAGGACGGCGTCCAGTTCGGCGAGCGCCGCGGTCGCGGCGGGATCGGCCAGGATCTTGGCCAGCTGTACCGAGACCAGTGACGTGTAGCGCCGTCCCGAACCCAAAGCCCTTACCGCAGAAGGCAGTTCACTGACGTCGAAACCCGGGTCCAGTGCGACGGGCGTGGTGCCGGCCCGCAGGCTCCGCACCAGAACCTGCACTCCGGCGACGTGGTAGGCGGGCAGTGCCAGCAGCCACCGGCCGGGCCCGCCGAGCCGGTCATGCGTGGCGTCGGCGCTGGCGTGCAACGCCGCGGCGGAAAGCAAGGCGCCCTTGGGGATTCCGGTGGAACCCGACGTCGAGACCACCAGGGCCACGTCGTCGTCGACGGCTTCGCCGGCGCGCAGCGTCTCCGTCAGCAGCACGGCCTGGCGGTCATCGTCGGCCGGCACCGGCAGTAGCGCGCCGCGGCCGTCCAGGGCCTGCGTCAACGTCGGGATCAGGGCGAGGGCCGCGTCGCCGGATCCGACGGCGACCGGATGCAGGACAGCTATGCCACGCCTCCGTCGCCGGGCTCGCCGTCGATCGGGTCGCGGGGATCGTCGAGCGGCCAGCCCTTGGCGGCCAGCCGCGCCCGCACCCGCTCCACATCCTCGGCGCGGGGGAGTTCGTCGGTGATCCGCGTGATCAGTACGCCGATGTCGATGTCATCGAATTCGCCACGATTCATCAGCCCGCGGGCGACGGACTTGACCTCGTCGTTGGTCAGGCGCCGGGACAGCAGCGCCAACAGCGGCACCCGGTCGGTGGCGGGGATGCCGTCGGGATAACCGGCCTGCAGCCACGCCACGATCTTGCTGAGAAAAACATTCATGGCGTCACCTCCAAGGGTCCGGGACGTGCAGTGTCGTCCAGATCGATAGCCGCGATGCTGCGCCCGGAAACCGTAGCTGCGGTCGCGGCGGGCTCACCGACACGGTAGCCCTCAACACCGTGAACAGCGCCTCGGCACCGGAACCGGACCTCACAAGCCGATGAACACTCAGTGAACACATTGAACAGAACTGGAAAGAGCCAGGTCGTGCTCAGATTTCGGGGTAGCTGTAACTCGCAAAAAACGGCGCCGTTACACCAGAATGAGCGCCATGAGCGCAGAGTTGGTCATCCTGGTGCTGTTGATCGCAACAGCACTGGCATTTGACTTCACGAATGGATTTCACGATACCGGTAATGCCATGGCGACCTCGATCGCCACAGGCGCGCTGAAGCCCAAGACCGCCGTGCTGCTGGCCGGCGTCCTGAACTTGGTCGGCGCGTTCCTGTCAGTCGAGGTCGCCGTCACCGTCACCACTTCGGTGCTGAAGATTCAGGACAGTAAGTCCGGGCACCTACTGAAGTCCATCGACGCGTCGACCGGACTCACCATCATCTTCGCCGGCCTCATCGGCGGCATCCTGTGGAACCTCCTCACCTGGCTGTTCGGCATCCCTTCCAGCTCGTCGCACGCGCTCTTCGGCGGACTGATCGGTGCCGGCCTGGCCGCGCTCGGCACCGCGGGCATCAACTGGAGCGGTGTCATCCAGAAGGTGCTGATCCCGGCCGTCGCGGCCCCGTTCATCGCGGGCCTCGTGGCCGCCGTGGGCACCTGGCTGGTGTACCGGATCACGCGCAACGTCATCAAGAAGCGCCGTGAGGAAGGCTTCCGCTGGGGCCAGATCGCCACCGCATCGCTGGTCGCGCTGTCCCACGGCACCAACGACGCGCAGAAGACCATGGGCGTCATCGCCCTGGCCCTCATCACCACCGGCCACCTGACCGGCGACGTGAAGAAGGACGGCCTGCCGTTCTGGATCATCGCCTCGTGCGCCCTGGCCATCGGCCTGGGCACCTACATCGGCGGCTGGCGCGTCATCCGCACCCTGGGCAAGGGCCTCGTCGAGATCGAGTCCCCGCAGGGCCTGGCCGCCGAGGCGTCCTCGGCCGCGATCATCCTGAGCTCCAGCGCCGCCGGCATGGCGCTCTCGACCACTCACGTCGCCACGGGCTCGATCCTGGGCAGTGGCGTCGGCAAGCCCGGCGCTTCGGTCCGCTGGGCCGTCGCCGGACGCATGGCCATGGCCTGGCTGATCACGCTGCCGGCCGCGGCGCTGGTCGGTGCCCTGTCGTACTGGCTGTCCTACGGCCTGAAGTCCGCCACCGGTTCCGCGCTGGTCGGCGACGGCACGATCTTCGTCATCCTGGTCGCGCTGTCGGGCTTCATGTACTGGCGTGCGCAGCAGCAGAAGGTCGACCACAACAACGTCAATGCTGATTGGGACGCGTCGACGAACTCGGTGGTGCCCGCCGATGTCCGTGGGGCTGCCGCCAAGTCGCCCGAATCCGCCGGCGTCTGATTCCCCGAGAACCAAGCAGAAGGAATCACTGATGAATTACGTGGAAGCCATCCTCAAGGTCCTCGTCGTGGGCCTGGTCCTCGGTGCCGGCCTCCCCGCGGTGTTCGCGGGCGGCCTCGTCGCCTACTCGAACGGCGCGGGCGGTGAGCACTCCGATGGGACGGTCTCGGCCCCCAACCCGGTCCTCAAGTACCTGGGTCTGGCGCTGTTCGTGCTGGTCGGAGCAGTGGTCCTGCTCGCGATCCTGTGGATCACCCGGTCCACGATCATCCATCACACCGGCGTCGACCTGTTCCCCTTTCTGAAGAAGTGAGCTGACGGCCATGACTGAATCCAACGGATTGTTCGAGAACGTCCTGAAGTGGCTGCGGGCCGGATACCCCGACGGCGTGCCGCCGAAGGACTACTACCCGGTGCTCGCCCTGCTGAAGCGGTCGCTCACGGAGGACGAGGTCGTCGAGGCGGCGCGGTCCATCCTGCGCACCAACGACGGCGAGAGCCCCGTCACCGAGGCCGAGATTCACGCCGCGATCGCGGCCGTCACCAACCAGGAGCCCAGCCCCGACGACATCCACCAGGTGTCCGCGCGGCTGGCATCGGTCGGCTGGCCGCTGGCGACGCCGGCTCGCTGACGCGCCGCAGCACACCCCACCCGCGACACCCGGAGTGCTAACTCCGGGTGTCGCGTCGTAGTGGGTGGGTGTCGGGCACCTGGACGAAGATCAAGGTGACCTGATCGGGATCGGTGACATGCAGTTCGTGCAGGCCCCACGGCTCCTGTTGTGCCGCACGGGCAATCGGCACCCCACGGGACTCGAGTTCGGCCTGCGTCGCATAGACGTCCCGCACCTGCAGCCACAGCGCGCCCGGGAACGGGACCGTCGGGCCGTCGTCGGCACGGCCGTGCCCGGCGAGTTCGATCAGCGACTGCCCGGCGTAAAACACTGTGCCCGCGCCGTATTCGCGGGCGATGGCCAGGCCGATGGCGTCGCGGTAGAAGGCCACGGACTTCGCATAGTCGACGGGCCGGATCAGGATGCGGCTGGCCAGGATCTCCATCGCGTCACCCGGCCGGTTGTGCGCGTCGACGTTTCATCATCTGGTCGACCAAGCCGGGGACGAAACTGTTGAGCGCGTGCGACGTCACCGCGATCCGGGGCGCGATGCGCACCGGGCGGGTCTTGGCCGCGGTGATCATCCAGTCGGCGGCTTCGTCGGCCGACAGGCCGGGCACCCCGTCGAAGGCGCGGGTCGGCGCGATCATCGGCGTCTTCACCAGCGGGTAGAACAGCGTCGACGAGTGCACTCCGCTTGCGCCCCACTCGGTTTCGATGACCCGGCTCACCGCCGTCAAGGCCGACTTGGAGGCGTTGTACACCGCGAACAGCGGCGACGACTCGTTCATGACACCCCACGTGGACACGTTGATGATGTGCCCGTCGCCGCGCTCGATCATGCCGGGGGCGAAGCCGCGGATGAGGCGCAGCGGCGAGTAGTAGTTGAGCGTCATGGTGCGTTCGACGTCGTGCCAGCGGTCCAGGGACTCGGCGAGCGGGCGGCGGATCGACCGGCCGGCGTTGTTGATCAGGATGTCGACGCCGCCCAGCTCGGCTTCCACGTCGGTGACCAGCTTGTCGATGGCGTCCATGTCGGACAGGTCGCACGGCCGCGCGATGGCGTCGCCGCCGCTGTGGGTGATCCGCGCGGCCACCTTGTCCAGCAGGTCGGCCCGGCGGGCGACGATGACGACCGTCGCTCCCAGGCGCGCGAACTTGGCGGCGGCCGCCTCGCCGATGCCCGACGACGCCCCCGTCAGCACGATGCGTTTCCCGGCCAGGTCGACCTCGCCGTGGCCCGACAGCCGTTCGATCAGGGGCGGCCGCATGCCGGCGAGCAGCAGGCTCTCGCTGACGCGCTGTAGTGGACTCTTGCTCACACCCTGAGCTTAGGGCCGGGGAGTCAGCTCGCTCCGGTGACAGGCCAGACGTTGGTGTACACGAGTTCGTCGAGGGGGCGCGCCGTCGTCCAGCCGACGATCTCGAGTTCGGGGCGGTCCGGGAACTCCGGCACGGGGCCGACGCACAGCACCGCGATCGGATCCGCTCCCTCGGGCATCCCCAGCAGTGCGGCCAGTTCCGTCGGCTCGAACAGCGAAACCCAGCCCAGCCCAAGGCCTTCCGCCCGGGCCGCCAGCCACATGTTCTGGATGGCGCAGGACACCGACGCCAGGTCCATGTGCGGCATGGTGCGCCGGCCGAAGATGTGGCGCTCCCGATCGTCACCGAGCGCCACCACGAACAGCTCCGCGCAGTCACCGATGCCCTCGACCTTGAGTGCCAGGAACTCGGCTTCGCGCGGTCCGAGGGCCTCGCCCGTCTGGATCCGCTCGGCGTCGACGAGCTCCTTGATCGCGGTCCGGATGGCCGGGTCGGTGATGCGCAGGAAGCGCCACGGCTGCATCAGCCCGACGCTGGGCGCCATGTGCGCGGCCTCCAGGATGCGGCGCAGAACATCTTCGGGCACTTGGGAATTCGGTGTGAAGTGCCGCATGTCCCGGCGCTCGGACATGACGCGGTAGACGGCTGCGCGTTCGGCGTCGGAGTAACTCGGCTCGCTCACCCCGGGAGGCTAACAGGGATCAGCGGGATCCGATCGCGTCGGAGTGCCGCCGGTGGAACCGGCGGGACGGGTGCGCTGACGGCGTGGTTCGGTTGGGGAAGGCGAACCACGCCGCCAGGGCCACGTTGTAGCCGGTGAGGATCGCGTAGAGCACGGTGTCGCGCGCGTCGAAGCCCAGCGGCCCCGGGCTGTGGCTCGAGGTGGCCGCGATACACACCACCGTCACGATGAACCAGCCGACGGCCGCGATGCGGTTGACCAGCGCCGCGCTGCGGCCGAACGCGGCGAAGACGGTCAGCACGCCGGCCACGAGCAGCAGCGAGCAGTGCAGCGGAGTCACCCGCAGCCACATGATCGGCGCCCCGGCGGCGCCGAAATGCGGGTTCGCCATGGACCAGGCCAGGCCGGTGCCGCCGAAGACGCCCAGCGCGAAGCCCTCGGCCCCCAGCGCCCAGCGGCCGATCCGCACCCGTGCCCCGACGTTCACGTGCCCAGTGTGCCGCGAGGCGTCCCACATCGACACGCGCCCAAGCGGATACACAGCTCACTCATGAAAAGCGCACAGCGGCCCGTCGTCCGCCTGACCGACAGGACGCCGGCGGAACTCAGAAGTAGCGCGGGAACTCGGTCCAGTCGGGGTCGCGCTTCTGCAGGAAGGCGTCGCGGCCCTCGACGGCTTCGTCGGTCATGTAGGCCAGGCGGGTGGCCTCGCCGGCGAAGATCTGCTGTCCCACCAGACCGTCGTCGATCAGGTTGAACGAGAACTTCAGCATCCGGATGGCCTGCGGCGACTTGCCGTTGATCTCGGCAGCCCATTGCAGCGCAACGGTTTCCAGGTCCTTGTGGTCGACGACCTCGTTGACGGCGCCCATCTTGTGCATGGTCTCGGCGTCGTAGGCGCGGCCCAGGAAGAAGATTTCGCGGGCGAACTTCTGCCCGGCCTGCCGGGCCAGGTACGCCGAGCCGTAGCCGCCGTCGAAGCTGCCGACGTCGGCGTCGGTCTGCTTGAACCGGGCATGTTCGCGGCTCGCAAGGGTCAGGTCGCAGACCACGTGCAGGCTGTGGCCGCCGCCGGCCGCCCAGCCGTTCACCAGGCAGATCACGGGCTTAGGCATGAACCGGATCAGCCGCTGCACCTCGAGGATGTGCAGTCGCCCGGCGCGCGCGGGGTCGACGGTTTCGGCGGTCTCGCCCGACGCGTACTGGTAGCCGCTGCGGCCGCGGATGCGCTGGTCGCCACCGGAGCAGAAGGCCCAGCCGCCGTCCTTGGGCGACGGCCCGTTGCCGGTGAGCAGGATGACGCCGACGTCGGGGCTCATCCGGGCGTGGTGGAGGGCGCGGTACAGCTCGTCGACCGTGTGCGGCCGGAAGGCGTTGCGCACCTCGGGCCGGTCGAAGGCGATCCGGACCGTCGGCTGCGGCTCACCGTCGCGCACGTGACGGTGGTAGGTGATGTCGGTGAGTTCACCGAGTTCGGTCACCGGCTGCCAGAGCTGCGGGTCAAACGGATTGTCTGCGTTCACGCCTCGACCTTAGAGCCGACTGTGTTTGGTCCGCGCCACCGAGGGGTACTGGATCGACACAAACAGCGGCCGTTCGCGGCCCAAATACAGGGAGGTCCTTGATGAAGCGGTCAGCAGGCGTGGTGGTGTCGGGTGTCATTGCCGGACTGATGCTGGTCGGATGCTCGCCGGCCGTGCAGGGCGGCGACACCAAGTGCAAGGACTTCGTCGGTGCCGACGAGAAGACGCAGAACGAGGCGGTCAACAAGATGATCAAGGACCGCAAGGGCGCCGATCCGTCGTCGCTGGAGGTGTCGGGGACGCGCGCGTCGGCGCTGGCGTGGTGTCAGACGGTCGGCCAGCAAGACGCCCCGATCAAGAACGCGCCGCACATCTAGACGGCTACCTAGCGTGGGGGTCGACGAGATTTTCTCGTCGACCCCCACACTCGTCTAGACGGGGTCGAACCGGAACACCGCGCAGCGGCCGGCAAGCGCTTCGAATTCGTCGGGGTTGGGCCCGGTCACCAGGCCGGCGTTCTTCATGAAGCCGACGCCCGTCGGCACCAGGATCGGGAACTGCCGCAACAGCGGCCGGGCCTCTTCGGCGGGTACCTCGAACAGCCGGACCTCTTCGCGGTGCCGGCCCTGCGTGACGGTGGCAGTTGCCGCGGCGCGCGCGTTGCGCACCCAGTCGGCATTCGGGAACCCGCCCACCACGTAGCGCGCGCCGTCGACCTCGAACGGGGTGATGGGCGTCGACCGCGGTTCACCGGACTTGCGGCCGGGCACCGTCAGCACCACGGGACCCTTGATCGGGACCACCCGCATGACCGCCATCATCACCTTGTTCATGGGCTTGAGCCACCACGGTGGCTTGAGATTCGCGTCGCTGTCCCGGGTCATGATTCGAGGCTAGACGAGGCGCCGAAACGGCGTTGGCGTGCTATGTTCGCCCAGCTGAAGGAGGGGTTTCGATGTCCAATCAGTGGCCCCCCGGGCAATTCGGGCCTGGGCCGTTCGGACCCGGTCAACCACCGGGTCAACCGTATGGGCCCAACCCCTACGGCGCTGCCGGCGTGCCACCGAGCGTGCCCTACCCGCAGTATCCCCAGCCGCAGCCGCAGTACCCCCAGCCCATGGGTTACGGCGCGCCCCCGCCCGCCGCGCCGTCGGGACCGTCAGGCGTGACGGCGATCATCGCCGCGGTGCTCAGCATGCTCGGCGCCCTGTCGACGGCGTTCCAGGCGTTCTCCAGCTGGTACGCGGTCGCGACGCTGGGCGCGCTGATCGGCTCCTACGCGAGTGACACCCGGTCCGAGCTGATGGGCCTGACCACCGGCATGGCCATCGTGCAGACGATTGTCGCGATCGTGCTGCTCACCGGTGGCGTGCTGCTGGTCCTGGGTCGTGCGGTCGGTCGCTGGATCGTCATCGGCGGTTGCACGGCCGTGGTGCTCGCGAATGTGGTCGGCCTGTTCGCCTCGCTGACCATCCTCAAGAGCATCGACTCCACGCTGGGCGGCAGCTACGACGGCATGCAGGCGATGGCGGGGCTGTCGGTGATGAGTGCCGCGATACCGATCGTGTTCGCGCTCGCCACCGGCGTGCTGGCCGCCCTGAATTCGACGCAGGCCTGGTGCCGGTGGAAGAGCGGGCAGTCGGCGCCCGTCGGTCCCGTCGGTTACCCGGGCTATCCGCCGCAGTACTAGCTAAACGTAGCGGTTGCGCCCGGCGAACCAGCCTGCCGTCAGCTGCACCGCGTACACACTGAAGAACAACACGAACGGGACGTGCCAGTTGCCGGACACGTCATGCAGCAGCCCGAACAGGAACGGGCCGGTGCTGGCGAACAGGTAGCCGAAGCCCTGCGCCATACCCGAGAGCTGTGCGGTGTCCTCGGCGTTGCGGGCACGCAGCGCGATGATGGTCAGCGCCAGTGAGAACGCGCTCAATCCGATGCCGATCATCGTGCTCCACAGCACCGGCGCCGCCATCGGTGCGATCAGCAGGCCGATGGTGCCGGACACGCCCAGCACGCCGAGGCCGACGTTCCACAGGCTCTGGTGCGTGCTGCGCGCGGCCAGCGGCGACAGCAGGAGCGCGATCGGGACGCCGATGAGGGACATCACCCCGGACATGACGCCGGCACTGGTCTTGTCCATGCCGTTGTCGATGAAAATCTGTGGGAGCCAGCCCATCATGACGTAGGCCAGGAACGACTGGCTGCCCATGTAGACCGTCACGGTCCACGCGAGCGGGTTCCGCAGCAGTGAGCGGCGCTTGGTGGTCTGTGCCGCGGTGGCGGCCCAGTCGGTGCGGTGGCGCCGGGCGGCGGGGACCCACAGGAGCAGGGCCGCCAGCGCGAGGGCCGCCCAGATGGCCAGCGATGGGCGCCAGCCGCCGACGCTGTGTTCGACGGCCGGCGTGACGGCGGCGCCGAAGGCCCCGCCGGCCTGCAAGGCGCTGGTGTAGATGCCGGTCATCAGGCCGACGCGTGCGGGGAACGAACTCTTGATGACCACCGGGATCAGCACGTTCGCGAGCGCGACGCCCGACGAGGCGAGCAGCGTGGCACCGAGCATCAGGCCGCCGTCGCCGAACGGCCGCACCGCCAGCCCCACGGCCAGGGCGAGCAATGCGAGCGTGACGGTCCGGCCCAGGCCGAGTCGTTTGGACAGCAGCGGCGCGGTGGCGCCGGCGGCGGAGAAGCACAGCACGGGCAGGGTGGTCAGGATGCCGGCCCAGACCGACGACACCCCGAGTGCGGCGCGCATCTCGCCGAGCAGGGGAGCGACGCTCGTCACCGACGGCCGCAGGTTCAGCGCGGTGACGACGACGGCGAGCGCCAGCAGGACGCCACTGGCCAGACGGGTGTTCGGGCTCGCCGGGACGTCCGTGATCTCGATGGCGCCGTCGAGCTCGAGTGCCAATTCATCTTCGTAACGGGCGTGTTTGGTTCCGTTCACGGCAGCACTCATCTTGCTATGATGACATACATCCTATGATTGGTTGAAAGGATGATTTGGTGGCGCTGAACACAGCTCGTCGTACCGGCTTGGTCGAGCAGGTCATCGAACAGCTCCGGGGTTCTGTCTCGGACGGGGAATGGCCTGTCGGGCATCGCATCCCCAATGAGACCGATCTCGTCGAGGCACTCGGGGTCGGCCGCAACACCGTGCGCGAGGCCGTGCGGGCACTGGCGCATGCCGGGCTGTTCGAGGTGCGGCAGGGCGACGGCACGTACGTCCGCGCCACCAGTGAGGTGTCAGGCGCGCTGAGCCGGCTCTGCAGCGACGAGCTGCGTGACGTGCTGCAGGTCCGCCGCGGACTGGAAGTGGAAGGCGCCCGGCTGGCCGCCGCCCACCGGACCGACGACGACATCGTCACCCTGCGGCGGCTGCTGGACGGCCGCGACGACGAGCAGCGCGCCGGACATCACGACGAATTCGTCCACGCCGACACCGAATTCCACTGCGCCGTCATGCGCGCATCGGGCAACACCATGCTCATCGACCTGTATCTCGGGCTGATCGAGGTGATCACCGCCAGCGTGTCCGTCATGAACGAGACGCCCGTCGAGACCGAGTTCGAGGACCATCACCGGCTTCTCGACCGCATCGTCGCCGGCGATCCCGATGGCGCCGCCGCCGCGGCAGCCGAGCTCTTCGACCGTCTCCTGGCGGGGTTGCCTGCTTAGCGCGAAAGCGGAAAGCCCCCAATTTCCGTGGAAATCGGGGGCTTTCGCGCTATTCGGCCGGAACTAGCCGACAGAACGCTCCGAGCCGGCCCAGAACTGGGCGCGGACGGCCTTCTTGTCGGGCTTGCCGAGTGCCGTCACCGGCACGGCGTCGGCGATGACGACCTGCTTGGGCGACTGCACCGAGCCCTTGCGTTCCTTGACCGCCGCCTGAATCTCGGCGGTCATCTTCGCGATGGCCTGCTCGGAGCGGTCGGCGTCCGGGCGCAGCACCACGACGGCCGTGACGGCCTCGCCCCACTTCTCGTCGGGGGTGCCGACCACACACACCTGCGCGATCGAAGGATGTTCGGCGACAACGTCTTCCACCTCGCGGGGGAACACGTTGAAGCCGCCGGTGACGATCATGTCCTTGGTGCGGTCGACGATGAACCAGAAGCCGTCCTCGTCCTCGCGGGCCAGGTCGCCGGTGTGCATCCAGCCGTCCTTGAACGTGTCGGCGGTGGCCTCGGGCAGGTTCCAGTAGCCACCCGACAGCAGCGGGCCGGACACGCAGATCTCGCCGACCTCGCCCTGCTTGACGGGCCGGCCGTCGTCGCCGAGCAGCGCGGTGCGCGCGAACAGCGTCGGCCGCCCGCAGGAGGTCAGCCGCTTCTCGTCGTGCTCGCCCTTGGCCAGGTAGGTGATGACCATCGGCGCCTCGGACTGGCCGTAGTACTGCGCGAAGATCGGGCCGAACCGGCGGATCGCCTCGGCGAGGCGCACCGGGTTCATGGCCGAGGCGCCGTAGTAGACGGTCTCGAGCGACGACAGATCGCGCGTGTGCGAGTCGGGGTGGTCCATCAGGGCGTAGATCATCGACGGCACCAGCATGGTCGCGGTGATCTTCTGCTCCTCGATGACCCGCAGCACCTCGGCGGGGTCGAACTTCTTGAGGACGATCAGCTCGCCGCCCTTGACGATCGTCGGCGTGAAGAACGCGGCGCCGGCATGCGACAGCGGCGTGCACATCAGGAACCGCGGGTGCTCGGGCCACTCCCATTCGGCCAGCTGAATGGTCGTCATGGTGCTGATGGACTGCGTCGTGCCGATGACGCCCTTGGGCTTGCCGGTGGTGCCACCGGTGTAGGTGAGGCCGCCGACGTGATCGGGCGCCAGGTCGGCGGCCTGCAGCGGCTGCGGCTCGTATTTCGCGGCTTCGGCGGCCAGGTCGATCGCCGAACCGATCAGCGCGTCCGGCACCGGGCCGATCGTCAGGATCTGCTGGAGCGAGGGCACCTTCTCCAGCAGGCCGATGGCCCGCTCCACGAAAGCCTCGGTGGGGTCGATGATCAGCGTCGTGACGCCCGCGTCGGTCAGGACATACGCGTGGTCGTCCAGCGAACCGAGAGGGTGTAGTGCCGTGCGGCGGTAGCCCTGCGTCTGGCTGGCGCCGATGATCATCAGCACCTCGGGCCGGTTCAGCGACAGCAGGCCGCTGCTGGCGCCGGAGCCGGCACCGAGCGCCTCGAAAGCCTGAATGTACTGGCTGATGCGGTCGGCGAGCTGGCCGCCGGTCAGCGTGGTGTCGCCGAGAAACAGGACCGGCTTGTCCTTGTTGCGCTTGAGGGCGCCAACGGTCAAGTGCCCGGAATGCAGGGGATGGCGCAGCAGCTCGTCACTCATAGCCTAAGACTAGAACGTGTTCTAGTCCGTAGGTCAAGCCCTGCGGTCTAGCATCCACCTCATGGCCAGCGCTGCGGACCTCGTCATCGTCGGAAACATCCTGACCGTCGACCCCGACCGGCCCACCGCCGAGGCGCTCGCCGTAACCGATGGCCGGATCGTCGCCGTCGGGGCGCGTGCCGACGTGCAGGCGTGGATCGGCGCCGACACCGAGGTGCGTGAGGTCGACGGTTGCGTCCTGCCCGGTTTCGTCGAGGCGCACGGCCACCCGCTGATGGAGGCCGTGGTCCTGGGCGGCCGCATGGTCGACATCCGGCCCGTCACGATGCCCGACGCCGCGGACGTCGTGGCCGCGATCCACGCCGAAGTCGCCGCCCGCGGCGCCGACGGCGCCTACCTGAACGGCTGGGACCCGCTGCTGCAGCAGGGCCTGCCGGAGCTGACGCCGGCCTGGCTGGACGAGGCCGCGCCGGATGGTCCGCTGGTGATCGTGCACAACTCGGGGCACAAGGCGTACTTCAACTCGGCCGCAGCGCGGGCCGCCGGCCTGACCCGCGACACGCCGGATCCGCACGGCGCCAAGTACGGCCGGGACGCCGACGGCGAACTCGACGGCACCGCCATCGAAACGGGCGCGGTGTTCCCGCTGGTGACGGGAGTGCTGACGCCCAGCGACTATCCGGCGCTGCTGCTCGCCGAATGTGCGCGGCTGAACCAGGCCGGTTTGACGACGTGTTCGGAGATGGCGTTCGACCCGATGTTCCGGCCGGTCCTGGACCAGATGCGCGACAAGCTCACGGTGCGCCTCCGCACCTACGAGATGTCCACCGCGGCGCTGCACACCGATGCCTCGCCCGACAACGGCGACGACATGGTCCGGCAGGCCGGCATCAAGATCTGGGTCGACGGGTCCCCGTGGGTCGGCAACATCGACCTCACCTTCCCGTACCTGGACACCGAGGCCACACGCACCATCGGTGTGGTGCCCGGGTCGTGCGGCCACGCCAACTACACCCGCGAGCAACTCGCCGAGATCGTCCACACCTTCTTCCCGCAGGGCTGGCAGATGGCCTGTCACGTGCACGGCGACCACGGCGTCGACACCATCCTGGACGTCTATGAGGAAGCGCTGCAGCGCTGGCCGCGCGACGACCACCGCCTGCGGCTCGAGCACGTCGGCGCCATCACGCCGGAGCAGCTGCAGCGGGCGCACGATCTCGGCGTCACGTGCAGCGTGTTCGTCGACCAGATCCATTACTGGGGCGACGTCATCGTCGACGGGCTGTTCGGCCCGGAAAAGGGCGACGTGTGGATGCCGGCCGGGTCGGCGGTCGCGACCGGCATGCGGATCTCGTTGCACAACGACCCGCCCGTGACGCCCGAGGAGCCGCTACGCAACATCAGCGTCGCGGCCACCCGGGTCGCCCCCAGTGGACGCGTGCTGGCGCCGCAGGAACGGCTCACCGTCGACCAGGCGATCCGGGCGCAGACCATCGACGCGGCCTGGCAGCTGTTCTCCGACGACGTCATCGGTTCGCTGGAAGTCGGCAAGTACGCAGATCTGGTGGTGCTGTCCGCCGATCCGCGCACGGTGCCGCCGGACGACGTCGCCGACCTGGAGGTGCTCGCGACTTACCTGGCAGGACAACAGGTTCACGCCAAAGCCGACTGAGCGCGCGGCAGACGTGGCAGGCTCAGGACATGACTGAACTGTCGGCACCCCGATTCCTCGATGAACGTGTTGCCCACTGGGCCGCGACCATGCCAGACGAAGAGGCGATCACCTATCTGGGCCGGACCTGGACGTGGTCGCAGTGGAACGACCGGGTCCGCCGGCTGGCCGGTGCGCTGGCGGCCTGGGGCGTCAAACGCGGGGACGTCGTGGCGTTCCTGGACAAGAACCACCCCGCATGCGTCGAGCTGACGCTGGCCGCGGCGTCGCTGGGGGCCGCCAACGCGATCATCAACTTCCGGCTGGCCGCCGACGAGCTCGACTTCGTGCTGAACGACTGCGGCGCAAAGGTTCTCATCTTCGGCGCCGAACTCCGGCCGGCGGTTGACGCCATCGCCGACAAGCTGACGGCCGTCGAGCACATCGTCAGCGTGACGCCCGAGGGCGGAGACGGCGACGAGTACGAGGCGCTGCTGGCCGGCGCGACGCCGGTGGACCGCGCGCCCGACGTCCAGCCCGATGACGTGGCCATCATCATGTACTCGTCGGGCACGACGGGCCGGCCGAAGGGCGTCGCGCTCACGCAGGCCAACATGATCGCCCACACCATCAACGCCTTCGAGAGCTGGGAGAGCACGCCGGACGACAAGAACCTCGTGGCGATGCCGCTGTTCCACGTCGGCGGTTCGTCGTACATGCAGTACGGGCTGCACAACGGGGTGCCGAGCTACATGACGCGCGACGCCGACGGGGCGTCGCTCGCCGGCGGCATCCTGGCCGGCGCGAACCGTACGTTCCTCGTGCCGGCGGTGCTCGCCAAGGTGCTCGAGTCCGGGCCGGACGCGGTGAAGTTGTTCAGCGCGCTGAAGACCTACGCCTACGGCGCTTCGCCGATGCCGTTGCCGCTGCTGCGCCAGGCCCTGGCGGCGTGGCCCGAGACCGAGTTCATCCAGGTGTACGGCCTGACAGAGGTCTGCGGCGTCGTCAGCCGGCTGATGCCCGAGGACCACCGTGCCGACAACGAGGAGCGACTGGTCAGCGCCGGCGTCCTGATTCCGGAGGCCGAGGTCCGCGTGGTGAACCCGGAGACGCTGGAGGACGCGCCCGCCGGTGAACAGGGCGAATTGTGGTTCCGCACACCGACATTGATGAAGGAATACCTGAACCGGCCGGACGCCACGGCCGAGGCCATCACGGCCGACGGCTGGTTCCGCACCGGCGACATCGGCCGCGTCGACGCTGACGGCTACATCTTTGTCGAGGACCGGCTCAAGGACATGATCATCTCCGGCGGCGAGAACATCTACTCCATCGAGGTGGAGCGGGTGCTCGCCGAACACCCGGCGGTGTCCGAGGTCGCGATCATCGGCGTGCCCGACGAGAAGTGGGGCGAATCGGTGAAAGCCGTTGTGACGCTTGAGGGAGAGGTATCGGACGCCGACCTCATCGCCTTCGCCCGGGAGCGCCTCGCCGCCTACAAGTGCCCGAAGACCGTCGACTTCGTCGACGACATGCCCCGCAACCCCACGGGCAAGATCCTCAAGAAGGAGCTTCGCAAGCCGTACTGGGAGGGTCGGGACCGCGCCACCGTGTGAGGCACCATAGAGGAGTGCCACCCGCTCTGCCTGCGCTCGACGAACTGCTCGAGCGCCTGTACGTCGTCTCGCTGCCGATGCGGGTCCGGTTCCGCGGCATCGACGTTCGTGAAGTCGCACTGATCGAAGGACCTTGCGGCTGGGGTGAATTCGGCGCGTTCGTCGAGTACGGCGCGGCCGAGGCGGCGCACTGGCTGGCGGCCGGCGTCGAGGCGGCATACCGGCCGTCGCCCGCGCCGGTGCGCGACCGCATCCCCATCAACGCCACGGTGCCCGCCGTCGACGCGGCGCGGGTGCCCGAGGTGCTGGCCCGGTTCCCGGGGGCGCGCACCGCCAAGGTCAAGGTGGCCGAGCCGGGCCAGACGCTGGCCGACGACGTGGCCCGCGTCGAGGCCGTCCGGGCTCTGGTGCCGGTGGTGCGGGTGGACGCCAACGGCGGCTGGACCGTCGCGGAAGCGGCGGCCGCGGCCCGGGCCCTGACCGCCTCGGGCCCGCTGGAATACCTGGAGCAGCCGTGTGCGACGGTGCCGGAACTGGCCCAGTTGCGGCGCCTGATCGACGTGCCGGTGGCGGCCGACGAGTCCATCCGCAAGGCGTCCGACCCGCTGCGTGTCGTCCGCGAGCGGGCGGCCGACGTCGCGGTGGTGAAGGTCGCGCCGCTGGGCGGGGTGTCCCGGTTGTTGGACGTGGCCCGTCAGATCGACATCCCGATCGTGGTGTCGAGCGCGCTGGACTCCGCGGTCGGGATGACGCGCGGGCTCCTGGCCGCCGGGTGTCTTCCGACGTTGCAGCACGCCTGTGGGCTGGGCACGGGCGGGTTGTTCGTGGAAGATGTTGCGCACGTGGCCACGTCGGTCGACGGGTTCCTGCCCGTCGGCCCGGTGGCGCCGGACCCGGCGCGGTTGGCCGGCCTGGCGGCCGCGCCCGCGCGTCGGGACTGGTGGATCGAGCGCGTCCGGGAGTGCTATCCGGTCCTGGAAGCCCTGTCCATCAAGTGAATTCGACGAGCGTGACCGGCGCGCGGAAGCGGGCCAACGCGGACAACCGGTAGGACTGCCGGGTGGCCCATGGCACGAGCGTGCCGCGGCCGGCCGGATAGCGCAGTTCGCTCACGTTGCGGACACCGGGGATGGATTGCAGGCGCGGGTATTGATCCGCGGTGAACCAGAACGGCATCGGGGGCACGGTGTAGTGCTCGCTGAGCCGGAAGCCCCGGCGCTGCGAATACGCGCTCAGCAGCCGCGGCACACTGTCAAAGATCAACTGTCCCTGGGGAAATCGCGCGGCGCACGCGGCGATGAGGTCGAACACGACATCCGCCGTCAGGTACTGGAACAGGCCTTCGGCGGTGATCACCACGCCATCGGAGTCATCGACGGCGTCCATCCAGGAGTGGTCCAGCGCGGACTGCGCGCAGTACCCGAGCCGATCATGCCCGGGGAGCAGCTGCTGCCGGAGCTCGATGATCGGCGCCAAATCCACTGACAGCCAAGATATTTCGCCGTTGTCCACGCGCCAGAAGCTGGTCTGCAGTCCCTCCGCCAGCGCTACGACGGTCGCACGCGGGTGGCCGGCCAGGTAGTTGCGGGTGACCGCGTCGAACACCAGGGCCCGCAGGGCGGTGGCCTGATGCGTGCGGCCGAAATCCTGGTAGTCGTAATCGAGGCGGTCCCGCAACGCGATCGCCATCGGGTCGTCGATGATGCCGTCGGGGCGGGCGGCCTCGGTGGCGCGCTGGTGCAACGTGAGGAGCGCGGTTTCGGATACGCCGTCGAGATGGCGGGCGTCGATGACTGGCATGGCGCCACCGTACGTCCACCGATCGGGTGGCTGTCAAAACCGGTCGCGAAAATCACCCGCCGCGCGGTGCCGCGATAACCGGCTGTCGCATAGGCGATTTCGCCCGGGCCACCGGGCCGGGAACTTTCTCGAGGCATCCGCCGACTAGCTAGACGTACGGGTGCCGTGGGGGTATCCAGGGCGGTCGCGCCACCACGGTGCGCGGCCTGCTGTGCCGTGCGAGGAGACCGCGACGTGACTGTGCCGATCTGGATGGCCATGCCACCTGAGGTGCATTCGGCGTTGCTGACGGCCGGCCCGGGGCCGGGTTCACTGCTGGCTGCCGCCGCGCAATGGCAACAGCTGAGCGTGCAGTACGGTCAGGCAGCCGCCGAGTTGTCGACCGTCCTGGCCGACGTGCAGGGGAGCAGTTGGGAGGGGCTCAGCGCGGCCCGGTACGTCGCCGCGCACGTGCCGTACCTGGCCTGGCTGGAGGAGTCCGCGCTGGCGACGGCCGCGACGGCGGCACAGCATGAAACGGTGGCCGCCGCCTACGGCACCGCCGTCGCGACCATGCCGACGCTGGTGGAGCTGGCCGCCAATCATGTGACGAACGCCGCACTGGTGGCGACAAACTTCTTCGGTATCAACACGATTCCCATCGCGGTCAACGAGGCCGACTACGCGCGCATGTGGATACAGGCGGCCGACACCATGATCGTCTACCAAGCGGTCGCCGAGGTGGCCACGGCGGCGGTACCGCCCGCGCAGCCGGCGCCGTCGATCGTCGCGCCCGGTGGGGAAGCCCGGCAACCGCTGTCGAACGCGCCCACCTCGCCGGGCCAACCACTGAGCGACCTCTGGCAGTTCCTCTCGCAACTCGGCACCACCGGCCAGGTCGACCAGATGCTCGAGAACTTCACACGCTTCTTCGAGCAGTTGGGCTTCAATCCCGCCACGTCCGCGGTGCTGGCCCTGGTGGCGTTGACGCTCTACGACATGCTCTGGTACCCCTACTACGCCTCCTACCTACTGCCACTGGCCTCGTTCTTCGCGCCGGCGCTCAGCGCGCTCGCGGCGCTGGCGCTGGTGAAATCGCCAGTGCTGCCTGCCGTGGACGCGGCACCGGTGCCCGCCGAACCTGCCGTCGTTCAGCCCGCGGGGGTCGCGCCGCGCGCCCAGGGTGTGCCTCTCGTCCCCGGTATCCAGGTCGGTATGCCGCAGGCCTCCGGGCCCTCCGCGGCCGCACCGACCAGTCCCGGCGCTGGTGGGCCCGCACCCACCGCCAACCTGGTCTACGCCGTGCCCGGGCTGTCGCGACACGGCGCGGGGCCAGGGCCGGAATCGGGCAGCGAATCGCCCGATATCAGCACCGACAGCATCGATGCCGCAGCCTCCGCTCATGCCGTCGCCGCCGTCCGTAACCGGGCCAAACGCGTGAGTCGAGCCCGGCGCGGAGCCCGGGGTTATCGCGATGAGCTTCCTGAGATGAAGGCCGATCTGACTGGCGCCGGCGACAATTCGCCGAGCGCACCCGTCGTCACGGCCGGCGCGCGCGGCGCGGGACCCGTCGGGTTCACCGGTGCGGTGACCACGGCGAGCACCGTACCGAACGGCATGGTGGAGCGGCTGCCGGCCGGTGCGAGCCCGTCGGCGCCATTGCTTCCTGCCACCTGGCTGTCGGGCGTGGAGCACGGGCACAACCGGTAATAGCACGAATTGTGAAGGGACGCGGAACTTTTCTCGAGGTCCCGACGACTAGATCAATTGAAGACAACCACTGAACGACTTTCTGCGTTGTGGGGCAATGAATTCCGCTGCCACACCGGCGTGGTGCAGCAAACTTGGGGAGGCGCGTCGATGACGCTCAATGTGCAGGGATGAGGGCTCGGAGCGCAGGTCGTCGGAATCGATCCGAACGATCTGGGCAACGTCTCGACCGACGAGCTCCGCGAAATCGTCTACGAGAACAAGCTTGTCGTCCTCAAGGGAGTCAAGCCGTCGCCCGCGCAGTTCATCGAGCTCGGCCGCATCCTCGGTGAGATCGTCACGTACTACGAGCCCGTGTACCACCACAACGAGCACCCGGAGATCTTCGTCTCATCCACTGAGGAAGGGCAGGGCGTGCCGCGCACGGGTGCGTTCTGGCACATCGACTACATGTTCATGTCCGAGCCGTTCGCGTTCTCCATGGTGATGCCGCTGACGGTCCCGGGCGCCGACCGCGGCACGTACTTCATCGACCTCAACAAGGTCTGGGAATCCCTGCCGCCGGCGCAGCAGGAGCCGGTGCGAGGTACCTTCAGCACGCATGATCCGCGGCGCCACATCAAGATCCGGCCTAGCGATGTGTACAAGCCGATCGGCGAGGTGTGGGACGAGATCAACCGTGCCACGCCACCGATCAAGTGGCCCACGGTGATCCGGCACCCACACACCGGCCAGGAGATCCTCTATATCTGCTCCACCGGCACCAGCAAGATCGAAGACGGAGACGGCGAGGTCCTGGACCCCGTGGTCCTGCATGAACTCCTCACTGCCACCGGCCAGCTCGACGCCGATTTCGCATCGCCGTTCATCCATACGCAGCACTACGAGGTCGGCGACATCATCCTGTGGGACAACCGGGCACTGATTCACCGGGCCAAACACGGCACCGCGACGGGCACACTGACGACGTATCGGCTGACGATGCTCGACGGCCTCGCGACGCCGGGGTTCGCGGCATGAGCGCCACCGAACTCACCGCACCCGTCACCGAATGGGTTGACACCGAGCAGATTCCGGAAGAACTCCTGGCCCGCGTGCTGGAACCCTACTCCTACAAAGGCTGCCGCTATCTCACGGACGCGACATATCGGGCCAGCGGTGATTCGATGTTCGCGACGGGAAATTTCAGCATTCCCGAGTCGGTGTACATCCGCAGCACCGGGCATTTCAACGCCGTCGAACTGGTGCTGTGCTTCAACCAGCTCGCCTACTCGGCGTTCGCGCCGGCGGTCCGCCACGGCGAGATCGACGGGTTCCGGGGCTGGACGCTCGATGACTATTTCGAGAACCAGTTGGCCAGCATGCTGATCCGGTCCACCGCGTCGCGCTACAAACGGCAGATCGATGCGCGCAAGTTCTCCGCCCGACTGACATGCGAAGGCATCGAAGTCGTCGAGCGGACCTGGCGGTACCTGAAAGTGCCGTGCGCCATCGAGTTCCACGACGACGACGGCGGATCCGCGTCCGGCGAATTCGAACTCGCGATCCTCAACATCCCGTGAGCACCGTATTGGGGCGGCTGCTCGCGCAGGCGCAGCAGCACCCGCAGGCCATCGCGCTGCGGCGCTGTGACGGAACCAGCGCCGTCACGTACGGCCGGCTCCCCGCGGTGGTGAATCGGCTGGCCGCCGAGTTGCTGGACCACGGCGTTTCTCGCGGTGGCCGGGTATTCGTGATGTCCGACAACGGCCCCGAGACCTACGTCGCGGTGCTGGCGTGCGCACAACTCGGTGCCATCGCGGTGCTGGTGGATCGTGGTGTCCCGACCGCGACCGTCGCGCGCTTCGGCGACATCACCGGCCCCAGTGCGGTTCTCCTGACCCCGGGCGCGGACGCGACGGCACTGCCGAGTGCTCTCGGCGCGATCCCGGTGATCCTCGTCGACGTCGCGGAGCACAGAGACGACGCGCCCGTCGTCGCGCCGGCGGAACTGGGCGCCGACGATCCGCTGGCGATGATCTTCACCAGCGGCACCACCGGTGAGCCGAAAGCCGTACTGCTGGCCAATCGCACGTTCTTCGCCGTGGCCGACATCCTGGCGCGCGAGAACCTCACCTGGATCAGCTGGGTGGTGGGAGAAGCCACGTACTCGCCGCTGCCGGCCAGCCACATCGGCGGCCTGTGGTGGATCCTGAACTGCCTGATGCATGGCAGTGAATGTGTGACCGGCGGTGAGAATTCCACGTCGCTGGCGGAGGTTCTCACCGCGAACCAGATCGCCTCGACCTGTCTGGTGCCCACGCTGCTGACGCGACTGGTGTCGGAGGTCAAGGCGGGTGTCGCGCTGCCGCCGCTGCGGATGATCGGCTACGGAGGCTCGCGTGCCATCGCGGCCGACGTGCACTTCGTCGAAGCGGCCGGCGTTCATGCGGCTCAGGTCTTCGGCCTGAGCGAAACAGGTTGTACCGCATTGTGTCTGCCAACGTCAGACGGATCGATCACCCGGATCGAGGCCGGCGCCGTAGGGCGGCCCTACCCCGGGGTCGAGGTCCGGCTGACCGGTGGAGACAGCGCTGACTCGGGCACGTTGTGGATCAAGTCACCGGCAAACATGTTGGGGTACTGGAACAATCCCGAGCGCACCGCTGAAGTCCTGGTCGACGGCTGGGTGAACACCGGCGACATCTTCGAGCGCGGTGCCGACGGGTACTTCTACATCAAGGGCCGGTCCGCGGAGATGATCATCTCCGGCGGCGTCAATGTCGCACCCGACGAGGTGGACCGCATCGCCGAGAGCGTCCCCGGTGTCGGCGCGGCGGCCTGCTTCGAAATCCCCGATGCCGAGTTCGGCGCGCTGATCGGCCTGGCGGTGATCCCGTCCGGGGAACTCGACGAAGGCCAGGCCCGCAAGCTCAAGCAGGCCATCGCGGCGCGCTATCGGGCGGAATCGGAGTCGATGGCCAGGCCGTCGACCATCACGCTGGTGACCGAGATACCGAGGACGCAGTCCGGCAAGGTCATTCGCACCGCACTGGCAGCGGCGGTCCATGGCTGACGGGCTCCGCGAACGCGTCCTGGCCGCTGTCGGCGACGTGCTCTACATCGACGCATCCGATCTGTTCGACGGCGACGCCACCGATCTGCGCGAGCTCGGGTTGGATTCGGTGCGGTTCGTCCTGCTGATGAAACGCCTTGGGGTGGATCGGGAATCGGAGCTGCTGAAGTGTCTGGCGCGTGAGCTGACGATCGCAGGCTGGGTCCGGGAGCTGGAGGGCATCCGTGGCGGCGTCTGACGACGGCCGGATTCCGCTGAGCATCTCGCAGCAGAACATCTATCACGGGGTGCTGCAGGACCCTGATCCCGCGCTGTATCTGATCGGCAAGAGTTACCGGTTCCGGCCGCTGGCGCCGGCGGCATTCCTGTCGGCGCTGGAAAACATGGTGCTGGACAACCCGATTCAGCTGTGCGTGCTGGAGCCGCCGGCGACCGGCGACGGCTATCCTGAGCTCGTCGCCCGGCTGCGGTTCGAGGACATCGCCCGCGTACAGCCCGGGCCAACTCGAACAGCGCCGGGGGAGCTGTGGGCCGACGGCATACTCGGTACCCCATTGGTGCGCTATGTCGTGCACACCGTCGCCGACGGCCGGGTGGTGGGGATGGACGCACAGAGCCACCACATCCTGCTCGACGGCGCGGCGACCGCGATCATCGAAGCCGACCTGGCCCGGCATCTGGACGGGCCCGAGCAGAAGGCCGGCGCCGCAGCGGGTTTGGGGCTCCTTGCGGCGGCACACCGCAGTGAGCACGGGAAAGTGGCGGAATCCACCGAACGCCACGTCGGCGCGGTGCGTCGCGAACTGACCGACGGAGCCCGGCGCGGCAGTTCCGCGCCGGGCTCGGACGATGCGGCGCTCGGCACCGCCGGCCGCGGCGTGCTGCGGGAATCATGTCGAGTCGCTGACCGTGCCTATGACGAGATCGTCGCGCTCGCGGAGACCCGGCAGGTGCCGCTGAACATCCTTGTCGCGGCCGCCGCGACGGCGGTGCACGCGAGTCTGAGCCAGAGCACCGAGGCTCACCTCGTGCACCCGGTGGACAACCGCTTCGGCGCGCCGGAGTTGAATGTCGCCACCTGTCTGGTGAATTCGGTCGCGCACCCGGTTCGATTCGCGCCGTTCGCCGCGGTCCGGGACGTGGTGACCGCGATCGACCGGGGCTACGTCAAAGCGCTGCGACGCCGGTGGTTCCGTGAAGAGCGTTACCGCCGTATGCATCTGGCGATCACCCGCGGCGCACCCGTCGACGCACTGACGGTCAATTACCTGCGCGGCCGGTCCGCTGCGGAGCTGAGCCCGTACTTGTCCGAAGCCCCGGTGGTCACCGATATCGGTCCGGTGGAAGGGATGACGGTGGCCTGCGTCCACGATGAAGCGCGGCGCACCATCGACTTCGCCATCTGGACCCGGCACGATCAACCCGAAGGTGCGGGCCAAACCGGCGTCGTCGACCGCATCGTCGCGGCCCTGCGAGCGATGGACGCGCACTGGGACCTACCGATCGCGCTGACCGTCGGCGAGTGGTCCGGGCTCGCCGCCGACGGCCGGCTCGAAGCGGGCAGCGGGATACCGGTGCAACGACCAGCCGGTGCGGGCGGATGGTTCCTCGACGTGGATCTCGGCCAGTGCCGCGGACCCGGCGTCGACCAGTGGATCGCCGAGATCGTCGGCCGCGGTGTCGATCCCGGCGACGTACTGGTCTTCGTCGACGACGATTCCCAGCGTGCGGTCGAGCTCCTGATTGCCTGCCACCTGGCAGGCTGCGGCTACAGCGTCTGCGCGACACCCGGCGACGTGGCTGCACGCGTCGAGGCCATCGCCGAGCAGTGCGCCATCGGTGCACACGCGGTCGAGCTCATCGGCCCTCGCGCCGAGTTGGACGGCGCGACAAGACAAGTCGTCGAAGAACGCATCGGCGAGGTTGGCCGCGACCACCTGCTGGGCTCCCGGCTCGCGTACGTGATGCCGACGTCCGGCTCGACGGGGAACCCCAAACTTGTTCCCGTGACGCACGGTTCGCTGGCGATCTTCTGTGCCGCGGCGCGGGACGCCTACGGCTGGGGGCCGGCGGACACCATCCTGCAGTGTGCCCCGCTGACCTCGGACATCAGCGTCGAGGAGATTTTCGGCGCCCTGTCGTGTGGCACGCGCGTGGTGCGGTCCGCCGCGATGCGCGCCGGTGACATGCCCGCGTTGACGCGCGATGTCGCGGCGCACCTCGCCACCGTGCTCGACCTGCCCGCCGCGGTCTGGCACCTGCTGTGCGAGGACGACGCGGCGTTGGCGGCGCTGGGCGGCTCGGCGCTGCGCCAGGTGATCATCGGCGGGGAGGCCGTCCGCCCGGCTGCTGTCGACAAATGGCTGGATTCGGCTGCGGGCCAAGGTATCTCGCTGGTCTCGACGTACGGCCCGACCGAGACGACGGTGGTCGTCACGCACTTGCCGATCGGTGCCGATGAACCCGCGCGTGCCAGGGCGCGGCTAGGGCGCCCGCTGGTACCCGGCTCGGTGTTCGTCGCGTTCGGCGAGGTCGTTGTCGTCGGGGAGCTGGTGTCGGCCGGCTACATCGGGCTGGACAACGCGAGCTTCGGCACCGTGCAGGCGCCGGACGGCTCCCGGCAGCGGGTGTTCGCCACCGGCGACCGCGTGACGCCAGACGGCGGCCATCCCGTGCTGGCCGGGCGCCGTGACGCCGTGGTCAAGATCGCCGGTAGGCGGTTCGACACCGCCGCGCTGCTGCGCAAGTTGGCGGCGGCCCCCGAGATATCCGATGTCGCCGTGGAACCGGCCGGAAACGGCCTGGGTATCTGGTTCCAATCCGCACTGACCCGCACCGGACACGACGATCCGGCTGCACGTGCCCGAGTTCGGAGCCTGGCAAGAGGCCAAGGGACACCGGCGTTCTCCGTCTTCGGCGTCCCGGGCATCCCACGACAGCCCAATGGAAAAGTCGACCGCGCGAAACTCACTGCGAACATTGAGGTTCCGTGCGACGAAGCCGATCAGGATCCGCGGGCCGCCGCGCTTGCCGAGCTGTGGAGCCGGATGCTGGAACGTCCCATCGGGCCCAGCGCATCGCTGTTGGATGAGGGCATCGGGTCACTGGACCTGATCCGGATCCTGCCGGAGACGCGACGATTCCTCGACTGGCAGCTGTCCATTCTCGATCTGATCGGTGCGGACTCCGCGGCCAATGTCGTCGACCGCCGGCCTGACATCGACACCTGGATGGACGACGAGACCGCGGCCCAGATCGCCGACGATCTGGCGGCGGTGGGGCACCCGGCGGCACCGGCCGCCCGCGAGCGCTCACGCGGGGGCAGCGCACAGACCGTCGTGATCCTGGGTGCCTCGGGCATTCTCGGCACCGGCTTCGCGCAGGCGATTCTCGACCGCAGACATGCCGGCCTCGACTGCCCCGACGTCGTGTTCGCTGCCAGATCACCACTGCCCGAACACAACCCGTGGTCCGGTGCGCAATCGGTCGACGGCGTCGACGTCGTGCGGATACCTGACCACCTCACCGCCGCGGAGCTGGGTGCGCTTCTGGACAGCGTCGGCGCCCGCACCGTCGTGAACTGCATCGGCAACACGAATGTGTTGGTGCCCTACCACCGGCTGCGGGCCGCCAACGTGTCGGCGGTGGCGTCGTTCGCCGATGCGTGTGCGCGGCGCGGCGCCGGTTTGGTGCAGCTGTCGACCTTCGTGGTCAACGCCGACGTGACGGCGCCCCGCGTCACCGACCCCCGCCACGCGCCGTACCCCTATGCCGCGTCGAAGGCGTTGGCGGAGATCGCCGTGTCCCGCGCCGCGAGCGATCTGGACTTCTCGGTGGTGCGGCTGCCCCGGGTGCTGGGCGACGCCCGCCAACTCGCGCAATCGTCGGACATCCTGGTCGCGATGGTCGATGCCTGCACCACGCTGCGGATGTGCCCGGTGGTGCCCGTCACCGAAGAGGTCACCACCGGCGTGGCCGCCGCCCACAGCATTCTCGGTCTGCTTCCGCAGCTGTCACCGGCGGTCGAGCTGGGCCGCGGCATGGCGGTACTGCGCGGCGAGAAAGTCTCCTACACAGCGTTTCTCGGCAGCCTCGGATTCGAGGCCATCGCCCTCGCGGAGTGGAAGGACCGGCTGGACCGCAGTGGGTGGGCCGCCCGAAATCCGCAGCGCTGGGCGGTACTCGATGCGTGGGTCGGGTTGGGTGCCAGATTGCGGGGCCGCACGTATGCCGACTATCTGGCCGAATATCCCAGTGTCGACGTCGATTTCGCGGCTGTCGCGGAATGCACCAGTGCGCCTGAGCCACTTCGCGGTGTCTTCGGCGCTGATCAGATTGTGAGGAAATGACATTGACGGATGTGACTCAGCCCCGGCAGGAGGCACCGGAAGTCGGCACCAGCTATCTCGACATCACCGGAATGTCGTGCGTCATGTGTGCCCGCCGCGTGCAGAAGACACTCAACAAGATCGACGTCGTGCACGCGTCGGTCAGTTTTGCCACCAAGACCGCCACCATCGAGACCGCCCGTGACGTCGGCCCGGCCGAACTGTGCGACGCCGTCGTGGCAGCGGGCTATGGCGCCGTACTACGCGCCGAGGCGCCCGTGGTGGAGGACTCGGCGCGCGGCCCACTGCAGCGGCTCGTCGGCAGCCTGCTCGGCCGCGGGTAGCGACAGGTTTGTCCTAATTTGTGGGCCCCATGGCGTAGACGCCATGGGGCTGGGCGTCGCACGATAGAGGCGTGACGCGATCTGTGGTGCTGCTCGGCTTTCGCGGGGTGCAGGCCCTCGACGTCGTCGGCCCGTTCGAGGTGTTCACCGGTGCCACGCTGCAGCTGGCTGCGATGGGACGGAGCGACGACGGCTACGCGCCGGTCCTGGCCGCGGCCGACGGCGGTCCTGTCACCACCTTGACCGGGCTCGAGTTCGTCACCAAGCCGCCGCCCGACCCGAACGAACCGATCGACACCATCGTGCTGCCCGGCGGCATGGGGGTCGACGAAGCCCGGGCCGACCCCGCCGTCATCGACTGGATTCGCACCGCCGCACCGCACGCGCGCCGCATCGTCAGCGTCTGCAACGGCGCGTTCCTCGCCGCGAGGCCGGCCTGCTCGACGGCTGCTCGGCTACCACGCACTGGGCCTCGGCAGAGAAACTGGCCAGTGAATTCCCCTGCATCGCAGTCGATGCCGATCCGATCTTCGTCCGCAGCTCGGATCAGGTGTGGACGGCGGCGGGCGTCACCGCGGGCATCGATCTGGCACTGGCGCTCGTCGAAGACGACTACGGCACCGACGTCGCCCAGAACGTCGCCCGGTGGCTGGTGCTGTACCTGCGCCGGCCCGGCGGGCAGACGCAGTTCGCGCCGCCGGTCTGGATGCCGCGCGCCAAGCGGGAACCGATTCGCGACGTGCAGGAGCTCATCGAGGCCGAACCCGCTGGGGCGCACAGTGTTCCGGAGCTGGCGCGCGCCGCTGCGATGAGCCCGCGGCACTTCACCCGGACGTTCACCGCCGAGGTGGGGGAGCCGCCGGCGGCGTACGTCGAGCGGGTCCGCACCGATGCGGCCCGTCGGCAGCTCACCGAGACCGACGACACCGTCACCGCCATCGCCGCGCGGTGCGGCTTCGGCAGCGCCGAGACGCTGCGTCGCAGTTTTGTTCGGCGCGTTGCGGTTTCACCAGATCAGTACCGCAGAACTTTCGCGCACGCGAGGAGCAGAGAAGGCGCGAGGTAGGGAGAAATCATGCAAGTTGCCATCGTCCTGTACCCGGGGTTCACGGCCCTCGACTTCATCGGGCCCTATGAGTCGTTGCGCTGGCTGCCGGATACCGAGGTCCGGTTCGTCTGGCACGAGCCGGGCCCGATCGTCGCCGACTCCGGCGTGCTGCTGGTGGGCGCCACCCACTCGTTCGACGAGACGCCGACGCCCGACATCATCCTGATCCCGGGCGGCTTCAGCACCCTGGAGCACGCGCGCGACGAGAAGCTGCTGGACTGGCTGCGGCGAGCCCACGAGACCACCACGTGGACGGCGTCGGTGTGCTCCGGTTCGGTGATCCTGGGCGCGTCCGGACTGCTGAAGGGCAAGCGCGCGACGTCGCACTGGGCGGCCGTGCAGCTGCTGCGCACGTTCGGCGTCGAACCCGTCACCGATGAGCGCATCGTGCAGTCGGCCGACCGCATCGTCACGTGCGCGGGTGTCTCGGCCGGCATCGACCTCGGCCTGTGGCTGGCCGCCCAGATCGCCGGTGAGGACAAGGCCAAGGCGATCCAGCTGTCCATGGAATACGACCCGCAACCGCCGTTCGACTCCGGGCACATGTCGAAGGCCTCGGCGGCCACCAAGGCCAGTGAAACGGCCCTGATGTCGCGTGAGCTCCTCAAGCCGACGGCACTCAAGCACACCACGGCACTGCTGTGGGACCAGGCCGTCAAAAAGGTCCGTTCCCGCCGTTGACCTAGCGATTTGTGCACGATTTTCCGCGCCCACCGCGGAAAATCGTGCACAAATCCCGGGTCCAGTAACCTCGGCCGGGTGAATCTGGCATACGACGACCGTGGCGGATCCGGCGAGCCGGTGCTGTTCATCGCGGGACGGGGCGGCGCGGGCCGCACCTGGCACCTGCATCAGGTACCGGCGTTTCAGCGGGCCGGCTTCCGCTGCATCACGTTCGACAACCGCGGTATCGGCGCCACCGAGAACGCCATCGGCTTCTCCACCGACCAGGCGGTCGCGGACACCGCGTCGTTGATCAACAAGGTCGTCGGCGGCCCGGTGCGCGTCGTCGGGGTGTCGATGGGGTCGTTCATCGCCCAGGAGCTCATGGTCGCCCGGCCCGAGCTGGTGTCCTCGGCGGTGCTCATGGCCACGCGCGGCCGGGAGGATCGCGCCCGGACGTTCTTCCGGGAGGCCGAGCGTGCGCTGCTGGCTGCCGGCATCGAGCTGCCGCCTGAGGTGGACGCGAAAAACCGGCTGCTGGAGAACTTCTCACCCAAGACCCTGAATGACGACCGTGCCGTCCAGGACTGGATCGAGATGTTCACCATGTGGCCCACGAAGCCCACCCCGGGCCTGCGGGCGCAGCTTGCCGTCGCGCCGGAGACCAACCGGCTGCCGGCCTACCGCCAGATCGCGGTGCCGGTGCAGGTGATCGGCTTCGCCGACGACGTCGTGCTGCCGCCGCACCTGTCCAAGGAGGTGGCCGACGCGATCCCGCTGGGCCGCTACCTGGAAATCCCCGACGCCGGGCACCTCGGCTTCATCGAGCGTCCCGATGCGGTGAACGCCGCGATGTTGGAATTCTTCGCCGCCAACCCGGTGTGACACGCTGTAGCAATGAACCCGTCGACGATTCAGGCGCGGGTCGTCGTCGACGAACTGATTCGCGGCGGCGTCCGCGATGTGGTGCTGTGCCCCGGTTCGCGTAACGCGCCGCTGGCGTTCGCGCTGGCCGACGCCGACCGGGCCGGCCGCTTGCGGCTGCACGTCCGCATCGACGAGCGGACCGCCGGTTACCTGGCGGTCGGCCTCGCCGTCTCCGCCGGCTCACCGGTGTGCATCGCGATGACGTCGGGCACCGCGGTGGCCAATCTCGGCCCGGCGGTGATCGAGGCCAACTACGCCCGCGTGCCGCTGATCGTGCTGAGCGCCAACCGGCCCTACGAGCTGCTGGGCACCGGCGCCAACCAGACCATGGAGCAGCTCGGCTATTTCGGCAACCAGGTGCGGGCCACCATCAGCCTCGGCCTGGCCGAGCCGACGGCCGACGTGGCCGCGGCCAACGCCCAGTGGCGGTCGGCGACGTGCCGGGTTCTGGTGGCGGCCAAAGGTTCTCGCACCGCCAATGCCGGACCCGTGCAGTTCGACATCCCGCTGCGGGAGCCGCTGGTCCCGGACACCGCCGAAGATGGCCCCTACGCGCCGGAAGGCCGCCCCGACGGCCGGCCGTGGACGTACACGCCGCCTGTCACGTTCGACCAGCCCCTCGAGATCGACCTGACGGCCGACACCGTCGTCATCGCCGGCCATGGTGCGGGCCGCCACGAGAACCTGGCGCACCTGCCGACGGTCGCCGAACCGACCGCGCCGCCGGCCGACAACCCGCTGCACCCGCTGGCGCTGTCGCTGGTCCGGCCGCAGCAGGTGATCATGCTGGGCCGGCCTACCCTGCACCGGCCGGTGTCGACCTTGCTGGCCGACCCACACACGCCCGTCTACGCGCTGACCACCGGCCCGCGCTGGCCCGACGTGTCGGGCAACTCGCAGGCCACCGGCACCCGCGCCATCACGTCGGGCACGCCCGATCCGGCCTGGCTCGCGAAGTGCGCCGACGCCAACGCGCGTGCCGAGCACGCCGTGCGTGACCAGCTCGCGGCCTATGAACTGACCACCGGCCTGCACGTGGCGGCCGCCGTCGCCGACGGACTGCAGCCCGGCGACCAGTTGGTGCTCGGCGCCTCCAACCCGGTGCGTGACGCCGCGCTCGTCGGGCTGAACTCGCACGGCATCTCGGTGCGGTCCAATCGCGGTGTCGCCGGTATCGACGGCACGGTGTCGACAGCGATCGGCGCCGCGCTCGCCCACACCGCGGGCCGGACCGTCGCGCTCATCGGTGACCTGACCTTCGTCCACGACAGCTCGGGCCTGCTGATCGGCCCCACCGAGCCGACGCCCAAGGCGCTGACCATCGTGGTCTCCAACGACAACGGCGGCGGCATCTTCGAATTGCTGGAGCAGGGCGATCCCCGGTTCTCCGACGTGTCGTCGCGCATCTTCGGCACCCCGCACGACGTCGACGTCGCGGCCCTGTGCCGGGCGTACCACGTCGAGTGCCGGCAGGTGGAGGCCGACGGACTGGCCGCCGCGCTGCGCGAACCCTTCGAGGGGATGCGGGTGCTGGAGGTCAAGGCCGACCGGTCCACCCTACGGTCGTTGCACGCTTCGATACGGGCGGCGATCAAGGCCGCTCCGTGATTCCCGAACCCCTGCGCTGCCGGTTGAACACGTTTTGGGACAACCTGATTCTGCGCCTCTTCGGCAACGGCAAGGAGACCCGGTCACAGCGGGTCATCCGCCGGATCCGGATCGGCATCGTCATCATGGCCTGCCTGGTGACACTGCAGTCGGTGCTGCTGGTGCTGGGGGCGTGGCGCAACGATCAGCAGATCGAGCACAACATGGGGACGGCGGCCGCCGAGGTGCTCTCGGCCGGTCCGCGGCGCTCCACCATCGAGTTCGTGACGCCCGACCGCGTCACCTACCGGCCCGAGCTGGGCGTGCTGTACCCGTCCGAGCTGGAAACCGGGATGCGCATCTACGTCGAATACGACCGCAGCAACCCGGACCTGGTGCGGGTGCAGAACCGCAACGCGTCGCTGGCCGTCATCCCGGCCGGCTCGATCGCCGTCGTCGGCTGGTTGGTCGCCGGTGTGCTGCTCGGCATCGTCACTCTCGTGCAGCGCCGACTGGGTTAGGTCTGCCGCCCCGCCGTCAGCTTCGCCAGCCACTCGGTTTCCTGGATGTCCACCACGGTGTTGCCGGTGAGGTCGTACACCGTGGGTGTGCCGGCGTCGCCGTCGCGGATCTCCTGCAGCCGGGTCTCGTTGGTCATCGTCATCTCGTCGGTGTCGACGGCGTGTTCACCGAACTGGATGGTGGTCACGGCCTCGGCGCTGACCCCGGCGTCGGCGGCCCAGCCCGCGAGCTGACCGTCCGACGGCGCCGACCCGCCCGGATTCTGGTGGCCCCACAGCGTCGCGACGTACGCCTGCAGGGCGGGCGCCGACGTGCCGTGTGCTGCGGCGAGGAACATCGCGTTGGCGACCTTGGCCGAATAGCCGTACTCGGTGTCCAGGAAGGTCACCGGGCGGTAGGTGACGGTCAGCAGACCGAGGGCGATCATGCTCTTCATCTCCGGCCCGTCGGTGTCCTGCAGGTGCGCGCAGTGAGTGCATTGCGGCTCGGTGTACACCTCGATCTGCGCGGGGGCGTCGGGCCGGCCCGCGATGATGCCGAAGCCGTCCGCGGTGAGGGTGACGCCCGGCAGATCCGGGTCCCGCAGTGCCGATCCGGTGACGGTGCGGCCGCAGCCGGTTGATGCGGTGAGAAGCGCCAGCGCGGTGGCCAGAACAAGGATCAGCCGAGGTAGACGCATGCCGACCCCTTTCTCGCCGCGGTGCGACAGACGATACCGGTGGTACCCGAGTTGTGCGTGTCTTCGCGTCGCGGATCCCTGACGGTCACCTGACGGTCAGGCTGCGCTGCCAGCCTGCAGGTGTGCGAGTTGCGATCGTGGCGGAGTCCTTTCTCCCGAATGTCAACGGCGTCACCAATTCGGTGCTCCGGGTGCTGGAGCACCTCCACCGGAACGGCCATGAGGCGCTGGTCATCGCGCCCGACACGCCCCGGGGGGAAAAGCCCGCGGACACGTTCCACGGCGATGTGCCCGTGCACCGTATCCCGTCCCGGATGTTCCCCAAGGTGACGTCGTTGCCGCTGGGTGTGCCGCGGCCGCGAATTGTGCGGGTACTGCGCGATTTTCAGCCTGACGTGGTGCACTTGGCGTCGCCGGCGCTGCTGGGTTACGGCGGGCTGCACGCCGCGCGCTTCCTCGGCATCCCGACCGTCGCGGTGTTTCAGACCGACATCGCCGGTTTCGCGCAGAGTTACGGCGTCGGCATGATGACGAAAACCGCGTGGGCCTGGAACCGGCACCTGCACTCGCGTGCCGACCGGACCCTGGCGCCGTCCAGCGCGACGATGGAAGACCTTGTCACCCATCGCATTCCGCGCGTCCACAAGTGGGGTCGCGGCGTCGACGTCACGGGTTTCGCGCCGTCGGCGCGCAGCGCCGCGCTGCGGGCGCAGTGGTCGCCCGAAGGCAAGCCGGTGGTGGGTTTCGTCGGCCGTCTGGCGCCGGAGAAGCACGTGGAGCGGCTGGCCGCGCTGGCCGGCCGCGACGACCTGCAGCTTGTCGTGGTCGGCGAGGGCATCGACCAGACCAAGCTCGAAAAACTCATGCCCACAGCAGTTTTCACCGGCGCACTGTACGGCCGGGAACTGGCCACGGCATACGCCAGCATGGACGTTTTCGTGCACCCGGGGGAGCACGAGACCTTCTGTCAGGCCGTCCAGGAGGCCATGGCGTCCGGTCTGCCGGTCATCGCGCCCGACGCCGGCGGCCCGCGTGACCTGGTGACGCCCATGCACACCGGATTGCTCTTGCCGGTAGCGGATTTCGAGGCGGCGCTGCCGGCCGCGGTCGATCACCTGCTCGCCGAGCGGTCCCGCTACTCGCTCGCCGCCCGCCGCAGCGTGCTGGGCCGCACCTGGCCCGCCGTGTGCGACGAACTGCTCGGCCACTACGCCGCCGTCCTCGGCGAGCGCCGCGCCCTCGCTGCCTAGCGCTCTTTTTCCCCGCGAGCATTTCCGCGCACGCCACCTCCCGCGAGCGGCCGTGTTTGTACTGCGACACACCGCATTTGGTGTACAAAAACGTCCCGCTCGCGGCCGCCGAGCGCGACGAAACTGCACATGCTGATCGAGCGTGCGCAGAAACACGCACGCTCGATCAGAGAAGATCAGCTCACATGGACCAGGTCGTACACATACGAGCGGTCGTCCTTGCGACTCACCCACGCACCCTCGGGCGGCAGGTAACCGAACCCCGCGTGGTCGAACGGGCGACTCGACACCGCACCACGCTCCGTGCACACCACCCATCCGAAGTGCGGCAGCCGTCGGCACCAGATGTCCAGATCGACCCGCTTGTACGACGGAAACCCGTGCGCCTCGCCGTCTTCGGTGAACTCATAGGTCAACCCGTCGTCCCGTCGGACGAATTTCAATCCCGCCATCGGAGTTCCTTCGTTCAGCCCTGCGCCAGCTCGGACACCGGCTGCCACTCTTCCCAGGTGCGCAACCGGTTTTCGTAGTCGGTCTTGGCGATCTGCAGCGGTGCGCTGCCGAAAAAGACTCGCAGCGGCGGCTTTTCGGCGTCGACGATCTTGAGCACCGCGGCCGCCGAGGCCTCCGGGTTGCCCGGTACCGCATTGCGCTCGCTGCGCCAGCGCGCGACATCTGCCCTAAATCCTTCGTACTCCGGCAGTTCCGTGGTCCGCTTCGCCGACGCGCCGCCCCAGTCGGTCGAGAAGCCACCGGGCTCGATCAAGGTGACGTGAATACCGAACCGCTCCACTTCGGCGGCCAGCGACTGTGAGAAACCCTCGAGCGCCCACTTGGACGCGTGGTACGCGCCGAGGCCCGCGAATGCGCTGATGCCACCGATCGAGGACACCTGGATGATGTGCCCGCTGCCCTGCGCCCGCAGGTACGGCAGCGCCGCCTGCGTGATCCACAGCGCGCCGAACACGTTGGTTTCGATCTGGTCCCGCGCCTCGGCCTCCGACAACTCCTCGATGAAACCGAACTGGCCGTAGCCCGCATTGTTGACGACGACGTCCAGCCGGCCGAAGTGCTCGTGCGCCGCCTTCACAGCGGCGAAGTCGGCGTCGCGGTCGGTGACGTCGAGCGCGATGGGCAACAGCGCGTCGCCGTACTTGGCGACGAGGTCGTCGAGCGTCGACACGTCCCGCGCCGTCGCGGCCACCTTGTCGCCGCGCTCCAGCGCCGCGGCCGTCCACTCGCGTCCGAACCCGCGCGATGTCCCCGTGATGAACCAGACCTTTTGACCCATGCGGCTTACAGCTCCCGTGGTGGCCGTTCCATTCCCGGGGCCGCCGCAGACGCGGGGCGCAGGACCAGCCGGTAGCGTCATATCCGTGAGTCGCGCGTCATTGGAGAAGGATCCGCACGAGGTTGCGTCGATGTTCGACGGCGTCGCCCGTCGCTATGACATCACCAACACCGTGCTGTCCCTGGGTCAGGACCGGTTCTGGCGGCGGCAGACGCGCGCCGCGCTGGGCATCGGCCCAGGTGACAAGGTTCTGGACCTCGCCGCCGGGACGACGGTGTCGACCGTCGAGCTCGCGACGTCGGGCGCCTGGTGTGTGGCCTGCGACTTCTCGGTCGGGATGCTCGCCGCCGGCGCAGCCCGCAACGTCCCGAAGGTGGCCGGTGACGCCACCAAGCTGCCGTTCGACGACGGCGTCTTCGACGCGGTGACCATCAGCTTCGGGCTGCGCAACGTCGTCGACTTCAGCGCCGGCCTGCGCGAGATGGCCCGGGTGACGCGGCCCGGCGGCCGCCTGGTGGTGTGCGAGTTCTCCACGCCCACCAACCGCCTCTTCGCGACGGCCTATAAGGAGTACCTGATGAAGGCGCTCCCGACGATGGCCACCGCGGTGTCGTCCAACCCCGAGGCGTACGTCTATCTCGCCGAGTCGATCCGGGCGTGGCCCGATCAGGACGACCTGGCCTGCAAGATCGAGGCGGCCGGCTGGTCGCAGGTGCGCTGGCGCAACCTGACCGGAGGGATCGTCGCGCTGCACGCCGCTGTCAAGCCGTGAGCCTGCCCGTCCTCGCCGTCGCCGGCTTCCTCGGTGCGGGCAAGACCACGCTGCTGAACCACCTGCTGCGTAACGGCCGCGGGGCGCGAATCGGCGTGCTGGTCAACGACTTCGGGTCCGTCAACATCGACGCGATGCTGGTCGCCGGTCAGGTCGACGCCATGGCGTCACTGTCGAACGGGTGCATCTGCTGCGTCGCGGAGGACGGTGAGGTGGCCGAGATGCTCGGCAAGCTCGCCGCCGTCCGCCCGGCCCTGGATCTGATCGTGGTGGAGGCCAGCGGCGTCGCCGAGCCGCCCGCGGTGGCGCGCACCATCATGACGGCCGATTCGGATGACTTCCACTACGCCGGCCTGATCCTGGTGGTCAACGGATGCGAGCCGGAGTTCGGGCACGGGCTGCCGGTGGCCGACCTGGTGGTGCTCAACCGGGCAAGTGAAGTCGCCGACGTCGACGCCGTGCTGGCCCGGATTCGCGCGCAGAATCCGCGAGTCCCCGTGCAGCCCACCGATTTCGCGCGCATCGACCCGACGCTGCTTATCGACATTCCGGAACGCGCGCCGCAGGCCCAGCTGTCGTTCGACGAGCTGCTGCACGACGATCACGACCACGACCATCCCGTCTACCAGTCCGTCGAATACATCACCGGCGACGTGCTGAACCCGCGCCGCTTGCTGGCCCTGCTGCGTGACCGGCCCGAAGGGCTTTACCGGGCAAAGGGTTTCGTCGACTTCGGCGCCGGACACCGATACCTGCTGCAGCTGGTGGGCGGCTCCCTGCGGCTGCAGAAGCGGCGCGGCACCGGCACCCAACTGGTGTGCATCGGCACCGGCATGGACACCGAGAAGGTGCGGGCGGCGCTGCACGAGTGCACCACCGAACCGGCCGACGAGAACGCCATCCTCGGAGTCCACAAGTACGTGATGCCGTAGGCCCCGGATATCCCGACTCCTCACCTGAGTTCGAGGAGATGTGTTGTTCAAGGTCAATGAGTACTTCGATGGCAAGGTCGCATCGATCGCGTTCGCGCCCGCCGAGGGCCCCGCGACCGTCGGCGTCATGGCCGTCGGCGAATACGAATTCGGCACCTCGAGCCTCGAGATCATGCACGTGGTGTCCGGCGCCCTGACCGTCAAGCTGCCCGGCAGCGACGAGTGGGAAACCTTCGCCGCCGGAACGCAATTCACCGTGCCGGCCGACAGCAAGTTCGGCGTCCGCGTCGAGGTCGAGACCGCCTACCTCTGCGAATACCGGTAACTTTCCGCCCACGGTGAACCGCGTTCGCGGAGCAGGGGACCGGTGCCGTGCTGAAGATGCTGGGGGACCAGGCCCCCGCACCTGAGGGCGTCACCACCACGACCACCACCATCACCGGTGCCGACGGCAACGAGATCACGCTGTTCATCAGCCGACCCACCGCTGCCGACGGTCCGCTGCCCGCGGTTGTGCACCTGCACGGCGGTGGCATGGCGATCCTCAGCGCCGCCGACATCCAGTACGTCCGCCTCCGCGAAAACCTTGCGGCCGCAGGGCTCGTCGTCGTCGGCGTCGAGTTCCGTAATTCGGGCGGCGCGCTCGGTCCGCACCCGTTCCCGGCCGGGCTCAACGACGGCGCGGCGGCCGTGCGCTGGACGGCGGCGCACAAAGACGAGCTCGGGATCAGCCACCTGATCGTGTCGGGGGAGTCCGGCGGTGGGAACCTGACGCTGACGGTCGCGCTGAAAGCCAAGCGGGAGGGCTGGATCGACGAGATCGCCGGCGTCTACGCCCAGTGCCCGTACATCTCGAACCGGTGGCTCGAGGACGCCGAGGACCTGCCGTCGCTGCGGGAGAACGACGGGTACTTCATCAGCTGCCTGCAACTGGCGCTGCTGGGCTCTATCTATGACCCCGACCAGCAGCACGCGCAAGACGGCACCTGCTGGGCCGGGGCGGCCACCAGTGTGGAGTTGGAAGGCCTTCCGCCGCATGTCATTTCGGTCAACGAGCTCGAACCGCTGCGCGACGAGGGCCTGATCTACTACCGCAGGCTGGCCGCGGCCGGCGTCAGCGTCGTCGGGCGGATCGTCGCCGGCACCTGCCACGCCGGGGACATCCTGCTCGCCGGCGCCATGCCCGAGGTCTTCGCGGCCACCGTCCGCGACATCGTCGGGTTCGCGCGGTCGGTCAGCTGAACGGCTTGCGCTGATCCAGCCGGCGCGAGCCACGTCCGGCCCGGCGCCAGATGCGGGCGATCATGTCGGTGTCCTCCTCGGTCACGAGGTTGCCCATGGCCCGTACCGCGACCGTCATCAGGTACTGCGATCGCATCGCGACAGGCCCCGTCAGCGGCAGGAACTTCGGCACGGTCAGCAGGATCGCCAATCGGCGCGCCACCGAGAACCCGGCGGCGTAGTGCTGCTGCAGCAGTGCGGGCCAGGCCGCGCTGAGGTCACCCGAGCCCAGCAGATCGGCGGCCAGCCTTCCCGTCTCCAGGCCGTAGTCGATGCCCTCGCCGTTGAGCGGGTTGACGCATGCGGCGGCGTCGCCGACGAGCATCCAGTTCGGTCCCGCGACGCCCGACACCGCGCCGCCCATCGGCAGCAGCGCCGACTTGGCCAGCCGCGGCTGACCTTCGAAGCCCCACTCGTCGCGGCGCAGGTTGGTGTAGTGGGCCAGTAGCGGGCGCAGCGCGGCGTCGGCCGGACGTTTCTCGGTGGCCAGCGCACCCACGCCGATGTTCACGTCGCCGTTGCCCAGCGGGAAGATCCAGCCGTAGCCCGGCAGCACCTCCCCCGCGGGGGAGCGCAGCTCCAGGTGCGACGTGATCCACGGCTCGGCGTGCCGCGGCGTCGCGATGTAGGCGCGGATCGCGACGCCGTACACCGTCTCCTGGTGCCATTGCCGGCCCAGGACACGGCCCAGCGTCGAGCGGGCGCCGTCGGCCACGATGAGTTCGGTGCAGCTCACCTCTTGTCCGTCGTCGAGCTGCAACGTGGTCACCCGGCCGGCCGCATCGTGGGAGACGGCGACGGCCTTGACGCCCAGCAGCATCTTCGCCCCGGAGTCGGCGGCGACCTGACGAATCCGGTCGTCGAGCTCGGCGCGGGGAACCGCGCTGCTGGTGGCCGGGAACGACGGCCCCGGCCAGCGCACCTCGCGCTGCGCGCCGAAGCCGGCCAGCCGCAGCCCGTGGTGGCTGACGTGGCCGTCGAGCCACTCGCCGAGTCCCAGCTCACGCAGTTCGGCAATGGCCCGCGGCGTCAGCCCGTCGCCGCAGGCCTTGTCCCGGGGAAACTGCGCCGAGTCGATCACCAGGACGTCGCGGCCCCGGCGCGCTGCCCAGGCGGCAGCGGCGGAACCTGCCGGCCCGGCTCCGACCACGACCACATCTGCGTGCACGACCATGCCGCCCAGTATGTTGGACCCATGAAGACACCAGCGACAGTGGTCGCGGGCGTGGACTTTGGTGACGCCGCCTTCGCCGCGCAGGTTCGTGACGCGGTCGCGCGCATCGAAGACCTGATGTCGACCGAGCTGGGCAAAGCCGACGAGCTGATGGCCGAAGCGGTCCAGCACCTGTTCCAGGCCGGTGGCAAGCGGTTCCGTCCGCTGTTCACCGTGTTGTCGGCGTCGCTGGGGCCGGACCCCGACAACAACGACGTCGCGATCGCCGGCGCCGTCATCGAGCTGGTGCACCTGGCGACGCTGTACCACGACGACGTCATGGACGAGGCCCAGGTCCGACGCGGCGCGGAGAGCGCAAACGCCCGCTGGGGCAACAACATCGCGATCCTGGCCGGCGACTACCTGTTCGCCACCGCCTCGCGGCTGGTGTCCCGGCTGGGTCCGGACGCGGTCCGCGTCATCGCCGACACCTTCGCCCAGCTGGTGACCGGCCAGATGCGCGAGACCCGCGGCGCCCTCGAAGGTGCTGACCCCGTCGAGCACTACCTGAAGGTCGTGTACGAGAAGACGTCATGCCTGATCGAGGCGTCCGGCCGGTTCGGCGCGACCTTCTCCGGTTCCGATCAGGAGCAGATCGAGCGGATGAGCCGGCTCGGCGGCATCGTCGGCACCATCTTCCAGATCTCCGACGACATCATCGACATCGACAGTGACCCCGACGAGTCGGGCAAGGTGCCGGGCACCGATCTACGCGAAGGCGTGCACACCCTGCCGGTGCTGTACGCACTGCAGGAAACCGGTCCCGACGCTGACCGGCTGCGGGTATTGCTGGCCAAGCCCATCGACAACGACGCCGACCTCGCCGAGGCGCTGGCGTTGCTGCGCGCGTCGCAGGGCATGGTCGAGGCCAAGCGCACCGTGCAGCGCTTCGCCGCGGACGCTCGTGCCGAGCTGGACAACCTGCCGGACCTGCCGGGCCGGTTGGCGCTGCTCAACCTGGTCGAGTACACCGCTGACCGCCACGGCTGACCTCCCACCGGGACACCCCGGAACCAGGCACCAGTTGCCGAGCGTTCAATTCAGTGAGTTTGACTGCGCTGGAGGAGGTAGCCGATGACGTGGAACCCGCACGCGAACACCGCGAAGACGTTCGCGCTGCTCGTGGGCTTCTCGACGCTCATCGTGCTGATCGGGTCGCTGTTCGGCAAGAACATCATGTACCTGGCGGTGCTGTTCGCCATCGGCATGAACGCCTACGTCTACTTCAACAGCGCCAAGATGGCGCTGCGGGCCATGCATGCGCAGCCGGTCAGCGAGATGCAGGCGCCGGCCATGTACCGCATCGTCCGCGAGCTGGCCACCACGGCGCGCCAGCCCATGCCGCAGCTGTACATCAGTGACACCGCCGCCCCCAACGCCTTCGCGACGGGACGTAACCCCCGCAACGCCGCGGTGTGCTGCACCACGGGAATCCTCAACATCCTCACCGAGCGCGAACTGCGCGCCGTGCTGGGACACGAGCTTTCGCACGTCTACAACCGCGACATCCTGATCTCCTGCGTGGCGGGCGCCATGGCGTCGGTGGTGACGGCGTTGGTCAACGTCGCCTACTTCATCGGCATGTTCGGCGGCGACCGCGACGACCGGCCCAATCCCTTTGTGCTGCTGGTGCTTTCGATCGTCGGTCCGCTGGCCGCGACAATCATCCGGCTGGCGGTGTCGCGCTCACGCGAGTACCAGGCCGACCAGTCGGGCGCCGAGCTGACCGGCGACCCGCTGGCGCTGGCGAGCGCGCTGCGCAAGATCAGCGCCGGCGTCCAGCAGGCCCCGCTGCCTCCTGAGCCCCAGCTGGCCGACCAGGCCCACCTGATGATCGCCAACCCGTTCCGGGCCGGCGAGAAGATCGGCAAGCTGTTCTCGACGCACCCACCCATCGAGGACCGCATCGCGCGCCTGGAGCGTATGGCGGGGCGGTAGTTCCGCGGAGTTGCCCGCGCTTCTGCGTTGACCCTGCGTTGAGGGTCTTGGTTACTCGGACTTTTGGGCCCTGGTTGCAGGGTCAACGGCACCCGCGGCTGATTCCCTATTGACCCTGCGTTGAGGGTCGTCGTCTCTCGCACTTTTTCGCCCTGGCTTCAGGGTGGATGCAGCACTGCCCGGTCAGGCTCGCCAAACTCATAGAAACATACCCCCTGGGGGTACTTGACGCACGCTCGCCGCGCTGCGTAACGTCGTCCACGTCAGGTACCCCCAGGGGGTATGCAAACGAGAAGGGATTCAGCGATGACGGTGGCGGCAACTCCGAAGACCGATTGGCATCTACGCGGCGAGTGGTTCGATGTGTGCAGCTGCAAACTGCCCTGCCCGTGCAGCTTCGCGCAGGAGCCCACGCACGGCGACTGCCTGTTCACTCTCGTCTGGCAGGTGCACGAAGGGCATTACGGCACAACCGATCTCAGCGGTCTCGGGGTGGTGGCCCTGGGTGAGTTCGCCGGCAACATGTGGATCGGCGACCCGGACGCCACCATGAAGCTGATGTTCTACATCGACGAGAAGGCCGACGCCGATCAGCGCGCGGCTCTGGAGCGGATCTTCCGCGGCGACGAGGGCGGCTGGCCGGGGGAGTTTGGCAGTCTGATCAGCGAGCTGCGGGGCATCGAGTACGCGCCGATCAACTTCGCCGCGGCCGACGACCTCGCCTACTGGCGGGCGGAGATTCCGGGCAAGGTCGACGTCCGCGTCGACGCGCTGACGGGGCCGACGGCCGATCCGAACCGTCGCGTGACGACCGTCAACGCTCCGGGCGCGGAAGTCGGCCCGGGCCAGGTGGCGACGTGGGGCGTGGTCAAGAAGGCCGACGCCGTCGGCTTCGACTTCTCCCACGAGTACGTCGGCGCCTCCAGCAAGCACTTCCCGTTCGACTGGCGGCCCGACGGCGAACTGCCGAACGTCGAGCTCCCGTCCGGCGCGCAGGCGTCCGGCGGATGCTGCTGCGGCTGAGCTGAACTGGACCCGGAAATGACACTGCGCCCAGGGCCTGCCGCTCTCGCGGGGTACGGCCCTGGGCGCAGGATCAATCAGGTACTACTCGGCAACCTCGACCAGACGGTCCACGCTGACCGGCGTCACCCGGAGGGCGGCCGCGGTGCCGATGTCATAGAACAGCCCGATCACCTCGAGGTCGCCGGCGCGGTGCCGGGCCCGGACCAGCGGGTGGGCGGCGAGCGTCTGCGCCTGGAGCGCGACGTTGACCATCGACAGCTGGTCGACGACGCCGAAGCCTTCCTCGGCCGCCGCGACGGCAACGGGGTGGCGGCCCTCATCGAAGGCGCGCAACGTCGCGTCACCGTGCTCCAACCAGGTGTGCAGGTGCTGGTCGTGACCCTGGTCGCCGCCCAGCAGCGCGGTCATGGCGCCGCAGCTGGAGTGGCCGCACACCACGATCGACCGGACCTCCAGGACCTCGACGGCGAAGGCGATGGCGGCCTCGACCGAGGCGTCGGCGCGTCCCTCCGGGATCAGATTGCCGACGTTGCGGACGGTCAGGAGGTCACCGGGGCCACTGCTGGTGATGACGTTGGGCACGACCCGCGAGTCGACGCAGGTGATGAACAGCGTCTCCGGCTTCTGGGCGTGGGCCAGGTCCTCCATGTGCGGACGCAGCACGGGTGCGGTGCGGCGGTGGTAGGTCTCCAGACCCTCCATCACAGACGAGGTCTGCGGCTGCGACTTCCACGGGACGACACCCGAACGCTTGTCGAACGGCGTGAACGTGCGGGTCGGCGGACCGGCGGCCGCGCTGTGCAGCTCGGCGGTGCCGTGCTCGTGAATCTCGACGGAGCCACCGCCGGCGATGTGCTGGCGCTTCCACTCGTCGATGGTCTCGTGGGCGGCGTGGTCGATGAAGTCCACCGACAGCTCGACGGTGACGTCGGAACCGGTCGGCACCGAAGCCAGAGCCGAGGTCAGGCGCGGCAGCGACAGGAAGCTGACCGAGCCCTCGATCACGATGCGCCAGTCGTTGCCGGCGACGTGCTCTGTGACGATCTTGGCCCGGATGACGCGCCACACCGTCAGGGCGACCGCCAGGGCGAGGCCGATCAGCACACCCTCGAGCAGGTTGAGGAAGACGACGCCGAGCACCGTGATGGCGTAAACCGCGATATCGCCTGTGCGCCGGGCGGTTTCGATGTGCACCTTCTTGACCAACTGGCAGCCGATGACGATCAGCAGGCCGGCGAGCGCCGACGTCGGGATCAGCTGGGCCAGGCCGGCGAACGGCACCGCGAACAGCAGGATCCAGAACCCGTGCAGGATGGCCGAAGCCCGGGTCTTGGCGCCCGCGGCGACGTTGGTCGAGCTGCGCACGATGACGCCGGTGACGGGCAGGCCGCCGATGGCGCCGGAGATGGTGTTGGCCGCGCCCTGGCCGATCAGCTCACGGTCGAAGTTGGTGCGCGGGCCGTTGTGCATGCGGTCGACCGAGACGGCCGACAGCAGGCTCTCGACGCTGGCGATGAGGGCGACGGTCAGGACGCCCGCGAAGACGGCGGCCCACTGTCCGTCGGGCAGGGTCGGCAAAGACAGCGAGTCCAGCAGCGAGCCGTTGATCTGAATGCGCTTGACGTCGAACGGCAGCAGAACGGACAGCGCCGTCACACCGACGATGGCGACCAGCGGACCGGGGATCCGGTTGACGGGTGCCGGCACCCAGCGCCACGCCACGAGCGTGACGATGACCAGCATGCCGAGCACGAAGCCGGGGCCGTGGACGTTCATCAGCTGCGCCGGCAGCTCGTGGATGTTCTCCCACGCGCTGCTGTTGGACTTGCCGCCCAGCAGCACGTGCAGCTGCTGCAGCGCGATGGTGATGCCGATGCCCGCGAGCATGGCGTGGACGACGACCGGCGGGATGGCCAGCGCGGCCCGGGCCACGCGGCTCAGGCCGAACAGAATCTGGAGGATGCCGGCGCCGACGGTGATGGCGCACGTCACGCCCCAGCCGAATTGGGCGATCAATCCGGCGACGACGACGGTCAGGCCGGCGGCCGGTCCGCTCACCTGCAGCGGCGAGCCGCCGAGCGCGCCGGCGACGATGCCGCCGACGATGGCGGCGATGATGCCGGCCAGGATGGGCGCGTTGGACGCGACGGCGATGCCGAGCGACAGTGGGAGTGCCACCAGGAATACGACAAGTGACGCAGGCAGGTCGTAGCGCAGTATGGCGCGTAGACCCTTTGCCGGCGGGGCGGTTTCTAGCATGCCTAGGTTTCCGTTCTCCGATTGTTGTCCGATGGACACATGTGCAGATGCGCTGCGCGAGTTTCGGTCCGCACACCCGCCGACACCATTGTCGATTAAACATGTTGCGAGACAACATGTTTCAGAACTGTTCGACGGTCGCCGACGATAAGCGACGTCAATTGCTAAGTGCGAGAGTATTTATCGCCAGACAGGGTCGCAAGGCGAGGAAGAGTTCCCATAGAGAACGCAAATCTTCTCCGTGGGCCAGAGGGTTGATCGATTGGGCGACCTGGGATACCGGCTTGAATCGATCCGGTCGGTATGCTCGTGATTGGGGGTCCGACCAGTCAAGATCACTGTATTGCAACGATTCTCGCGCATCACATCGGCTCAGGTAAGTGACGTGAGTCATATCCAGGGACTAATATTTGAACTCGGTATGAACGCAGTGACAATTTTCTGTGTTCTCAACACAATGGAAGAATGACAACGATGTCGGTACCACCACGAGAGGGTCACCCCCGGGCCGCCGTGCTCGGCCAGCTGCCGCGCATGGAACGTGCCGACGGATCCCCCATCCGGGTGTTGCTGGTCGACGACGAGCCGGCGCTGACCAACCTGGTCAAGATGGCGCTGCACTACGAGGGCTGGGTCGTCGAGGTTGCGCACAACGGCCGCGACGCGGTGACCAAGTTCGGCGAGATGGAACCGGATCTCGTCGTGCTGGACATCATGCTGCCCGACACCGACGGCCTGCAGTTGCTGCAGCGGGTCCGTGCGGCCGAGGGCTACACCCCGACGCTCTTCCTCACCGCGCGCGACTCCGTGATGGACCGCGTCACGGGGCTGACCGCCGGCGCCGACGACTACATGACCAAGCCGTTCAGCCTCGAAGAGCTGGTGGCCCGGCTGCGTGGACTGCTGCGCCGGTCCAGTCAGCTCGCGCCGGCGTCCGACGAGGTGCTCAAGGTCGGCGACATGGTCCTCAACGGCGCCAGCCGGGAGGTGACCCGGGCCGGCGAGCCGATCGCGTTGACCGTCACCGAGTTCGAGCTGCTCCGGTACCTGATGCGTAACCCGCGGCGGGCCATCGCCCGCGCGGAGATCCTCGACCGGGTGTGGAACTACGGATTCGGCGGCAAGTCGAGCATCGTCGACCTCTACATCTCGTATCTGCGCAAGAAGATCGACACCGATCGCGAGCCGATGATCCACACAGTGCGTGGCGTGGGCTACATGCTGCGCCCTGCCGACGCGGAGGACTAACCTGCCCGAGGTGACGCGTGTGACCCGGGTGCCGACCCGAGTACCTGCCCGTACCCCGGTTCGGGCGCCGTGGTGGCGTCCGCGCACCCTGCGCCGGCGGCTCGTGTTCGGCGTCACGTCCCTGGTCACCGTCGTGCTGCTGGCGGTCGGCGTGCTGTCGGTGTACAGCCTGCACAGCTACGTGTCGGCGATGAGCGACGCCGAACTCGAGCGCTCGCTCGACGCCCTCGGTCATTCCTACGACCGCTTGGAGATCAAACGCGGCGACCCGGCCCACCCGATCGACGCCGGCGAAGACGGCCTGACGGCCTTCGGTGGCCAGGCGCCCGGAAACCTCATCGCGGTGCTGCACAAGGGCGTCGTCGTGCAGTCGGCGGTGTTCCCCGACGGCGAACCGAAGCCCGTCCAGCCCGACGTCGTCAAGGCCGTCAGCGGGCAGCAGTGGACCAACCTCGGGCCGCGGACGGTGAAGCTGCCGCGACTCGGCTGGTACCGCATGGCCGGACAGGACGCCGGCGGCGGTGACGTGCTGGTCTCGGGCGTGTCCATGGAGGACGCCAACAGTGTGGTGGCGCGCAAGACCGTCGCGGTCGCGGTCATGACACTGCTGGCCATCGCGCTGACCGCGGTCGGCACCATCGCGGTGGTGAACTATGCGCTGCGGCCGCTGAGCCGCGTGGCCTCGACGGCGGCGAAGGTGGCGACCCGGCAGTTCGGCAGCGAGGACCACCGCATCACCGAACGGGTCCGGCCGGAGGACACCGACCCGCGCACCGAGGTCGGCATCGTGGGGGACACGCTCAACAAACTGCTGGACAACGTCGACAGTGCGCTCGCCGAACTCGCCGCGTCGCACCGCCGGACGCGGCAATTCCTCACCGACGCCAGCCACGAGTTGCGGACACCGCTGGCCGCCATCCGCGGGTACGCCGAACTGACCCGTCAGGACAGCGCCGCACTGCCCGAGACCACCGAATACGCGCTGGCCCGCATCGAGGCAGAGGCGCAGCGGATGTCCGGTCTGGTGGAGGACCTGCTGCTGATCTCGCGGCTCGAGGAGCATCAGGATCTCGAGACCGACGACGTCGAGCTGTGCGACCTGGTGATCAATGCCGTCAACGACGCCGCGGTGTCGTCGCCCGCGCACCGCTGGCGCTCGCGCCTGCCCGACGTGCCGGTGTGGGTCCGCGGCGACCCGGCCCGGTTGCATCAGGTGATCGGCAATCTGCTGGCCAACGCACGCGTCCACACGCCCGCCGGAGTATCGGTCACGACCAGCCTGACACCGGGTCCCGGATATGTGGAATTGACCGTCGCCGATGACGGCCCGGGAATTCCGGAAGAATTGTTGCCGAATTTGTTCGACAGATTTGTGGTCGCCGACAAATCGCGTTCTCGCGTGCTCGGCAGCACGGGGCTCGGCCTGGCGATCGTGTCGACGATCGTCAGAGCGCACGGCGGCCGCGTGAAGGTCGAATCGAACACTGCGGGAACGATTTTCCGGGTGCGGCTGCCGATGGACCGGGAAGTCGGGGAGTACGTGACGGTGAGCGAGTCGCACAATCCGCACGTATCCGAGTCGACTGTTTGAATTTCGCCTGAATTCGGCATGATTCATGCGGATATCCGTATGGGTTCGGCCTGAGAATGCGTTTCTCGCCCATTTCCGCGACTACCGTCGAAGTTATTGATCCAGCGCTGTCGGCGCTGGATGCGGAAAGGGAAAACGGCTCTTCACAGATGAGGGTGTAGAGGTGGTTGGCGCGTCGTTGCCGGGATAGAGGTCGAGGTCTCTCGAAAATGAG
>NZ_JBJIAI010000027.1:0-76287 GCF_045311035.1 Mycobacterium sp. SMC-13
GGCACCGACACCACCTCCCCACCCGGCACCGACACCACCTCCCCACCCGGCACCGACACCACCTCCCCACCCGGCACTGGGTGGGGAGGTGGTGTCTTGAAAGTTGCTGCGGCACCGGGGGTTTTGGGCGGAGTTGTCGGTGCCTGGCCATAGAATCTGTGGTGTGGGGCACGCCATTGGGGCGGGCCCGCAGAGCCCAGGGAGGGGCGGATTCTGATGGGAAACGACCGTGTTGATGAGTCGCTGGCTGCTGTTCGCGCAGAGGTTCTCGATAGCACTCGCGCTGATATCGCCAAGTTCGGGTGGTCGGTGATTGGGGTGTTTCCGACGCCGGAGGAACCGGGTGTGCCGTTCTCGTACACGGTGGGGTTGTCGGGGAAAGGGTTGCCGGAGTTGGCGATCTACGGCTTGCCGGTGCGGACCGGGCACCAGGTGCTCAACATGGTCGCGCGGCAGATGGTCGATGCCGGGGTGCCGCTGGTTACGGGGCAGCGCATCGAGAACGTGTTGGAGAACGATGTGGCGTTGGTGGCGGTGGCGATGACCAACACGACGGACCTGAACCTGGTGCGCGAGGTGTATGGGTCGGTGGCGGCTGCGGTGCAGCTGTGCTGGCCCGATCGTGACGGCTTGCTGCCGTGGGAGCAGGGCTGCAGCGTTGGCGATGATGTGCAGCCGGTGTACGGGGAGGTCCCGGCGGGGCGGCCTGTATTCCGGGCGCGGCGGCTGCCGGTGGAGACGGCGGGTGAGCTGGCCGAGCTGGTCGGCGCTGACGCTGATCCGGGGTCGCTGACCATCGTGGACCCTCAGGCCGACAACGACCGTCGCGCACGGTGGGGCGCTCGGGCGTTTCTCGGGTATGCGTCGTTCCTGGGGCGGGGCAAGCTCAACTGCGAGATGGAGACCACTGCGTCGGACATGCTTGCGGATCTGCGGCACATGTACGACGCGCTCGGTCTCGACTGGGAGGAAGCGCTGTCGTCGGTTGACCGGAACTATCGGGACGAGATTCTCGGCGAGCTGTAGCCCGTTGTCAGTGTGTGGGTGGGGCGTTGGCGCGTCCCACCCACCCGCACCACTTCCCCACCCGGCACAGGGTGGGGAAGTGGTGGTCGAACTGGCTGCGCCCAGGGGGCTTTGGGCGTCGGGGTTGTCGCTTCTGGCCGGTAGAATCGCAGGTGGTGGGCACGCCGTAGGGCTGGCCCCGAAATCCCGGGAAGGGGAGATGGTGATGATGGTGTACATCGATGACGACGAGCCAATGTTCGTGGAGCAGTTGGGTCTCGATGACGCGAGGGCAGTGCTGGCGCGGACGCGGGCGTCGTTGCCGTGGGCGTTCAACAGTGCTCACGCGGTGGCGTTGCGGGCCGAGATTGCCGCAGTCGAGGATCAGATCGATTGGCTGGAAACGCAGGAGTGCGCGTCAGTGGCGCGGGAGCGTGCTGCTGAGATGGCCTACGACCTGTGGGCGGATCACGACTTGGGTGTGCCCGCCTGATTGGTCGATGCCGCCCCGCTGTCTGGAATGGATGGCGGGGCGGCTGCATATTGTGCAGGGGCAGTGGATGTTTGGCGCAACTTGTCGGTGGCTGCCGGTAGGGTTGTTGGTGTAGGGCACGCCACGAGGGCTGGCCCGCGAATCCCAGGTAGGGGAATTGGTGATGACTGAATTGGACACGACTGTCACGGTGATTGATGCGGCGGCACGCGCTCACGTCGGCGTAATCCTGTGGGGGCAGCCAGGATTGGGTAAGTCTGCGGTGGTTCGTGCGCTGGCCGCTGCCGATGCGGTGCCGATGGAAACGCTGATCGGTTCACAGCGTGAGCCGGTCGATATTGCCGGGTGGCCGATGGTCGAGGACGGGGTGGTGCGGCTGGCGATCCCCGACTGGACCAAAGCCCTGGTGGAGGCCAACGGCGGGTATCTGTTTCTGGATTTAACTGACCCCATGAAATGTGTGCGTGTCGTACGCCCGCTGCAGACCTACGGGCGTAACGTGCCGTTTAACCAATCACTAGCAAACATGTACGTGACGTTGGCGGGGGAGTGCATGGCGGGCCGTCCAGTTATCGGTGTGATTCGGGTCCAAGAGATCAGGCGAGGTAACGGGCGGCGCGATTACACGATCGTTGACCGCCATGGGGTACCGATTGCCGTTGCAGATGGCTTTTTGCGGACCTGCGAAGGCGGGACAGACCGGACCTACGCGTACCTGTTGGTGGGACATTTGAGGTGGCTGGAGCACCAAGGGCTTGCGGTCGAGACGGTGTGCCTTTCAGACGTGGCTCGCTATATGGCGGCGATCGGCGCTGAACACGCCGGCCCGATAGGTCGTCCGTGGAGAGTGGGTAAGTCACCGTATAAGCAACGCACGCTTGACACTGCTGCAGCTTGCTTGAAGAGCTTCTACCTCTATCAGTCATCGTCGGGTGTGAATCATGTTCTGGCGGAGCAACTTAATCTGACTCGATTGCCGTCGAAATTAGATCGTCAGCGAAGCCTGTTGGGGCACATAACTCGTGAGTTGCCGTCAAATCCACTTACGTCAAAGCGGAGGGTGCGTACTCGTCACCCGAAGTTGCCTCCTGAAGGAGCCCGAGACGCGTTGGTCGCTGGGGCAAGAACTGCGAGAGACCGAATGGTAGTGACGTGGCTCAGCGATGGGGGGTTCCGGATCGGTGAACTTTGCGGCCTGTATTTGATGGATTTGCATCTGCGTGAGGGTGCTGATTGCGGGCAGTGTCGTCCTCGTCACGTTCACATTTGCCATCGGGAGGGAAATCGGAACGGCGCTCGCGCGAAAACGAAGCACCCATGGGTCGTGGAGGATGGTGCCGTGTGCGGCGGTCTGATCCGCAGGGTGAGTCCGGCGATGGTGCATACCTATTTCGACTACATGACAACCGAATATCCCCGAGACGTCGACCACGGGATGCTGCTAGTTCAGTTGCACGGCAAGAACCGGGGGCAGCCGTGGTCGCCCGCAGCCGCTCGGGGCATGCTGGCGCGTACGGCGCGGCGTGTGAACTTGGATAAGGTTCGTCCGCACTCGCTTCGTCATGAATTCGCGACAGCGGTGCTCAACGCATCGGGTGGAAACACGATCATTGCACGTGATGCCGGCGGATGGGCCTCCGCGAGCACTGTCGAGCAGGTATACGCCCACGTTGACGCCGACGACCCAGCTTTCGTCGCCGCACTTAATCATGTTTGGGCGCAAGGGTAGTCGTGGCGACGTTGGATTTGGCAGTCGGCGAATCGAGTCGGCGTGTACGTCGGGATCGATTCGAGTTGCTCGCTGCACTCATCTCTGCGCCTTCATTTCCTCCGCTCTTGCGCGACGACATCATTGACTTCCCGCCGGATCACTCGGTGTATGGATGGGGCTGCGGAGTAGACGGCTGTGAACGAACGATTAGATATGACAACAGCCGGTACTGCGCCAACCACGAGCTCGAGTGGAACGCGGCTGACACCGCTGGGATGAAACGCGACGAGTTTGAGAGCCAGGCTCAGCCGTTGATTCCCGAAACGGGCATTGACATCGGGCGGTGTGTGATATGCCCGCAGCAACCGGCGGTGCAAAGTGAGACGAAGCTGTGTTTTCGCCACTATCAACTGTGGCGACGAAGCGGTAAGACAACCGGCGCCGCGTTCAAGCGGTGGCGAAAGTCGCAGCATCAGTATCCAAGCGATGGGTCGTGCCGCTGCTTGGTGTGCCCGGAGGCCGCGATGTCGCCACTTGGACTGTGCGAACAACATCGGCAGCGATATCAACGAGACGACAGGCCGGGAAACGCACGCCTTCCGTATCGTTGGGGAGAGAAGTTTGAATCCCAGGGCATGTCGGTTGAGGTGCTTTATGACGCTGAGTCCGCGTTCAAAGAATGGTGCCGGAATGCTGACCCGATCTATCGGATTGGTCGACTGAATTTGACCGGTATGGCTCCCCTTGCTCGTGCGGAACTGAAATGGGGGATGCACGTACACGCGCAGATTCGTGACCGCACCAACTGGAACATCTTCGACCTCCAGTTGGTCGCCAATATTATTCGGCGCCAACAATTTTTGTCGATGGCTGACCTGGAGGCGAATCTAACAGATGACTTGAATCTGGCTGCCAGCACGCTGTCCAAAGTGGCACACGTATGCCGCGAGACGATTAAGGCTTTGCGTGTTATCTACTACAGTCCAGACGACAGCAAGGTCGCCGGGTTCATAGAAACCGATCACTTCGGCCGTCGTTTTCCAGACTCTGCCAGTACGTGGGATTTGACTCGTATCCCTCAGCGTTGGCTTAGAGATTTGCTTTGGGAACATCTCGCGGAGAGCTTGCGATCAGAGGCGTGCCCACGAACGCGGGGTAGGTTCGATTCCTGGCGTCGTGGTTGCGTGGAACTTGGGGCATTCCTGGAAATCGACGCTCCGCGTGGCGGCCACGTCCCCGAGAAGCTGACTTCGCGGAGTGTCGAGCGTTTTGTGGCCGACCAGCGCAATCGTGAACGCCACGGCTTGCCGTCGCTGGTGACCGTTGGCAATGACAAAAAGCCGTCCAAGGTCACGACCGTCACCCGCCGAATCGTGTTTCAAAGTGTTCGGCAAGTGATGCTGAGAGCTATGGAATCGGGCCGCGCAGCCCAGGTGGGCATCGATCACGGCTTTGTTCTAGCCTTCCCGAAGGCTGGCAATGATCCGAAGCGCTCCCGTAGTCCGTTCACCGATGAGGTCGCGAAAGCCCTTGCCGACGAAGCGAATCTAGCTGAGTTCGCCGCAATCTATGATCCGAACGATCGCGGGTTGCGCGACATCTGGGAGATCATCATCATGACCGGACGTCGCGTCAGTGAGGTCCTCAATCTGCGCTTGGACTGCATAGGTCGGTACGGCAGCTTCCCCATGTTGTGGCATGATCAAACGAAGGTTGGCAACTACAACGAGGCAATACGAATCCCTGAAATGCTCTTCAGTCGGATCGAGCGGCGCCAAGCTGCGACGAAGGCGCGCTTTGAGCGTAAACACGGACGGCTTCCGGAGGCATCGGAACAAACCGCGATGGCGTTGTTTCCCACGCATATTCGCAACACTGGGGACGACCGCGGAGTGTCCTACCAATTCTTTAGCCAATGCTTCAGGGCGTGGGTCAGGGACCTGGATCTTCCAAGCACCGTGGTGCATCAAGCTCGTCACACCTTGGCCACTAACCTGCTGCGGGCGGGCGCCAACCTCGCTCAGATCCGTCGCTACCTTGGACAAGTGAGTGACCGCATGGCCGAGCACTACGCGCAGGTCTCCCACTCAGACTTGGAGGATGTCCTGCAATCAGTGTGGGTAGCTGGCCCCGGATCTGCCAGGCCCGGCGAATTGCTCTCAGGCTCAAAGCTGCTAACACTCGAAGAAGCCCAGGCTCTTGCGTTAGATCTGTCGCGACGCAGCACTCCCACTGAAGGCGGATTCTGCACCTTCCAGCCTGTTGTCAACGGTGCGGCATGCCCGTGGAAACTGGACTGCGAAAACTGCGCCAACTTTGTTCTCTCCGGCGCGGACTTGTTGTACTGGCGACGCAAACAGCAACAATGGCGCTCTATCAGCGAACGCGCACCCGACGACGCCACAGCGGATTACCTGCACCGCGTTTTCGAACCAACTGCTCGCGCCATCGCTGGACTTGAGCGAGCTCTCGCAGCGCTTGGGCTTTTGGACGAAGCTCTTGCCTTAGATATGAGGCGGCCACAGGACTATTTCCACCGCGTGTGGAGCATCAATTTTCGTGCCAATGACCTTGCCGGCGTTGATGACACACAGGCCGACAGGTTCTCTGCGGAAACCGAATCGGCCGGCACATCAGAATCAGCATGACCGAGAGCGCCCTTACTGGAACGGCGGCCGCACTCCAGGCCCGTCGTGTCGCCACGACCGCGATGCTTCACCGATTGGAAGCTGCGCTCCAGGAGATGAAGCGCCAACACGCCAAGATCGGCGTGGCCGAAACTGCACGTCGCGCCGGGGTGTCGCGAACGTTTTTGTATCAGAACCCGGATGCGAAGCGATTGGTCGGCCATTACGCTCAGGAAACGACAACCATTCGCCTCCGCGACGAGGCGAACAGGGCTAAATCTGTCGAAACATCTTGGCGAGAACGAGCGCTCAATGCTGAGGATGCACTAGTTGTCGCAACCCGGGAGATTGCCCAGCAACGCAATACTATCGGCGATCTGTTCGGCAGGATCCGCGACTTGGAAGCGGACTTATCCGAAGACGCTGCTCAAAGGTTGCTTGCACAGAACCATGGGCTGAGGAACCAGGTACGGGACCTTACCGACGAAGTCCAGAGGCTCAACGATCGCCTACACGGTGCCCGCGACAATAACCGATTTCTCGACAAGCGCATCGCTGACCTTGAAGCCCAACTCGTCGACGGTGCTGGAGCTCCACCCGAAGCGACCTGACGTGGGCCATGTCGCATCACCTCGCGCCGGATCTGTGGCAGTTCAACAACTGCGAGATTTGCCGCAGCGTCCTGGACTGGGTCGTGCCGCCGAGAGCGACTGCCCGCTGTACGGAATGGCCCGGTGGTGGACTCCGATTGAAGTGCGCGGTAGCACCGGAACGGGTCACCGTTATCGGCGAGGCGTCCCTGCAGCTGTTTCTCGAGCGACGAGGTTGGCCACGACCCATGAGCAACCACATCATCGAGAACGGCAGCAAGGCGGTGCTTCGATTTCTCGCCGACGACTAGTTTCGCCACAGCGAGCCGGATGGCTCAGGGTCACGACGTGAGCGATGTCGGTGCCTCAGTGAATCGGATTCGGCCACCAATAGGTGAAGACAATCGGAGAAGGCGCATGAGCAGTCGCAAAGATATCCCCGCCGAGCTGGTACGGCAACTTATGATCGAAGCGGGCTATAGGTGTGCGATTCCACGGTGCAGAACGGCTGAGCCGCTGGAGATCGAACACATCGACGACTATGCCAAAGTGAAGACGCACGAGTTCTCCAACATGCTGGTTCTGTGTAGAAATTGCCACGGACGAAAAGGCAAGGGGCCCAGAAAGATTGATCGCAAGGCGCTTCGAATCATCAAGCAGTACCTCGGAATTGTTAACCAAAGGTACAACGATGTCGAACGGCGCATCCTTGAGCACTTCGTGGATGATGCCGACGCGTCCAGCGTGACCCCGCCTGAGACCCCTGTGCTGTTTGGGTATCTCTTGAAAGATGGACTGATCGAAGGACTGCCGGGTGCGGCTGTCCCAGACGCACTTTGGGGCACGACTGCAAGCAGCGAGGACGAATTCTTCTTCACGCGTGGCTACGCGCTTACAGAACGAGGTCATGAATTCGTGGCCCAGTTGCGAGACAATATTGCGAATTAGGGAGATGGATCGGCCATCTGGTGTGGACGACCAATTGATGCAAGCACTCGCAGGGTCAAGGTCAAGTCCACACGTCGAGCCCGAACTCCGGGACAGAGATCCGCTGGTGTCGAAGCGTTTCAAGTGTGCCCTCGCTCCGCCATGTCCGTGGCCATCGACGGCTCGTGGACGTCGCAGCCCGAGTGCACCCTGATCGGCCGCTAACCGCCGGGCTGGCCAGGTGATGAGGCTAACGGCGACTCAGTGGTCAGCGGCTGTGGTTATCCCGCCGGGCTGGCGGAAACGGTGGATCACGCGGCGTAGTTGTGCCAGGGCTAGTACGTCAGCTGCGCACGGTCAGCATCCACAACCGGGTCCGAGGCTCGCTTAGCGGTGTGGAGTGAATTCGACTCGGTACCCGGGGCTGCCATTGCTTCTTTCTGCGTGACCGGGTCACACCCGACGTACTGGATCATCGAATCAGTCATTGTCCGGATTCACCGATGTCAAGCAATCGGTGTGCGCGCGACATCGTCGGAATATTTTGGGATCTAGTTGCCGGGTGTGTCGACCGGCTTTTCCTCGGTGCCCAGCGCTATGGTCCTGGTTGTGAGGAGCGATGACTTGTCGGTGAGGCCGCAGCGGCGAGGTTCACGCGTGTCGGTGGCCGGTATGCGGGGACGCCCAGCGTCAATGTGTTCGACAGGTGAAGGCGCACGGTGGTGACGACGATGTCGGCCAATCCCCGGATGGTCACGTTGGTCCGTGAATCAAAATCGTGGTCGCAGGGCCAACTTGCCACGGCGTCTGGCGTGACTCAGGGCTACGTGTCGAAAGTGGAGAGCGGGCTCGCAGATCTTGTGGGGGAACGGTTGGCGGCAGTCGCTGCGGCACTGGATTGTCCTGCGGTGGTGCTGGCCATCCGCGATCCTCAGCAGGGTGCCGAAGTCTCCTGTATGTTTCACCGGCGCCGCCGGAGCCGAATGACCGCCAGCGCGGCGAAGCGTGTGGAAGCCATTGGTCACCTCACTCGTATCAGTGTTGACGGGCTGATGGAGGGCCGTGAGGTCGCATGCGATCTCCAGCGGATGCCCTTAGATGAATACGGCGGCGACCCCGCACGAGTCGCTGCTGTTCTTCGGGACCGTTGGGGTGTGCGCAGCGGACCGATCGACGACCTTCATGCGTTGTTGGACCGAGCGGGTGTAGTCATCGTGGTCCGGGAGTTCGATTCTGTCGCTCAGGACGCGTTCAGTACGTGGCCGCCAGGAAAAGCCCCATTGATGGTGGCACAGGCCGGACTGGCGCCCGACCGCGAGCGGTTCTCGTTGTGCCATGAACTCGGTCACGTGCTCATGCACGTAATCCCCACCGACGACCAGGAGCAGCAAGCTGACGCTTTCGCCGCGGAGTTCCTGGCCCCGGCCGAAGACATCGCCCCTCAACTTGAGGGACTGACCACGCGCGACTTCAAGCGACTGATGGAACTGAAACAGCAGTGGGGGATATCGATCGCTGCGCTGATTCAGCGTGCGAAGACGTTGGGCCTGATTAGTGACCGCCAGTTCAGGGAGTTCCGGGTCAAGCTATCCCAACTCGGATGGAACACAGTCGAACCAGTCTCGATACCACGCCATCGTGCTCGATTACTTGAGGCGATCCTGGCTGGGCACCGGACGACCGCGGCGAGTGGCGCAGGTGCCGCAAGTCTGCCTTTGGCAACAGCCGAGACATTCCTCGGCGACTACTACCGCATAGCGATCACTGACGACCGAGGGGTGTCCTAGCGTGGAACCGATCGAACTGCCACTCGACTTGCAGATTCCGGGCCGGCTGCCGGGTTTCGGACCAGGCTTCATGGCCCACGGCCCGGCTTCGAGCGCCGATCTGTTGGCGCCGCTGACGCGCCGTGCCGGTGTCGGCGCCATCGTCACGTCGCGCGATACTGCGGCGACCCGCAAAGCGATCCGTACCGTACTCGGCACGAATCCAGCGGCCAGTGTCCTTGCCGACGCTGATCGTTATAGCGGCAAGAAACGGCGAATCGGTGCCGAGGGGATGACTGTGGGCTGGATTCAAATGCAGCTGCGGGCGGGATGCGAATGGGCACTGACTGATTCGGGCTACATTCCCGCAGCTGACAGTGTCGCGCTCCAGCACGTTCTGGCATGGTCGGCCAAGAGCGAACGCATCATCGTCGCGTTGCCGCTGGCGTTGTCCTGGCTGACCGACCATCGCGACGAACTTTGTTCAGCCATCAATGCCGCGGGTGTCCCGGTGGCTTTGATCCTCGAACACGAGACGGATCCGCTTAGTAGACGGGAGGCGGTGTGCGGTCTCATCGAGGTTCTCGCCTGCGATGCTCCCGTGCTGCTGCTGCGATCGGACGTATCGACGCTCGGTGCTCTGGCGCACGGTGCTGCAGTGGTCTCGGTGGGCACTCGGTCGCGTTACCGCCATATCTACCCGTTGCCCGAAAAGGACGACGATTCAGAAGGTTTCACGCCACCAACATCGGCGTTCGTCAGGCCGCTGCTGTCCTTCAAGTACCTGGACATCATTGCGGACTTGCATACCCGCAACCCCGACAGCGCCCTGTGGAAGTGCGGGTGCGTCATCTGTGCTGGCCGGACCATCGACTGGATCACTACCGCGGTGGACCGGGAGGCTGCGGCTTTCGAACACTCGGTCGCGGCGCTGGCCCTGACCGCCGCTGAGTTGCTCGGCGACCCAATGCCGTCGATTCGCTGGCAGACAATGTGTGCCGAGGCGCAGTTGGCGTTCGACGAGATTCCCTACCCATCCGGCAAGCCGCGGCAATTCCCGGCGGCCCTGCGCGCCTGGGTGCAGTCAACTCCGCAAAGCGCCGCGTCCTGATCTCATCTGGCCGGAGCGCAACGCGTGTGCGAACAGAATCTCTTCTTTCTGCCGTGTCGCCACGGTCCTGCGCGCTGTCGCTACTGGCCCATACCGTCCGGTGACTACACACTCGCATCCATCGGCGCTGCTCCAGACCATGAACGCGCCAGCGAGGTCGCATTCACGCATGGTCCATTCAGATGGACGCCGCCTGCTCTCAAACAGAATCAGACCGGCGCCGTAACCAGACAAGACGTCCAGTCCGTAGAGCGCACGACGTGGACTGGCAGTGCTGATGAATCCGGTGATCGACAGAGGCGAATTCGGCGGGGCGGGCCCCAGATCGGCGCTCCAGCCTTCCCACATCGCCAGGGTTGACATGTCTGTCTCCGGATACTGCTGAGCGTTCAACCGCTCTTCGCAGACCTCACGGTCAATGGCTACGACGGGATGCACCGCGAAGCCGCTGAGTCGCAACGGTGGCAGCACGACGCCATCCCAGCCGGCCGTTGCCGCAGCACGCCCGGCTGTGTCATGAACAGCGTTGTCGGGCAAGACATTCGCGCTGGACACTATGTCACCACCGCCTGCATTTCCCCATCTTCGGTTGGCGTCAAAGTGGTCCTCTTACCTGGCAACATACAGATCACGCCGGGGTTGTCCGCCGAAACCGCGAAGTACACCTCGTCGTGCTTCTGGATATTCACCTGATCGAGCAGCTTCTTGGGTACCGACACCTGGTACACCTGCGTGATCGTCCGCGGCCCCCACGGCCGACCCAACAGCTTCATACATCGACCATATCCTAGAAATTAATAATATTAATAATATTAGGCCCTCGATCGCCAAGTGTGCACCCTTGTGCGAGGTTGGTGATGATGATCAATGTTGTACAATGTTGGCATGGCTGACGAAGACTATTTGCGGGTAGCGGAAGCGGCGGGGTACATCGGCGTCTCCGCTCAGACCTTGAGGCGCTGGGACCGCGACGGCACGTTGAAAGCATTGCGGCAGCCCGGTAGTGACTATCGGTACTACCGACGGGCTGACCTAGAACCTTTTCGGCTGCAGTACCGCCGTGCCGAGGAGGCCGCCGCGGCAGGTGCCGACAGCATCGTGTTTATCACCGCCAATGCCGACATCGAGGCCAACGATGCGCTACGCGATCCGCAACGCGAAGCGCACCGCGCAGTTCGTGAGCACTTTGCCGGCGGCGTCCTGCCCGCGATCGTGCAGATACCGGTGGGCTGCGGAAAGACCGGCATCATGGCCACCCTGCCCTTCGGGATCGCCAGGGGCCGGGTGCTGATCATCACGCCCAACTTGACGATCCGCAAGGGTGTCGCTGACGCCCTTGATATCGCCAGCGCTCAATGCTTCTGGACGAAATGCCGGGTACTTTCCGACTTCACCGCCGGCCCTTGGATGGCAGTCCTGGACGGCCCCAACGCCAATATCCACGACGCCATCGAGAGCCACTTCGTCGTCTGCAACATCCAGCAGTTAGCCAGTCAGGCTGACCGCTGGTTGCCGCAGTTCCCCGAGGACTTCTTCGACATGATCCTGGTCGACGAAGGTCATCATGCGGCGGCCGAAAGCTGGCAGAAGGTGTTCCGGCGATTCCCCAATGCCAAGGTAGTTAGCTTGACCGCCACCCCGTTCCGGTCCGACCAGCAGCAGCTCCACGGCGAGGTCGTGTACCGGTATCCGTTCACCCGGGCCATGATCAACGGCTATATCAAGCAGATTCATTCGCGCAACGTCGCTCCGTCGGAGATCTACTTCACCTACCACGATGACGCCCAGCGCCACACTCTGGACGAAGTCTTGCAGCTGCGGGAAGAGGCGTGGTTCCGGCGTGGCGTGGCGCTGAGTCCTGAGTGCAACCGGCACATCGTCGAGGCCAGCATTCAGCAGTGTGACCGCATGCGCGCGGCAACCGGCATCCAGCACCAGATCATCGCCGCCGCATGCTCGGTCGACCATGCGCGTCAGATCGCCGCGATCTACCGCGAATGCAACTACCGCGCCGCGGAGATTCACTCGGACATGGACCCCGATGACCAGGACGCCGTGCTACAGCGCCTCCGGTCGGGTCAGCTCGACTGCATCGTGCAGGTTCAGATGCTCGGTGAGGGCTTCGACCATCCACGATTGAGCGTCGCAGCCATTTTTCGACCATTCCGCAGCCTGGCTCCCTACATCCAGTTCGTCGGCCGCGTCATGCGCGTGGTCCAAGACGGAGCCCCAGATCACCCGGATAACCAGGGCCACATCATTTCTCACGTTGGTCTCAACAACGAGGAGCGCTGGTCAGAGTTCCGGGAGCTCGACCTTGACGACCAGGCTCTCATCCACGCCTGGGCCAACGGCGAGACCAATGGCGACGGGAATCCGGACGGCGACGGTGCACCGCGCGCACGCCGATTCGACGACGGCATGCTGGTAGACAACGAGATTCTCACCGACTTTGTCGAACACACCTACCTTGATCCCGCCGATGATCGCGTGCTCGACCAACTGCTTGACCGCGAAGTTGCCGTCGGCATCAAGCTCGGCGATCTCATCGATCGCGGGCAGCTGCGCACGAAGCTGCTTGCCCAGCGCGCCGCAACACCGACGCCGACTCCGACGCCGATTCCGGTCTCGCCACAGCGTCAACGCCAATCAGCCAAGACTCGAGTCAACGAGCGGACCAGAACAGTGGCCAACAGGGTCCTGAGCGAGTTGGGTCTGCAACATCGGCGATACGAGCTGATGGCAATCACGGGGGGCCGACGCCAATACAACTCCGCCATCGTGATCCGGCGCATGAACTCCGCGGTGAACGAGGCCGTGGGCATGCCCAAAGGCAGCCGGGGCGAATGGTCCGCCGAGCAACTCGCAATGATCCTCGCGCGGATCGACGAGCTTGGTGACACCGTTCGAGACACCGTGAAATCTCAACTTGACCAACACAAGTGATCAACGACCAGACTGCCGCAGATAGGAATCACACATGCCAACGAAGGCAGTATTGCGCCACGTTCACGTCGAAACCCCTCGAACCAATCACGAACGAAAATGCGCAGCCCACAAGTCCGGAAAGAACGCCCACCCAATACTGAGCGGTGACACCCACCTCGTGGTCGTCGAAGGCGACAAGACGTTCAGGTACTGCCGCGAAGCAGCCGAGGCTGTCCTTGATCAAGCTCAGGCTGACCTGCAGACTCTGCGGCAGCAACTCCATTCGGCGTCTGACTGACGCGCCACTGCTAGTTTTCTTGCCGCACGAATAGGGCGGCATGTCAACGATGGCGCAGATGATTGGCATTGTCGGCTCGCCATCCATGCCGCACGTTGCGTCGAAAACCTCCACTTGCCGTAGCCATACCGCACTTTGATGCCCATAACGTGCGGTATGGACTCCTAGAAATGCTGATTGCCGGCCGGGCAGAGAAGCGCCCGTTGCTGAGTGAGTTTGGCCATCCTTGCCGCCGTTGCTAACACCCGGGACTGCAACGAGCCGAGACGAAACGCCGACTACGCGGGCAGCAACTCACTGTGGTGAGTGGAGGGCCAAGCGCCCACGGTGCTGACGGAGCAGCCGGCCATTCCGCCTGAGCGGTTCTCCGTCAACGGGCGTAGGCGCGCATGCGGCGAGGAGCCCTGTAGTCATCATTGGACAGCGCTTGCAGCCGTGGGCGAGTCGTCAGCGACGCTCGTCGCGCCGAGCGGATCGCTGCGCTGCGGCGTGAACAGCTACGGAGAATGCGATTACCTGCTCTATCGTGCCGCCCTCGGCGAGTCTGCGCAGAGCGTAGCCAAGCGCCTCCTCGGAAAACTGCCTGCTCGCTGCCCACGCGAGGATGTGGTCGACATTCATACCTTGGTTGTGAGCTGGATCGAATGCCGTGGCAGGTGCGCTTCTCTCGTGTCGCGGGTCCGCGCTGGGGCTCGTAGCGGTTGGCGCACTCATACCATCAGTGTCGTCCAACCCAAGTTGTTCCGGCTGTCCGCCACGCCGAGGTGGGCGGCGCCGCTCAACTAGCGTTGGAGCGTCGGAGTTGGCGTGCGGTTCGCTGGTGCCGTCGTTGACCGTGTGCTGAGCCGAAGCGTCGATCACGGATCGTGTCGCGGGCCAAGAACCTTTGGGTAACACGCGAATCTTATTGCGCCGCTTGACAAGGACGGTCTGTCCGAAATCGGTTCGCATCCACTGCCAGATGTTGTCACGAAACTCCACTGGGCCTTGGGACGGTAGCGGTTCACACCAGCCGAGCCCGGCGAGAGCGGGGCGTTCCTCGGCAAGGCCACACGCATCAGACTGCGTCCGCGGTGCAACCCAAGTCAGCAAATCGGGGTAGGCGAACCGCTCCGTGGATTCTCCCGCAGCGATGCTTGCACACCGCGCGGCTTCGGCGGTGATGTAGGCACCGTCGAGGACATCTGGCGCTGAATCTGCACCGTCTGCAGCACCTGACATGGCGGCAGCCATCGTCGCGATGGTGTCGGTGTCGGTGCCGATCACCTGCGATGCAATGACCGAGGCTGCGTGCGCGTCGGAACCCACCGAAGCTGAAAGTGCCAGTGCGGCAACGACTGTGTGCAGACCGCTTCCGCGATATGTATCACTGCAGAGGTCAAATTGGCGAATTATCAGACCGTACTGTTCGGCAAGCGACGAAAGATCTTCTGTGCGTGTATTTGTCGCTGATTCTGTAGTCGCGACGGCGTCAGCAGCGACCGTGAGCAACTCCTCGCACTCGTTAGAAACAGTGGCCCATGCTTCCTTCAGCGACATTCCGACTTGGGCTTCCCATGACGGACGCCAGAACCCATCGATTTCCGCGTGTCCGTCCAACAACCCCAGCGCGGCGCTGGCGGTAGCGAGTAGCTCTCCCCATCGATCTGGTGCCGGAACTGCTCCGCTGGCCAGCGTTTCACCAAGGGCAGCCGCATGCAAAATCGCCCCAAAGAGCGCGCGCGGGTGGGCGTGAGTGGTGATGGCGTCGACGAACACCTCAAGCAGGTGTTCACCGGTACCCGATGGGCTCGCAGCCGACCACACGTGAGGTTGGATGCGCATGGCGGCGCCGTTGCCACCGGCATCAGTCCACCCCGGATAGAAATTGGCGAACCACGCAGTGTTCGGCTTGGCCATGTTGGCGGCCGCGGCTTTACTGGAGCGGCCACCGCCCAGTGCATATGACGGCCACACGGAGAGCTCTACGCGCGCAAAAGCTTCCACATCAAAACCGGCACCGGTAACTGCGCGACCAACCGCCAACCGCAACTGTGTGTCATCGGAGTAGCAGCCTGCCGGAAGATCGATCTCGACACCGTATCGTCCGCCGACCCGGCGCCTCCACGACACCGGTTGCACAAGCTCTGGGCCATTCTTTCCTAGACGACGGAGAAGTCCACGCTCATCAGTCAGCTCGCTGATGAAACCTAGCGAATCGGCCCAGGCCGCCCAGAGCGCTGATCGCACCACCGTGTCGTGACGGTCCGGATGAACCGCTAGTTTTTCTGGGTTGCTCGTGCTTGTCATGCGAAAACCTCTGGCTTGCAGGTGACGGGCACCACCGGGACTTCCGGGAAAAGATCGAACCAGGTCTTCACCTGATCGATGTCTTCGTCTTGTGCGACGTACACAGCGCGAAGATATTCGAGAGGCAGGTCGCCCGGGTAGAGCACCTCGGCCTGCAGGTCGGTGGTCCAGTGCGTCGGCATGCCATCGCGGCGGCGGTGGACGCTGCCGTAGTAGCCGTACGGCACAGGCTGCGAAAACATGTCGAGCAGCCCATCGGCGCCGGTGGCCCGCCGTACCGTCTCGGTGTAGGTGTTGTTCGTGGTGGTGAAGTGCACCCCGCCGTGGGTCAGGATGACCGGGTCGAAACCCAGCACTACCCACCAGATGCCAGCTTCGACATGCCAACCCATGGAAGAGCCCAACATATCTTTGTTCACTCTGCTGATCGAGAGGCTGATGTAGTCAGTCCAGTTCGCGTCTTTGATCCGGGTGTAGCAGTTGGGCGTGTAGATGTGCTGAACGTACTTATCCGCGTCAAGTCGATCGCGTGAGCGGACCATGCCTGAGGCGCAGATACCGACAAAGCCGAAGGGTGCAGTAGTGAAATGCAGGATTTCGGTGATGCCCCGTTCAGCGATCACCGTGGCGATCGCCGGGTCGTGACCGCAAGTGTCCTGGATGCCGGTTCCTGGAGCGGAGATGTTGGGGCTCATAGGGTTACCAGCTCATAGGTAGCCGGGTCCAGGTGCGTCAGGATAGTCGAGGCTTCTCCTGGCTTGTACCCGAGCATCACCGACTTCCGTGCGCGCCCAATACCCATAGCGACCAGCCGACGCAGCGCTTGTTCCTGCCCGTCGCCAGGTTCGGTGCCGTGCGGTGTCACCTCGGCATTGAGACCGGGCATCAGAACATGGTCGAATTCGAGCCCTTTCGCTGAGTGCAGGGTGCACAAGGCGACAGCCTCGGGTCCTGTGGGCCAGGTGCTGGCCCTGCTCAGCTCGACGAACGGAACGCCGGCGTACTGCAGGCGGCCCCGCAGATAACCGAACCACCCGCCACCTCTGGGATGTAGGAACGCCACCGACTCGGTCTTGAAGTCCACCGTGTTCACCAGCCGGTTGATCATCTGACTGATCTGGTCGCTGTACTTGCCCACAAAGACCGCAGGCTTGGTGCCGGATCGGGTGCAGGCGTCGAAGTCCGGGAGGCTACCGTCATCATCTTTGGGAAGCCCTGCAACCAAAGGCCTTGCAAAGGCGGCGATCTCGCGGGTGTTGCGGTGATTTGTTTTGAGCGTGTGGGTACGTGCCGGGTCGACGGTGATGCCGACCTCTTTCCAGGTGAAGTACCGGGGATAGATCCGTTGGACGGCATCCATGACGAAGGTCAGAGAGCCGAGCGGATCGAGGTGACTGAGCACGGTGCGCACCTGATTCGCTGAAAAGTCTTGCGCCTCATCGATGATGATCACGTCCCACGGTGGCTCCTGTGGCGCATTGGCTGCTGCGAGGGCGACGTCGTTCCAGTCCAGGATTTCTCGCTGAGCCTTGACCGCGGCGTAGGGCGCGATAACCTCATCGAGCAGGCGGCGCCGGAGAGGGGTGTCTATGCGCGGCGTGGACCCGCGGCCTGTCCGGACGATCGTCAGATACTCCTCAAGGTGCTCAGGAGGAAACCGGTCCAGAACGTAGTTGACCTCCTCAATGAGGAAGTCATCCGGGCGGGGGATGCCGGCGAGCAGAGGTGTCAACAACTGGCGTGACTTGTCGGGGTCGCACAGTGTCGGATAGCCGGCAAGATCGTTGGCCCAGCGACCGAATGTCGATACCTCGAGGTGCAGGCCTGTGCGCCCGCTGACCTGCTGCTGGGCCAGTTCGCGGATGTAACCCTCGAGCGTCCGGTTGTAGGTCAGGACGAGGACCCGAACTGGTTCGGCGTGGCCAAGGCGTTCTCGTCGATGCAGCCGCAGAGAACACAACTGGCGCAGCCGCAGAAGCGCTGTGGTGGTCTTCCCGCTACCCGCGGCACCCTTGATCAGCATGACGCCGGGCTGATTGTCACTGACAATCTTGAGCTGTTCCGAGGTCGGCGGGGGATTCCCGAGAATGCGCATAGCCGCCTCCAGCGGATTCGGGCCGCAGTGTGCTGGGACCACCTGTTGGCCAGCATACGCCGACCGTGAGATCTGTCACTGCCTGCTGAGGACGGGGCCTGGTTGGTGCCAACCTCGACCGGAGGCCTGCGACACCGAGCTGACACAACACAAGAACGCCAGGCCCACCACGTTTCGAGGGGTAGGCCGGTCGTATGGGGGCAGCCGGTCGCTACCCGCAGCCGACAGTTGTCCGAGGGGTAATGAATCACACCCCGACGAGGGGTGAGTCCATTGATCAAGCTGATCGCATATATGTGTGCGTTATGTGAATCCAGTGGCAGAGCGCAACAAACTTGTTGACACGATCGGAAAAGTGGATAAACCCCCGAATTTACCCTGCGCTGACGTCAATAACTCACTCGTTCCCAGCGCATTCTGGTAGGGCGTCTGGAGAATCATCGACTTTGCCGACAGCCACACAGGCGATCGAAACCCCGGGTCAGAGGCTCATCGATTCGATCTACTGAGTTGGATAGTAGAATCCATTCTGTGTCGCCGAAATTACCGCACTGTCATGGTATTTGATGGCTGCGTCCCCGATCATCATCGGCGACGGGGCGGCTGAAGCGGTCCTAGAACAGTGGCAAGGAGCGGCATGAGTGGACTGTCCCTGCCGCGCCGCGCGCCATCGGTATCGGCGATGCTGGACTGGTTTCCGCCCGCGGTGCCGCTGTTGCCGGTCGTCGCTGTCATCTTTAGCGTCTGGTATCTCTGGGCGGTGCACGCGCTGCGCACGACGGGAAGGTCCTGGTCGCGGGCGCGCACGGCGAGTTTCCTGGCTGGATGCGCCGTGATGGCCGCTGTCACTGGTCTGGCGATCGATAGTTACGGGTACCGGCTCTTTAGCGCCTTCATGTTCCAACACCTGACGCTATCGATCCTTGTCCCGCCGTTGCTGGTACTCGGGTCGCCGGGGCGGTTGCTGCTGCGTTCGACTCCGCACCGCGGCGCCGGACGATGGGTGTTGATCGCGGCACTTGTGGCCCTGCGCAGTCGGGCGAGTCGAGTGGTGCTGCATTCTGGTGTCACCATTCCATTGTTCCTGCTCAGCTACTACGGGTTGTACCTGTCGTCCCTTCTCGACACTGTCGCGGGAAACAGGATCGGACACATTGTTCTGCAGGTGTTTTTCCTGATCACCGGGGTCATGTTCATCCTGCCGATCCTGTCGACGGGGCCGCTTCCTGTGCGGCACAGTAATTTGGAGCGGTTTTTCGATATCTTCGTGGAGATGCCGCTGCATGTCTTCATCGGCGTGGTTCTGATGATGGCACCGCGACCACTGACAACGACATTCGCTGATCCACCCGTTGACTGGAATGTCGATCCGGTGGCCGATCAGGCGGTCGCGGGGGGTTTGGCGTGGTCGTATGGAGAGCCGGTGGCGTTGTTGACTACCCTCATTTTCGCCGTCCGATGGCGACGCGACGAGGAGTCCGAAACGGCCCGCAGAGAAGCCGATGTCGAGACCGACGACGCGGAATACTTGGCCTACAACAACTTTCTGCAGCGCCTGAATGGCAGTTCGGCCCCGCGGTGTGACTAGCCCCGATTTGTGGTCGGTGGGGATGGGCGATGCACCCGAACAGTGGTGCCGATCAACTGTCCGGATAGACATAGGATGGGGCCCGCCATTGTCGGGATTGCGCCGCCGCAATCCGTTGTGCTCCTGTCGTTTTCGTGTTCATGGACCGCTGCGTCCGCATTCGCCATCGTCGACCGCGGGCCATGTGCATCATGGCTGTCTATGGTGCACGGCGCTAGATGCACGCACTGTGGTACCTGTGCGTTCGGCCCGTGGCTACAGGTGGTGGTCAGCCACCGTGACTGATCTGGATTGCTTTGACCACCAACAGAATTGCTCCGACGACGAGGTAGCTGCGTAGGGCAATCATGCCCAAGCGGGTGCCGGCGTTCCACTGCACGGGTTCCAGGAGTGCCAGGGGAGGCATCCGCCAGGTGGCGCGGTCCCGCTCGTCCACCGACATGATGGCGGTCGTTGCGGCATGGCGGCGTGACATCCACCGCAGCGCGGCGAAGCCCGCGCCGGCACCGACGACGATGCCGCCGGCGAGATATTCGGTGACGGCGACGACGTTGAGGTTGTTGAACATGGTGGTGGCCATCAGGATCGACGAAAGTAGGAGCAGTACACCCACAATCACCCCGGCCACTGCGTTGAGCCAGGGCCGGTTCACCCAGGGTCCGAGCACTTCCCGGTCGTTGCACAGCAGCAGGAGGAACACGGTGGCGCTGGGCAGCAGAAGCCCGGCGAGAGCCTGGACCGCGGTGGTGATCAGGCCCAGCGGCGCCCCGGGGATCAGGACGATCGCAGCGGCCAGGGAGATCATGGTGCAGTAGGACACGTAGAACGCTTTGGCGTCTCTGAAGCCGCGGTGCAGGGAGTGCTTGAGTCCGAACACGTCGCCGAATGCGTAGCTGGTGGCCAGCGTGACTGCCGCGGCGCCGACGATGGATGCGTCGAGCAGCACGATCGAGAAAATGGAGCCGAGAACGGGGCTGTGTGCGCCGAGTAGCTGTGCGACATTGCCGGCGTCCACGAAGTCGGTTTTGCCGGATAGGCGTGCGGCGAAGTCGCCGACTATCACCAGGGCCGCAGCGCCGGTGACGACGACGACCGCTCCGATCACAGTGTCCGCGCGTTCGTAGCCGATGAAGCGTGGGGTGATGCGTTTGTCGACGATGTTGGATTGCTGGAAGAACAGCTGCCAAGGGGCGACGGTGGTGCCCACGATCGCGATGATCAACAACACCGCATCGGAGGTGACGCCGCCGGAAATACTGGGCATCACAAACGATTTGGCGGCGTGCCCCCATTGGGGGTGAGACATCAGCATCATCGGGATTTGCAGCAACGTGATGGCGATGAACACAAACATGGCCCGCTCCCACCGGCGGAAGCTGCCGCTGGCCATGATCGCGATCAACGCGACCGCGGCGGTGGGGACGACGATGTACTTGGATACGTTGAAGTAGTCCGCCGCCAAGGCAATTCCGATGAATTCAGTGACCAGAGTCAGGAAGTTCAACAGGAACAGGTCCCCGACGGAGAACCAGCCCCAGCCGCGGCCGAAGCGCTCGTTGATCAGTCGGGCGTGCCCGACACCGGTGACCGCGCCGAGTCGAACTACCATCTCCTGGTTCACGATCAGCACGGGGATCAGCAGCAGCAAGGTCCACAGCAGGCTGTAGCCGTAGGTTTGGCCGGCCTGGACGTAGGTGGAGACACCGCCGGCGTCGTTGTCGCCGACCATGACGATGATGCCGGGTCCGAGGATGGCCGCCAGGGTCAGCAGCCGGGTCTTAAGGGTGGCCCTGGTGTCGGGGTCGCTGACACTGATCTTGCCGAAGGCGCCCTCGATGTCACCGAGATGCGCCGAATCCAGCACAGCGCTGTGCTGTCGGTGTGACGATGCCGCGGTCGCGCGACCAGAATCGGGGTTTGGCGATGCGGCGGCGGGACGGTGGTTGGTCATCACTCGGCTCCGTTGCCGATCTCGCGGATGGGCCGGGGTGCGGGCTCACGCCGGCGCCAATCCTCAGGGATGAGTGCTTCCAGGACGTCGTCGTAGGTCACCACGCCAAGGACGTGGTCACTGTCATCGACCACTGGCACCGTGGCCAGGTTGAAGTCCGACATGAGCAAGGCGATGTCGGTCAGGTCGGCATCCGGGCCGACCCGCACCGGGTCGGTGTCCATCAGCGCGGCGATATCAGTGTCGGGGTCGGCCTGGAGCAGCCCAATCACCGACACCACCCCCACAAGGTGGCTCTCGGGGCCCAGCACGTGCATCTTCAACAGCGCCTCGGGCTGCAGTGTGCGGGCGCCGGCGATCATCGACAGTGCTTGTGCGGCAGTGCTTTCCGCCGGGCAGGTCGCGATATCGATGTTCATCAACCCGCCGGCCGAATCGGGGTTGAATCCCATCAGCGTGATCACCTTGGTACGCTGCGCCACCGGCAATAGGTCCAGCACCGTGCGCCGCCGCGACTGGCGCAGATCGAATACCGCGTCCGCGGCGTCATCGGCGCGCATGCGCCCCAGCACCCCGGCGACCTCGGCGTCAGGCATGTCATCGAATAGTTTGCTGGCCTTCTCCGGGTCGAGCTCTTCGAACACATCGGCCTCCAACTCGGGATTGGAGCGCACCCGTTCCAGGATTTCGCCGCCCTCGGCCTTGGTGGCGTCTTCAAGCAGGTCGGCGATCTGGGCCGGTTTGAGTGTGTGCACCCGGCCCCCCACACGGCGCAGAAGCATCGACTGGTCGTGCCCGATCATCGGCTCGAATGCTTTCCAGTCCCGTGCCGCGTGGCCGCCGTGAGACTTGATCAGACCGAAGAACCGGGCAGGACGGCGGGTGTCGAGGCGCGCCAATACCCAGCCGCCACCGGTGTGTTCGAGCTCAATGTCGTAGGCGCGCACCAGTTCTGCGTTGGGCACATCGATGAATCGGTGATCGAGCACGTCGGCTCTGAGAAGATATTCGCCGTCGCGGCGCTCGAACGTGCGCAGGTCGACCTTGTTCTTGGTCAAATCGACCCGGTGTTCGGCCAGCGACCGCACGGTCTCGGCCGACACGAACACATGGCGACCGCCGACACCGACCACCAGTCCGGTCACCGCCGGGTATTCCTGACCACCACCGAGTCGCACGATGACGTCCTCGACTTTGCCGACTGCCTCACCCGAGCGGGACACCACCGGTGCCTTCAACAATTCGGACAGGTGGATGATCGTTGCGCCGCCAGTGCCGGCATGACCGTCGTCACCAGTGATGCTCTGGTTCACGGGGACTCCTTGGTTCGGTGTGCCGCATCAGCCGCAGTGGCGGTAACGGGCGGAACATTGGGACAGAGAACGAATTGAGGGTGAGCGGTGGCCAGTTCGTCTCAGACCAGCTCGACCAGGGTCAACGGCACGCCACTTTGGTGCGCGACCGCGTTCAGACGAACCGGGTCGAAGGTCGGGCACGGCGACGGCCATCGCACACTTCTCAAAACCGTCTAGTCAACGAAATGGCTGCGCTGAATTACGCTGCTGTGCAACGTAACTGAGTTTATGCGCAGTGCCCGGTCGCATCTATTCAGATGCGGGCCGCGCAGGCGGCCATTGCGCGACTGTCACGACCGTGGCGAGGTTGGGCACAACATGGAGTTCAGATCGAGGAGGGAGACTCTCGCTAGGACTCATCGGAGTGTCGGTCACCTCCTTTGTGGCCACGACGCGCGCGGGCGCCTGTTCCGCCGCGGCCGCGACGGCCCCACCACCGCACCACCAGCACCGCCGTCAGCACTAGGGCGATCACCAACAGAACGGTGGTACCAAGGTCGGCCTGCCTATCGGTGTAGACCGGCAGTGCCCTTACCGCCCTGGCAGCTGCGGTGGCATCGACGAATAGTTGGCCGTCACAGCCGTACATCGTTCACGCCCTGTGTGTACGGCGCGGTTTGCCGTCAGTGGTCACTGTGCTCATGTTCATGGTCACTGTGGCCGTCGGCGGCGGCACCGCCGGCGCGGTGGGTGGGGCCGTGGGCGTGTTCGCAGTGCGGATCGGGATGGTCGCCAGCGACGGTGAGATTCTCGGCCGGGGCGTGGTCGACCTGAAGGGTGGTGTGTTCGATGTCGTATTCGCCAGCGAGCATGGTGGCCAGATCAGTGCGTACCGCGTGGCAGTCGTGATCAGTTTGGACCAAGACGTGTGCCGACAGTGCGGGCGACCCTGATGTGATGTCCCAGATGTGCAGGTCGTGTACCTCGACCACTCCATCTCGTCCGGCCATGGCCTGGCCGATGACGGCGGGGTCGAGGTGTTCGGGCGCAGCTTCCAGGAAGATGCGGTTTGCTGCGCGGACCAGTTCAACGCCTGCTTTGACCATGAGCACCACGACCACCAGCGACGCGATGGCATCGGCCCGGTCGAACCCGGTCAGAAGGACGACCACCCCCGCAATGGCGGTACCGATGAAGGCGAACAGGTCGTTGAGGATGTGCTGGAAGGCACCCTCGACGTTGAGGCTGGTGCGGTTGGCCTTGCTGATCATCCAGGATGCGGCGATGTTGACCACGATGCCGACTAGAGCGGTGCCCAGAACCAGGCCACCGGCGACCGCGGGCGGTGAGATAAGTCGCTGGATCGCCTCGTAGGCCAGCCAGATCGCCAACAGGATCAGGGTGAGGCCGTTGGCTTGCGCGGACAAGACTTCCGCGCGCTTCCATCCGAACGTCATCCGGCCGGCAGCCGGGCGTGTCGCGAGTCGAATTGCCCACAACGCCAAAGCAATTGATGCCGCGTCGGTCAGCATGTGGGCCGCATCGGAGATCAAGGCTAGCGATGATGCGATGAAGCCCACCGTAACTTCGCCGGCCATGAACACGACAATGAGAACGAGCGCCCCGGTCAGCCATCGCCGATCGGCGTCGGGCGATGCGCCGTGACTGTGTCCAGAGCCGCCGTGGCTGTGCCCGGCGCTCATCGCTGGGCCGTCAGGTTGTCCATTGCCCGACCATATGCATACATCGCGATATATGCAACTAATGGGGGCTTAACTGTCGGTGAATGCTGTCGGAGGTGCCGCATCGGCAACGCGCCGCGGTGGCGGATGCGGATTCGGCCTGCATTCCGAATCGCTGCTCTGACGCCGGGCTCAGCATTTCAGGGTGACGTACACCGTGGTCGACTTCTGGAGATTGGGTACTCCTGTCAGTGGATTCGCCGTGGGCTGTGGGGTGGTGCGCACAGGGCTTACCGAGGCCACCGAACACTGGTTGCCGGTCCCGGTTCCGATTTTGTCGATGATGACCTTGTTCCCCTGGGCCTGCAGGCTGAGGATTGTCTGCTGTGCTCCCGTCCCGGATGGCGCGGCGCTGGCGGTCGCGGCGCCGAATGTGATTACGGCGATGGTGGCGGTAGCGACCATCGCACTGACCGTCGCGGTGCGGTGGGTATCCATGATGCTCTCCATTCGAAGTCGCTCTTCCCCGCAACAGGCTGACTGGGTGGATGTTTTTCGAACGCTGTTGCGATACATCGATTTTCAACCGCGGGGTTGATGCCGGTCAACGAATTGATATGTCATACAAATGTTTTGATATCTACGCGGCAGCCGCCTGGTAACCGAACGGCGCTCCATGGGCCGTGGGGCCTCGGGGCCGTGCACGTGCAGCACGACGGTCGCACGGCGATGGGCACTTCCCGCGCCCCGCCGGTTACTGGAAGACCGGCGGGACATGTGTCGACTCCTGGCATGGTTCGCCGGCGCCGGGCTCCGTGGGAGGTCGACGCTCGTCACCGTCTCTCGTGCATGGGCTCCGGGCGGCGGTCATGCGGGCAGTCGCGGGTCCCGCGGTCTAGGTGTGGGCAGTGTTCAGTGGTTGTGGGATCGCATGAATCGTGCCGGCTCTAGCGCTCGGTTTCCGAGGTGTGCTGAGCCCTTAGCACTCCACGCCGACGAAGACGGGCGGCTTATTGAGTTTTGACCCGCGGGTCATCCTGGAGGACTGCGGGGTCCGGACCGGGGTCACTCTCGTTACCGTGCACTGTGAGAGTGCGTCGTCGCCTTGTTTGCTGATAATCGGGTGGCCGCCCTGCGATTGGATGCGGGCAATGGTGTCAACGGCTCCGCCGCCTGCCGAGGGGGCCGCGACAGCGGTCCCCGACCCCCCTAGTGCGAGGGCGGCGACGACACTCGCGGTGCAGAGGCCGATGGTGCCGGTTGTTCTCTTACCCATAGTGTGCTCCTTGTTTGTGACAGACGCCTGTGTGTCGTCATGCCGCCGCCGAAATATGTTGTGGTAGTTGGATGTTGGGCAGCTGGTGCCTGGCGCGACGATGAATTCGTATGTGGCACAGGCTGACCAGCTTTGGATCGGTTCGCCGTCCTTGTTGTGATGGGGATTGCCCGTGCTGATCCGGCACGGTCGCTCGGTTCCGCGTCGCCGCAGATGTTTCCCGGGTGTGGTTCAACGCAGCGTTCAAATGCGTTGGACCAAAAGGTTCTACGTTGAGGTTTCGTCCATCTGGCTATCGCGACGGTATTTCTCGTGGCAAAACGACGTCAATGCTCGCGGCGGGACGCATAGAGGATTCATATCGCCGTCGGCAGTTCGGGCTGGCGCGCTCGCGAGCGTTGCGCGGGTTCGCGTCAAAGGTGCTGGCAGAGGCGGTGTTTTGCCTCGGTGCGGTGCCCGGCTCGCTGACGGGCCGAGTGTGCAACGATTGCGCCCCGGTATTCTCGGAATTCGCTATGAACTACGTGACAGCTACGTAGTTGGGCTTCATTGTTGAAGGATGAGTCCGTTCGCGCGTTGTCCGCGCCCTCTGTGAGCTCCAGGCTGGGGCCGTGGCCTGCGATGACCGGTCGAACGCCGATCGTTCCTGCGGTCGATGGCCGCCGTGGATGCACGCTGGGTGATTGGGACTACATGCAGGTACACCGGGTCTCTGCTCGCAGGACGTGTAGACGGCAGCCCGCGCCGCTGTGGGGGTGATCCTGGACCTGTCGTTGCTGTCGGGACCGTTCGCGTCAGTGCTGCAGGTGGTGGCGTTCGTTGCGGGGGCCTGGCTGCTATGGACAGTGCGGCGGTCCGCTCCGGCTATGGTTCTGGGGGTCTGCGCGATCTCGGCGGCGGTCCTGACGGCTGGGCTGGTATTCGTGGTGCGCCACGTCTGGCACCTGTTTCCCGATCAACTTGAACCACCGGTATATGGCTGGCTGGTGGCCGCGGTGATGGCTCTGACCCTTATGGTGGCTGCCGTTGTCGTCGATTGGCGTTGGAGGCAGACAACACTGACCGTCATTGCCGGTGTCCTGGTCCTGGCCGGCTGCGCCAACCAGATCAACCGCACCTTTGAGGCGTATCCGGCGCTGCGCGACGTCTTCGGCGCCGTCCCGGATAACGAGGTTCCTTTCACTGAATTGTCCCGCCCGGCAACTGGATACCGCGCGGGACGTCCCATTGACGCGCATTGGCAACCACGGACTCTGCCGACCGGGCCGGGGCGACTTGCCACGGTGCGCATTCCCGCACAGGTATCGGGTTTCGCCGCACGCCCCGCCGAGGTCTATTTTCCACCTGCATATTTCGCCGACCCGCGACCGGCGCTTCCTGTGCTGGTCCTCATTTCCGGGCAACCAGGAGGGCCGCGCGACTGGATCGCCGCGGGGCGGCTGGCCGCCATCTTGGACAGGTTTGCTGCTGAACATCATGGCCTCGCGCCGGTGGCCGTCGTTGCTGACGCGACCGGTAGTCGGTTCGCCAATCCTCTGTGCCTGGACTCGAGGCTTGGCAATGCTGCGACCTACCTTGGTGTCGATCTGCCCGCGTGGGTCAAGAAGAATCTCAGTGTCGACACAGATCCGAACGGGTGGGCAGTGGCCGGGTTCTCCTACGGCGGTACCTGCGCCCTGCAATTGGCCACCAACTACCCTGGTGTGTACCCGACGTTCGTTGATATTGCCGGTGGCATCGAGCCCAGCTTGGTGGATCGTCGAAGTACGGTGGAGGCCGCCTTCGGTGGCGACGCCGCTGCGTTTTCCCAAGTCAATCCGCTTGACCTGTTGCAGTCCCGGAGGTATCCCGATTCCGCGGGAGCGATCGTCGCGGGCGCTGGCGACGACGAGTCCCGAACGGCTGCACGAACCGTCCTACAGGCGGCCCGCACCGCCGCCTTGAACGCGCATTACACCCAAGTGCCGGGCAGTCATGACTGGGGCGCTGCGCGAGCGGCGCTCGACCGCGAATTGCCATGGCTAGCAACACGAATAGGACTCATTGCCTGATCAGCCCCCGCCGAGACCTCCATCTGTAGTTGATTGCATCGGGTGCTGAATCGAGTGTCGACCGGGGCCCCGTTCGACCGGATGCCAGCGCCGCGGATGTGATTCGGGTGCGACTCTACGGGCGGGTTGATGAACATCGACAACGTGTCGTGCCCATCGGAAAGCCTGTCGCGAAGGCGCGCTCGCAGGTCGTCGATGGTTCAATGCAGAGTGTTGTTGAAATGGCACCGGCTGGGCGCCGACGACCAACTGTCTGCTGCAGTGCTGCCGATGGCGCACTTACCGCCGGAACGCTAACGGTCCGGGACCCGGTCGCCGCGGGTTCTCGGCCCGTAGACGCCGAATCGGCGATATTGCACGGTGGTGGAATCCGAGGGGTGCCGGCGGCTGGCGGAAAGGCCAGTTTCGATCATTGATCGTCTAGTTGCTGGCCTTTTGTAGTAGTGGTAGCTGAATGCGGAAAACCGTTCCACTGCTGTTTGATTCGACACTCACGGTTCCGTCGTGTGCGGCGACGATGGAGGCGACGATGGCCAGGCCGAGTCCGGTGCCGCCGACTTCTCGTGACCGCGCGGTGTCGGCGCGCACGAATCGGTCGAACAAAGTCGGTAGGAGGTCCGCGCCTATTCCGGGACCGTTGTCGGACACAGTCAATTCCGCGTGGTCGGTGCCGGCGGTCACGGAGGTGGTGACGGTCACCCCGGCCGGTGTGTGGATACGGGCGTTGACGAGGAGGTTGCTGAGCACTTGGTGTAGGCGGGCAGGGTCTCCGCGTACCCACACCGGAATGTCAGCGATGCGGCGGCGCCAGTGGTGACTGGGGGAGGACACAGCGGCGTCGTTGACCGCGTTGATCGCTAGGTCGCTCAGGTCGACGTCGTCGGATTCGAGGTCTTGGCGTTCGTCGAGGCGGGAGATGAGGAGCAGATCTTCGACGAGTCCGGTCATTCGGTAGGTCTCGGATTCGATTCGGGCCAGGGCGTATTCGGTGGTCTCGGGCAGAGTGGCGCTGTCCTGGCGGGTCAGTTCGGCGTAGCCACGGATGGCGGCCAGCGGGGTCCGTAGTTCGTGGCTGGCGTCGGTGAGGAACTGCCGGGTCCGGCGGTGCGACGCAGCGGCATCTGCCAGTGCGGCATCGACGTTGTCGAGCAGCTTGTTGAGCGTGTCGCCCATGATGCCGACTTCAGTGCGGGGGTCGGTGTCTTCGGGCCGAACGCGTTCGGTGATGCGGTGGTCGTCGTGGTCGAACTGGCGGGTCGCCACCTTGGCGGCCGTGGAGGCCACGCGGCTCAGCGGCCGCAGGGCGAAGTTCACCACCGTCAGGGTGCCGATAGCGGTCAGGACGATGGAGATGCCGGTGATGGTCGCGACGATGATCGTTTTGCGGGCCACGACCATGGTGGCCGGCCCGAGGGAGACGCCAGAAACCAGCACGTCGCCGCCGCCCGCGTCCTCCCCGGCTAAGCGGTACCAACCCAGCTGGGGGAGTTTGACGGTGCGTGGGCCCAGCTTCGTCCATGATTGTGCGCCAATGGCTTTCACCACGTCGGGCTCTGCAGGTTTGGGTTCGCCAAAGGGGAATACGGCTGACTGTGCAACGACGCCGTTGTGCACGACCGCGATGAGGTTGCCGGGGGCTTGGCCGCCGAACGCGGTCAGGCCATCGGCACCGGCGTCGATCGGATGAGCGGGGTCTCCGCGTTTGATCTGTAGCCGGTCATACGAATGGCCGAGTGCATCGAGCGAACGGGCGAGCTCCCCGTCGCTGGTCGCACTGACGTAGCTGTTGAGGCTGTATACCGACAGCACGCCGACGGTCAGCAGAGCCGCGGTGACCACCGCGGTCACACCGAACGCGAGCTGCCTGCGCAAGGTCCGCGGTCGCCACCACGACCTTCGATTCATCGGTACCTCACCGGACTCACTGCACCGCACGCGGCGGCTTAGCCGTCAACTGCGGCCGGACGCAGCATGTAGCCCACGCCACGCACTGTGTGGATCATCGGATCGCGATCGGTGTCGATCTTCTTGCGCAGATACGAGATGTAGAGGTCGACGATGCTCGACTTACCGCCGAACCCGTAATTCCACACCCGGTCGAGAATCTCTCCACGGGGGATCGCCCGGCGCGGGTTACGCATCAGGTACCGGAGCAGCTCGAACTCTGTGACGCTCAACGCGATCGGCTCACCGCCACGGGTCACTTCGCGGCTGGCGCCGTTGAGCACCATGTCACCGACCTTGAGCACCTCGTCGGACTCCGGCGCCAGGTGGCTGGACCGGCGCAGCAATCCGCGCAGCCGGGCCACCAACTCTTCGAGGCTGAACGGCTTGGTCATGTAGTCGTCGGCACCGGCGGTCAGTCCGGTGACGCGGTCCATCACGGAGTCGCGCGCGGTCAGGAACAGCGTCGGGGTGTAGCCCTCGCCCGCCCGGACCCGCTGCAGCAACTGCAAGCCATCGGTGTCGGGCAGCATGATGTCGAGCACCACGAGGTCCGGTTCCATCTCGCCGAACTTGGTCACCGCGTCACGGCCGTTGTGCGCGACCTCGACGACCCAGCCTTCGTAGTGCAAAGCCATCTTGACCAGGTTGGTCAGCGCCGGCTCGTCGTCGACCAGCAACACCCGGATGGGAGATCCGTCGGCACGTTCCATGCGCGGCAACTGGCCGAGCACGGCCGCCCGGCGATGGCGCGCATGTGTCGGCGCCGACATTGTGGTCATTGCTCCATTGTGTTGAGAACACATTTGGCTGTCACCGAGTTCATGCCGAGTTCACATTTTCGGTATGACCTCCATCACCCTGACACTGGGCGCCATACGGCGAGAGTCGTTGTTCCGCACATATTTTCACTGCGGGATTGCAGCGCGAAATTTGCGTTCTCTATGCATTGGTGAATCCTGCTTGACCGCTTCGGTGGGCGATAAATATTCTCGCACTTAGCAATTGGTGACACTTCCTCGTGGGGTCGCCGGTCGCTTTATGAATCACGCTGTTGTGCAACTAGTTTCGACTGTTGGTCCCGACGATTTCAGCGGTTCTAGGTGTCGGAAAATTACGCCCACGGACCCACCACATTTCCATCGAGAACGGAACTCGGCATGCTAGAAACCGCCCCGCCGGCAAAGGGTTTGCGCGCCATCCTGCGCTATGACCTGCCAGCGTCTCTTGTCGTATTCCTGGTGGCACTGCCACTGTCGCTCGGCATCGCCGTCGCATCGGGCGCTCCGATCCTGGCCGGCATCATCGCCGCCATCGTCGGTGGCATCGTCGCCGGTGCGATCGGCGGCTCGCCGCTGCAGGTGAGCGGCCCGGCCGCGGGCCTGACGGTCGTCGTGGCCGGACTGATCGCCGAATTCGGCTGGGGCGTGACGTGCGCCATCACCGTCGGCGCCGGCATCCTGCAGATTCTGTTCGGCCTGAGCCGGGTGGCCCGCGCCGCGCTGGCCATCTCGCCGGTCGTCGTGCACGCCATGCTGGCGGGCATCGGCATCACCATCGCGCTGCAGCAGATGCACGTACTGCTCGGCGGTGCCTCGAAGAGCTCTGCCTTGCAGAACATCGAAGGACTCCCCGCACAGCTGATGAACATCCACGGCCCCGGCTTCCTGCTCGGGATGCTCGTCATCGTCACGCTGGTGGCGTGGCGCTGGGTGCCGGCGCCGATCAACCGCATCCCCGGTCCGCTGGTCGCCATCGTCGGCGTGACGGCGCTGTCCGTCCTGTTGCCGTTCGACGTCAAGCGCATTCAGATCAACGGCTCGCTGCTGGACTCGCTGTCGCTGCCGACCCTGCCCACGGGTGACTGGGACGGCATCATCGCGGGCGTGCTGACCGTCGCCCTGATCGCCAGCGTCGAGAGCCTGCTGTCGGCGGTCTCTGTCGATCGCATGCACAACGGTCCCCGCACCAACTTCGATCGGGAACTCATCGGCCAGGGCACCGCCAACGCCATCTCCGGCGCCATCGGCGGCCTGCCCATCACCGGCGTCATCGTCCGCAGCTCGACCAACGTCCTGGCCGGCGCCAAGACCCGCGCCTCGGCGATCCTGCACGGCGTCTGGATCCTGGCGTTCGCGGTGCCGTTCGCCGGTCTGGCACAGATGATCCCGACCGCGGCACTGGCCGGTCTGCTGATCGTCATCGGCTGCCAGCTGGTCAAGAAGGCGCACATCGAAACCGCCCGCCGCACCGGCGACATCGCGGTCTACGTGATCACGGTGCTCGGCGTCGTCTTCCTCAACCTGCTCGAAGGTGTGCTGATCGGCCTCGCCCTGGCGGTCGCGCTGACCGTGTGGCGCGTGATCCGGGCCAAGATCGTCACCGAACACATCGCCGGCAACGACTGGCGCATCGTGATCGAGGGCTCCGTCAGCTTCCTGTCGCTGCCGCGGCTCACCTCGGCGCTGGCGTCGGTGCCGTCGGGCTCGGACGTCACCATCGAGCTGTCGGTCGACTTCATCGACCACGCCGCCCACGAGACCATCGACGAGTGGAAGCGCCAGCACATCGCCGGCGGCGGTTCCGTCGAAATCCACGAGCACGGCACCGCCGAGCTGCACAACGCGGCCGCCGGCCCGCCGACCCGCACCTTCACGCCGTTCGACAAGCGGTCGGGTGTCGTCCCGTGGAAGTCGCAGCCGCAGACCAACTCGGTCATGGACGGCCTGGAGACCTACCACCGTCGCACCGCGCCCGTCCTGCGCCCGCACATGGAGGAGCTGGTTCACACCCAGAAGCCGCAGACGCTGTTCATCACCTGCGTCGACTCGCGGGTCGTGCCCAACGTGATCACCAGCAGCGGTCCCGGCGACCTGCTGACGGTCCGCAACGTCGGCAACATGATCCCGGAGGGACGTGCCGACGCCTCGATCGAAGCGGCCATCGCCTTCGCCGTCGACGTACTCGAAGTGTCCTCGATCGTGGTGTGCGGCCACTCCAACTGCGGCGCCATGACCGCACTACTGGATGGCGTCCAGGGCGGCAGTGCCGATCGCAATGAACAAGTGCGCTCCTGGCTCGAGCATGGCGACGCCACGCTGCGCGCCTTCGACCAGGGGCGCCACCCCGTGGCACTCGCCGCGGCCGAAGAAGGCTTCGGCATCGTCGACCAGCTGTCGATCGTCAACGTCGCCCTCCAGGCACAGACCCTGGCCGCGCACCCGCTGGTCCGAGATCGGCACCGCGCCGGGAACCTCGAGGTGATCGGCCTGTTCTACGACATCGGCACCGCAGCCGCCCTGCGGGTGACGCCGGCCGGCGTGGACCGGCTGATCGAGGTGGCCGAGTAAGACCCGATTGATCCTGCGCCCAGGGCCGTCGACCGCGACGGCGGCAGGCCCTGGGCGCAGTGCCATGTCCGGATCGGTTTCAGCTCAGCCGCAGTCGCAGCACGCCGACGGTGTCGTCACGCTCATCGGATCGACTAGAGCGAGCAGATACTCGACCTGGCCCGCCAACAATCCGTTATCCGGCCACCCCTTTGCATCCTGACGCCCATCACCTGCCGTCCGACGACGCCAGCGCAACAGACTCAGCCGAGTCCGTGCCGATCGACATCCCACAACGTCACCGGTGACTTGGCTGCAGGTCATAGGCGGGAGTCGTCGAACAGGTGGCGGTCGAAGAATCCGATCCCGCGCGGTTTTCGGTGCGGGATTTCTTGTGCCCGTGGAGGTTTCGGCGGGCGGTTCAATGGGTCGAGAGTGGAAAGATGTACCTCGCGCCGTCGCTTAGCCGGTTACCCGCAGCCGATACGGGGAACAAACCGGCCGACAGCTTCGCAGTAGTCGCGGTAGGCCTGGCCGTGGGTGGTGCTCAGATACGGCTCCTCGACGACACGGACCTGGAGCTCGATCGTGACGAGCAGCACCGCGAACGCGGCCAGCGCGAGCGGGTTGGGGTTCATGAGCGTGATGCCGGCGGCGAAGATCAGCATGGCGGTGAAGATCGGATTGCGTACCAGCCCGAAGGCGCCGCGGCGCACCAGCGGCGTTGTCTCATCGGGGTCTACGCCGATGCGCCAGGAGTCGCCCATGTCACGCTGGGCATACAGGGTGGCCGCGATCCCTGCGGTTGCGAGCGCTGCTCCGGTCGCCTGCATCCACGTGGCGTGCAGGGTGCTCACTGGGGTGAGGAAGCCGAGTAGCTGTAGCAGCGGTGCGGCTACGCCGGCGACGATCGCGGCGATGAATCCGACGCCGGCCCACCATTGCAGCGAGCCCGGGCGTCCGTGGATTCCGCGGAATCCGGTCGAGCCGGTGTGGCGGTATTGGGTCCAACTGCGCCACCCGAATCCCAGTGCGGCGAAGAGTAGGTAGAGCATGAGCGCGGTGAGTGGCATCAGCGTGAAACCTCCTGCCCTATAAGGGCGCGGCTATTTTGCGGCGAGTGCTTCGTCGAGTGCCCGGGTGAGATCGTCATAGGTGCGCGGACGGATACGGGTGCCGTTGAGGAAGAAGGTCGGGGTTCCCTGCACGCCCAGGGACCGGCCGTCGGCCACGTCGGCTTGGACTCGTTCCAGGGTGGCAGGATCGCGGTAGGCCGCGTCGAACGCAGTCAAGTCCAAGCCGAGTTCTCTTGCGAATCCACGGAATACGTCATCGGCAGGCGTTTGTTTCTCGCCCCATTGCGCCTGCGTGTCATACATCTTGCGATACATCGGCTCCAGCTGGCCTTGCTGGGCTGCGGCCTCGACAGCACGAGCGGCCCGCTCGGCGTTGGTGTGTGCCGGCAGGGGGAAGTAACGGATCACGAAATTCACCCGATCCCCGTATTGCCCTCGCAGCTTTTCAATTTGCGGATAGACCGCACGGCAACCCTCGCATTCGAAATCCAGGAATTCGACGAACGTCGCGGTGCTGCCAGGCACCGTGTTGAGTCGGCGACTGTTCTCGCGCTCCACCTGGCCGACCTCACCGCTGTCGGTCTGCGCTTGTGGGGTCGATTCACGATCGGGCATCGACCGATAGGCCAGCACGCCGATCGCCATGGCGGCGACAACAAGAGCGGTCAGCAGGATACGGCGGGCTCGTGTCATTTCAGCACCCCTCCCTCGCCATATCAACATACATTAGAATGTTGATATGGACGAGCGATCAATGGACACCTGCGACTTGTTGTGCCTCGATCTGCCGCACGCCGAGGCGATCCGCACCGGACTTCCGGATCTGGCGCGGATCGAGCCGACGGCGGCCGCGGCCCGAGCATTGGGGGACCCCACGCGCCTGACGATCGCCGCAGCCTTGTTCGACGGGGAAGAGATGTGCGTGTGTGACCTGGCGTGGGTGGTCGGGGCCCCGCAGAATCTGGTGTCGCATCATCTGCGTCAGCTCAAGGTCGCCGACATGGCCACCTCGCGCCGTAACGGACGACTGGTGATGTATCGCCTCACCGCACGCGGGCGCGCTCTGACCGAAGCGGTGCTGGGTGCATCCGCGCGACTGGAGGCAGATCGTGTCTGATGCATGCTGCGGTCCACAGGACGCCGAACCGGAAGCGGGACCCGACCAACTCTGGCAGGTGCGCGAACTGCAACTGGCGGTTCTCGCCGCGGCGCTGCTGGTCGTTGGCTGGCTGGTGTCACGGGCCGGGCACGAATCCTGGTCGCTGACAATCGAACTGGTCGCCGCGTCGGTTGCGGCCTCGACGTTCGTCCCCGACGCGGTCCGCAACCTGCGGCGCGGCCGTATCGGCGTCGGCACGCTGATGACGATCGCCGCGGTCGGCGCGGTCGCGCTCGGGCAGATCGCCGAATCGGCACTCCTGGGAATCTTGTTTTCGATCGCCGAGGGGCTCGAACACTATGCGGTCACCCGCACGCGCCGCGGCTTGCGGGCGCTCCTGTCGCTCGTGCCACCGACGGCCACGGTGGTCCGTGACGGTCGCGAAATCACCGTAGCTCCCGACGATCTGGTACTCGGCGACGTGATGGTGTTGCGGCCCGGTGAGCGTGCCGCCACCGACGGAACCATTGCCGCCGGCCGAACCAGTCTGGATCTGTCGGCGATCACCGGCGAGTCCGTTCCGGTGGAGGCGGGCCCCGGCAGCCAGGTGCACGCCGGGGCGATCAACGGCGGCGGTGCCATTGAAGTCACGGTAGGCGCGCTGGCGTCCGACAGCTCGTTGGCCCGCATCGTGCACATCGTCGAGCAAGCCCAGGAGCACAAAGGCGCCGGCCAGAGACTGGCCGATCGGATCGCCAAACCGTTGGTGCCGGCCATCCTGATCCTCGCCGTGTCGATCGCCGCCATTGGTGCGCTGCTGGGCGATCCGATGCTCTGGATCGAACGCGCGCTGGTGGTGTTGGTGGCGGCCTCGCCGTGCGCACTGGCCATCGCGGTGCCGCTGACGGTGGTCGCCGCCATCGGTGCCGCCAGCCGTCAGGGCGCTCTGGTCAAAGGCGGGGCCGCGGTCGAAGAACTCGGCCGCATCAAGGTCATCGCGCTGGACAAGACCGGCACCCTCACCCGAAACAAGCCACAAGTCGTCGCGACCGTCGCTGTCGACGGCGTCACCGAGGCGCAGGCGCTGCGCACCGCGGCGGCGCTGGAAGTCAGGAGCGAACATCCACTCGCCCAGGCAATTCTGGATGCAGCCGGAAATGAGCCGGTACCGGCCAGCGAGGTCACTGCGATCGCCGGCCACGGCATCCACGGCCAGATCGACGGCGCCGCCATCCGTCTGGGCAAGCCGAACTGGATTTCACCGGGCCCTCTGGCGAATGACGTCACACGTCTACAGGCCGCCGGAGCCACCGTCGTCGTGCTCGAACGCGATGGCCAGGTCATGGCAGCCATCGCCGTTCGCGATGAACTGCGACCGGAGGCCACGGAAGCGGTACGACTTCTAGACCAGCTCGGCATCGAGGTGGCCATGCTCACCGGCGACAACCAACTCACCGCCACCGCACTGGCCACCCAAGCCGGCATCGCGACCGTACACGCTGAACTGTTGCCCGAAGACAAAGCCGGCCTGCTGCCGGAATTGGCGCGCGGACGGGCCATCGCCATGGTCGGCGACGGCGTCAACGACGCACCCGCCCTGGCCACCGCCGACATCGGAATTGCCATGGGCGCCATGGGAACCGACGTCGCAATCGAAACCGCGGACGTCGCGCTGATGGGCGAAGACCTCCGTCACCTGCCGCAGGTTCTGGCACACGCACGACGGGCCCGGCGCATCATGGTGCAGAACATCGGGTTGTCACTGGCCATCATCGGCTCGCTCATTCCGCTCGCCGCGTTTGGGGTTCTGGGTCTGGCCACGGTGGTGTTCATCCACGAGTTCGCCGAAGTTCTGGTGATCCTCAATGCCATCCGCGCCGCACGCACCCAGTCACTTCCCGGGATCACCGAGCAGGCGAGCCCGACGCGTGTTCGTCAGTCTGTCCAACCAGCTGCTCCGGAACAGCCATCTTTGGATAGCTGTTGCGGCGATGAACCGCATCAGCCGGCACCCCGGGCGCGCCGTAATCTGCTGGCGCCGCCGCCGGAGGAAGCATGCGCCAACGGGTGCTGCGGGTCCAGCGCGCAGACCAGCACCGACGACCACACGGCGTATCGAAGGGGTCAGTGAACGCCTCCACCGGGCGACGCAAAACGGCCCCGTCGCGGCGACGGCAAGCCAATTCGAGCAGAGTCGCTTGATCAGCTCTGCCGCGCCAGGGACACCGGCGTATGTACAAAGCGCCCTTTATGGATGTCATCGTTGGACGCATCACGCGAGCCACGGCTGGTCACGCCACGGCTCGCGTTGGTGTGCGACGCCGAGCACTCCCCGCCGCGCTGCGTGACGAACTTGAATATCGGTAGGCCGTTCGACGGCTCGATCGGACTTGAAAATCGCTGCATCAACACGCTGTTGCGCATCTCGAAAGAATGCATGCAGCGGTACGAAGTCTCTTGCATGAGCTCGCCGGTTTTGGCGGCGTCCGAGCTCACCGTGTTGGCAAAGCGCCGGATGCCCTTTCGGTCCGCAACCTAATGGTGACCTCGCCGGTGGCCGTATCCGTGGCTCTCACCACCGAACAGTCCACCGAGGAACCCGCCCTGGTGTGCAGGATACGGGGATTGTGGATAGCCGGGCTGGGAGTATTGCTGCGCTGGAGGCGGTTGCGACGCGGCATAAAACTTCGCCTCAGCCTGAGCGAGCTGTTCAAGTTCGCCGTGGTCCAGAAAGATGCCTCCACATCCGGTGCACTGGTCGATTTCAACGCCGAAACGCGGAATGGGCAGCATCTGCGACCCGCATTTGGGACAGAGCACAACAGGCTTGGCGCTCGGACTATTCGGTGGTTGCGACACGTTGGATTTCCTCTCCACAAGTGATGCGAACAACTTCAATAAATTGTAACATGCGCATATAAGCATGGATGGATGCTTGTGGTCCACAGCCGCTCTTTGGCGCGTTGAAATGACATGCCCCTGGAGTGGTCGCGGCAGGCCTCGCGGGGTGGTGTTGGCGAACCCACCGATACGCCGTATGAATTCGATCCTCGTGAGGTTTGCCCGATGAGCATTTGCGACTGTTGGATACAAACCGGTAGCAATGGGGCCGCGATCGGTGCGATGCGTACATCAGGGACTCGGAAGAGTGGGCGCAGCCCCCGGCTCTGACAATGCGTCGGCGGGATCAGGCAGGTACTGGCTCAGGCCCTGCGGGATGTTGGTTCCTGGCGGCGGTGCGGTACCCGGCATCGGTTCGCCGAGTTGCTGCTGAGGCAGCTGTGCGAGCAGTCCGCCTTTGAGCCGGCCATCGCGGTACATGTCGATGTAGCGGCCCAGCCACTGGCGGGCAGTGACATCGGCGTTCTCCTGACCGGGCTCGACCCCGAACTGCTGGCATTGTCCGGGCGCCGACGGCGTGAGGCACTCCTGCTGACCGTAGGCGTTGTTGAACACGTTCAGGTTCGGTGGAGTTCCTGGTCCCACACTGGGTGCCGACGGCGCCACGTTCTGGCCCAGGACGTCCGAACGGCTGAGCCCACTCGTCCCCTGCGGTAGGCCAAGTGCCCCGGCCACCGGGGTCGAGGCGGTGCTCTGCCCGAAGATGTTCAGCCCGGCCGGCCCTAACGGGACACCAAAGCTCGACTTCGGCTCGCCGGCCAACGGTCCGGGTGCTGCCTCGAGCGTTGATGGTGGTGCGCCGGGGTCTGTGGGCGGCGCGGGCGATGCCGCTGTAGAGGGTGCCGCGGGCGGGGCGTCAGGGTCGGCCGCCGCGACCGGCGATAGAGCGATCACCGTTGCCGCAGTAAAGATTCCAGTAGCGACAATGTTGGACATGGAGCCGCCTTCAGACGCTCTTGGTGACGCCGTAATACGCCACGATGTCATCGGTGTCCGTTGTCGTGCTGGTGAGTGTGGCGTAGGACCGTAGGAAAGACTGACCTACGCAACCATCGACCTTGATATGGATGTCTTTGAGGGTCACACGCGCCGGGGCGGCCTTGAACGATTTCTTGTCCACCGGGACACGGATCACCTGACCGGGCTTGGGGTGAATTTCGATAGTTCCCGACATTGGGAAGCTCACCCCGGTGGGGATGAGGTTCGCCAGTGATCCGTTGGTTGAGGCGCCGACCTGGCCGATCAGGCGAACCTGACCAAGCTCGATCCCGCAGCCGATCTCGTAACCGACTTCCAGAATGCCGCCGTTGAGTTTGGTTTTACCTCCGCCGGTGACGGTGCCGGTAAAGGTGCCGCCCACCAGGTATTCACGAGAGGAGACCGCCGTAGTCAGCGGTGCTACCGGCAGTTCACTCTCGTTCTGCGCTTTCACTGTCAGGACCCAGCCGTCGGGGGTGGTGACGGCGACCGGGTCAGCTGAGGCCGCTACGCCATTGTCCAGCGGCGGGCCGCCGTCGGCGGAAGTGTCCGGCGGCGGCGCTACAGGCGATGGGCCCGGGTCGGGTGCTGGCGGATCGGCCAGGGCAGGTGGCGCAGTCGATATGGCAAGTACCGCGCAGGCTGCTGCTAATGCGACGAAGCGATTCAACATGGGGTTGATAGGACTCTCGTGGCCAATCATTACGGCAGTGAAACGAGGAAACCGTTGTCGGGTAGTCGAATTCGAGGGCGCTCTAGTCATACGGCCTTTGTGACACCCAAGTAGGTGATCACGTCATCGGTGTTATCGGTCGAGCTGGTCAAGGTGGCGTAGGACCGGATGAACGACGGTCCCGCGCAATAGTCGGTCTTGATCCGCACGCCGGTCACGCTGATGCGGGTTGAGGTGCCTTTGAACGTTTTCTTGTCGATCGCTACGGAGGTCACCGTCCCCGGCTTGAGGTAGACCTTGCCCTGCAGGCTCACACCGGTGCCATCGCCGATACCGCTCAACGCCGGGGTGAACGGAATTCTGATTGACGGCGTGAAGCTCGCGCCCGGGTTTATCTCACCCTCGTCCGCTACGATGCCACAGCCAATCTGCTCACCGACCTCCAAGGTTCCACCACTGAGCTCGGTTGTGCCGTTGCCGGTCACACTGCCGGTGAAGGTTCCCGCGACGAGGTACTCGCGGGAAGTGATCGCTGTAGTCAAGGGAGCGACGGGAAGCTGAAATTCGTTGCTGCCAGCCACCGACAGGTGCCACCCGTCGACGGTCTCGAGCCGGCCCGGCGGCGCGGATGGGACGGCACCGTCCACCAGTTGCGGAGGAGCCGGACTGACCGCCGGCGGCACTGGTTCGTTCGGGTCTGCGGCCGCGCAAGGCCCGATCCCCGAAGCGAGCAGAACACAAACAGCGAGCGCCAATACGGCATAGCGGTTCAACATGAATCTGAACGTGCCTCTCGTGGTCAATCATCAGGTTTGACGCGGACACCCAGCTACGCAGAGTCGCCGTCGTGGCGTTCGTGCGATCGACCGATGTGCGCTTCGGCCCGTATCCGCTCGACCATGTGCGGGTAGTGCAGCTCGAACGCCGGACGCTCCGAACGGATCCGGGGCAGCTCGGTGAAGTTGTGCCGCGGCGGCGGGCAACTGGTGGCCCACTCCAGGGAGTTGCCGTAGCCCCACGGGTCGTCGACCACGACAGGCTCGCCGTAACGCCAGCTCTTGAACACGTTCCACACGAAGGGCAGCGTCGACACACCGAGGATGAAGGCACCGATGGTCGAGATCACGTTCAGCGTGGTGAAGCCGTCGGTCGGCAGGTAGTCGGCGTAACGACGCGGCATACCCGAATCACCCAGCCAATGCTGGACCAGGAAGGTGGTGTGGAAACCGATGAACGTCAGCCAGAAGTGCAGCTTGCCCAGACGCTCGTCGAGCAGACGGCCCGTCATCTTCGGGAACCAGAAGTAGATGCCCGCGTAAGTGGCGAACACGATGGTGCCGAAGAGCACGTAGTGGAAATGTGCGACAACGAAATACGAGTCCGTCACCTGAAAGTCCAGCGGCGGGCTGGCCAGCAGCACGCCCGACAGACCACCGAGCAGGAAGGTGATCAGGAAGCCGACCGAGAACAGCATCGGCGTCTCGAAGGTCAACTGCCCCTTCCACATGGTGCCGATCCAGTTGAAGAACTTGATACCGGTCGGGACCGCGATCAGGAACGTCATGAAGGAGAAGAACGGCAGCAGGACGGCGCCGGTGGCGTACATGTGGTGCGCCCACACGGCGACCGACAGGGCGGCGATACCGAGCGTCGCGTAGATCAGGGTGGTGTAACCGAAGATCGGCTTGCGGCTGAACACCGGGAAGATCTCCGACACGATGCCGAAGAACGGCAGCGCGATGATGTACACCTCGGGGTGCCCGAAGAACCAGAACAGGTGCTGCCACAACAGGGCCCCGCCGTTGGCGGGATCGAAGATGTGCGCGCCCAGATGGCGGTCAGCGGCCAGACCGAACAGCGCGGCGGTCAGCAGCGGGAAGGCCAGCAGCACCAGGATCGAGGTCACCAGGATATTCCAGGTGAAGATCGGCATGCGGAACATCGTCATACCCGGGCAGCGCATGCAGACCACAGTGGTGACCATGTTGACGGCACCGAGAATGGTGCCCAGACCACCGACGGCCAGGCCGACGATCCACAGATCGCCACCAGCACCGGGCGAGTGGATCGCATCGGTCAGCGGCGAGTAGGCGGTCCAGCCGAAGTCAGCGGCACCACCGGGGGTGATGAAGCCGGCGATGGCGATCATCGCGCCGAACAGGAACAGCCAGAACGAGAACGCGTTCAGACGCGGGAACGCCACGTCCGGGGCGCCGATCTGCAGCGGCAGCACCAGGTTGGCAAAGCCGAACACGATCGGGGTCGCGTAGAACAGCAGCATCACCGTGCCGTGCATGGTGAACAGCTGGTTGAACTGCTCGTTGCTCAGGAACTGCAGTCCCGGCATGGCCAGCTCGGTGCGCATGAACAGCGCCATCAAGCCACCGATGAAGAAGAACACGAAGCAGGCAACGCAATACATCATCCCGATCAGCTTGTGATCGGTGGTGGTCACCAGCTTGTAGATGAGGCTGCCCTTGGGGCCCATACGTTCCCGGAACGGGCGACGAGCCTCGAGTACTCCGATTGGGAGCGCTTTGGTTACCACCAGATCCTCCAAAAGTGCCGGTCTGTCACCTCGTACCAACCGCCGGTTCATGGAACCGAAACCTACGTAGAAACATAGTAGATCCGACCAAGCGCCGATTTCATGGTCCGGAGCTCAGCCCCAGGTCACCAGCTCAGCCAAAGGCAAATTCATACCCAGTTCAAATCATTTGTATCCCATGAGATATCGCCCGAATCGATTCGCAATCGCTTCTAACAAACAGTGTCGCAACGCATTTCAACTCTTGCGCTGATCGCCACGCGAACGACGAGACACGGCGCAGGCGCAGCAGGCCCTCCTCAGACTCCAAACCGAATGCAAGCAGACTCCAAACGGATGGTCAGCCTCGGCAAGAACTGATTCAGATCAATCAAGGGTCGGGGCTCTCGCCCGATGCATGCGACGCGCTGCCAACCGCCGATCCTCCAGAAGACACCGACTCGGCAGCGAACCGCCACGGGGTGCGCGGCACGTGAAACTGCGTATTGCAGCAGGCTGGAAGCGCAGGCAACCCGAGCAGTGTCAAACCCACCCCATGCACCAACCCCCTACGTGAAATAGTCCGGTAAATCGAACTGCACCGCACCGACCTCCGGCAGTCGTGTCCCGTTGGCCTGATCCTGTAGCGCGGATCGAGGCTCCAACGCCTCGATATATCCCGTACGGCCGGTGTGCCGCCACGCGAGACCCCCTCGCCACTGCGTCAACGTCGAAAGGCGGTGGCATGCAAGGCGTGGGATCTCACCAAGAGTCGGCGACGACTCTCTCTTTGTGTTGTGCAGCCTCATGGAACCTCTTCGGAATCAGACATTCGAACCGTAAGCGTGGCTACGCAGACCACGAAGCCGCGAATCCACCTCAACACCAAAGTATTTGAATCTGTGAGGTTCCGACACCACCCAAGTTGCAGAGAAGGTAGGCCTCATCCGGCGAGCACCAATCGGATCAACGGCCCCCGGCTGGCCGCTTCGTCGAGTCGCTGGCAGTGGTCACAACGCCGATATCGTGGCTGGTCTAGCACCGACTAGGCTATTGGCGGAGAGAGCCGGGAGGGCAGGCATGGCGCGCGTGCGGGGCTTCGGTGAACTGGAAGCTGCAGTGATGGATCGCCTGTGGAATCGAGAGTCCACGGCAGACACGTCCGTCCGCGAGATTTTTGAAGAACTCTCCACAGAGCGCACTATCGCGTACACCACCGTCATGTCGACGATGGATAATTTGCACGGAAAAGGCTGGTTGACGCGCTCTCGTAACGGAAAGGCCTACCTGTACCGCCCCACCCTTACCAGAGAAGAGCACAGCGCTCATCTGATGCGGGAAGCGCTGAGCGGCGGTGGGCGGTCCGACATGATTTTGAGTCACTTCGTGGAGCAGATCGATTCGGACGAGTCGGCCGATCTACGGGCCGCGCTGCGCCGGCTGGCACGCCGCACTGCCCGCAAATCGGGTCCGCGATGAATGCTGCGGCAGAACTGCTGCTCTATGCTGTGGTCGTTCTGGTCGCGGGGCCTTCGCTGCTCCTCGAGCTCACCGCCAATGGTGCCGCACCCCGTCTTGCCATCGTCACTTGGCTCACCGCGATTGTCGGCGTCATAGGGTCTTTCACCGCCGCGATTTGTCTGATGATTGTCGAAGCGGCCGGCCACTGGGGCAGGCCGGACGAACTGCTCACGTCGTGCCTGCAGCGCCTAACCGCCATTCTTCTGGGCCACGGCGGCCAGATCCCCCAAGCGGCAAGCGCCGTCGCAATCACTACTGTGCTGGGAGCCCTGGTGTGGACGGGCGGGCAGATCGCGCGATCTTTACGCCGAACGCGCGATCGCACGTTCGCCCACGCTGAGGCGGTCCGGCTGGTGGGCAGATCCACCACAGACAACGTCGTCGTCGTCGACACCAAGCAAGCTGCCGCCTATTGCGTCGCCGGACGCCCGCCTGCGATCGTCATCACCACCGCAGTACTGGCTGCCCTCGACACCAGGCAACTGGCGGCAGTACTGGCGCACGAACGCGCACACCTGGACGGTCGCCACGCACACATCGTTGCGTCGATGCGAAGCCTAGCCGCGATTCTGCCCTTCTTCGCTCTGTTCACTGAGGGTGCCACACGCATCACCACATTGCTGGAGATGTGCGCTGATGACGTTGCCGCGCGCCGGCACGGACGCCGGACTCTTCTGAGTGGTCTGCTGGTCCTCACGCGGGCGAGTCCCTCCCACGCGCTGGGAGCGGCGAGCATCGCCGTCCTCACACGTGCGCGACGCCTCACAGACCACCGGGGCGCACTGAGACATTTGCGCACCTACCTGGCGTTGCTCACCACGGCTTGGGCGCTGGCAGCTGCACCACTGAGCGTCGGAGTATTAGCGTGCGTTGGCATGCTTCCCTGCGCTGCCTAGCCCATTTGCCTTGAGATGTTGCGGTTTGACTGGGCAGCGATACGACGGTCATGGTGTCGGCGCGTTCGTAGAAGCCTTCGATCGCTACTGCGTCGTGCATATGCGATGTCATGATCCCGATTCGTAGTTCGTGAAATTATCCCGCGTAAGCCACGGTTTCGGCCACGGGCTGCAGGCAGGGCTTGCTTGAGTTCGTTCCTCTTCGGTCCGGTGCCGACGACACTATCGGCATTCGAAGTCCAGATCAGGCTGTTGACGCCTCTCGGAAGCCCCGGGTCGACCACGGCTCCTCCTTGATGCAGGTGGTGGTTCCGGCCCCTCGAACGGCCATGTTGGTAGACGTATTGTCGATCGAGAGCAGAATCCCTTTGAGCGAATCGATCTCCGCATGCGGGCCAGCCGATTTCGGGTCGAGCGCAGAAACAGGTACCGCGTGCGAAACCTGTCGTGTCGGACCCCGCAGACATAATCGACACCATGGATATCTACGAGTTCGTTGTTGATCGAAACGGAAGAAATCTGAAGGGAGTTGTACCGGGGGAGATTCTCATCGATGCTGTAGTGCTTTCACTGCAGAGTGCCGACCCTGACGTTTCGTCCGAACGCCAAGAATGGCTGCGCCGCGAGGTGGCGGACTACATGGCCAAAGACTCCGTGACCCCGCGCTATCCCGTCATGTTTTTCCAGGACGGCGGCGACACTGTCTCGGGAACGGTGACGCTGACCCGCCTCTCCGGCTCCGTCCCGCCCATGCAGCCGCCACCACAACTCACCCGACCACACGTGGAGCGGTCCAACGAGTGGGAAGGTCTGCTGTACCAGCAGATGTACCGATACCTGCGCGGCCAGATCGAAGCCGGTATCTACACGGTGGGCGCCCAGCTACCTGACCCAGACCAACTCGCCTGGCACTTCGGGACGACGTCGTCCAATGACAGCCGCCAAGCGTACGTCCAGCTCGTAACCGAAGGCCTAGTGACGGTTCACGGTGACGGCAACTACACGGTCGCTGCAATGACACCCCCACCCGTGCAGACCATCGAGGCCGCTGTCGACCGGCTCGACGCGCTCGAAGCGTCCGTCAACGAGGCCTTGGTAGCGCTGCGCCGACTGCGCGGCGACCTCGCCGGCGTTCAAACACCGCAGTGCGGTCAGTGGTGGCAGGTGCGTTCGCTTGCCAAAGGCGCCGACCCGGTCTACACCTCGGAGGCGGTGTGCATTCGCGACGACGAATCCGGAGATCTGCAGTGGCTGGCGATGATCAGCAATACCTGGGTCAGAAAACCTCTGAACTCTTTCCAGCCACTGCGCCGCCTCAGCTACATCCCTGACTGGTCCAGCGAAGAGCGTTGGCCCACCATCACGTCCAACAGCCGACGCCCCGAACAGACTGGCCAGGCCGCCGCAACCACGTCGTTGCCCGGTATCGCCTACAGCTCGACCGGCGAGCAACACAACGCCACCGGCAGCTTCGAGCACTACGGCCCCGAGCAGTGGACCGAAGGCTTCTTCCAATAGCGCTGCGGCCTGCCTCGAGTATTCAGGCAAGGCAAAGGAATTCGCGAGAACAGCCTGGCCAGACCGCAGCGGCAAACCATCGCCTGCTCGAGGCAATCCAGTTCAGCGCCAACCCGGGCGAAGCCAGAATGTCCGCCCCGGACTCCGTGTTTTTCGCGTTGTCCGGCATCAACCCACACCAGCTATCCAACACCGCAATGCAACCGCCGCGCGGGCCTCAGTCGGTATCCTTTGTTCGCAAACATCGACGTCGTCACTGCGGGTGGGGGGAGATATGAGCAAGCCCGATCAGCAGCGGTCAGGCATGCCGGAGGCCGTCTCCACCACCAAGACGACAGTGAAATCGGCCGCCATCAAAAAGGCAGCCGCGCGCGCGACCGCAGCCTCGACGAAGCTGGAGGACCGGGCCGTACCAGCCGGCCACGTTCGCTCCATCGGCGTCAAAACCCTCCTGGCGCAGCGCCAGGCGCGCAAACTGATGCCCTAGCGGTGTGTTCGCCGGTCACGCTCAACGGCGGCGTTTCGCCCTGGGAGCGGACGGTGTGGACGTCGGTGCCGGATCGAGCCGTTCGCTCGGGTGCTCAGGCCCGGCGTTCCGCCGCGATGTGTCTCCCATCCAACGACCCGAATCAGGGCATGTACGGAACGTGCGACCGCATACCCGCGGGAATGCCGGTACGAGCTGATCACCGCATGCGGCAGGGGAACCCCGGTAACACAGGGGCGTCGCGAGTGTGTGGCGCCCATGCACCGGTGAGATGAACCACACGCCCGTCGTTTCTTAGCAGCCGACAGTATGGGCGCGGCGACGTTTGGACTGTTGACAGTGGGGATTGACTTGGCACACTACGGCGTGTGCCTATTCGCCGCGCTGAACTGATCGAAACGTATGGACAAGCCATCCTGTCGGGCAACGCCGCGGTGTTTATCGGAGCGGGTCTGTCGCGGGCTGCCGGCTATCCAGATTGGGGAGGACTACTTGCCCCGATGCAGACGCGGTGTTCGATCCCGTATCACGCAGATCTGCCGTTGGTCGCCGAGTACATAACCCTGGATGCAGCAAATGGTGGCCGCCAAGCACTTGAATCGCACATTATCGCAGCGATGGCGACCGTCGACCCTAAGCCAACTTCAAGTCATTTCGATCTGAAAAGGCTTGCCATCAAGGAAATTTGGACCACCAACTACGATCGGCTCATCGAAACCGCGATCCCCGAGGCTGTCGTCGTGGCCGGCGACGACGCCATTCACCACATCGCATCGCAGCGCCGGGCCATCATCAAGATGCACGGAAGCATCAGCCCTTGCGGCGATTGGGAGCAACCTCCGATCATCACCCGTTCTGATTACGAACGCTATGAGACTGAACACCCCCGCACCTGGACGGTGCTCCGATCGTCCTACATGAGCCGCACCATGCTGTTTCTCGGTTTCAGCTTCAGCGATCCCAACGTCGAGATTCTGCTCAGGCTGGCCCGTACCCTGGGCACGGCTTCGAGTGACCGGCACATCGCGGTGATGAAACCACCGACCGGCGCGGAGGTCACTGCCGACGACATCCGGCGTTACCACCTGCAGATCGGGGATCTGGAGAACAGCGGCATCACCGTATGCGAAATCGACGACCACGCCGAAATTCCTGACCTTCTGGCCGAACTCGTGCTCCGCACCAGACCTGCTCACCTGTTCGTCTCCGGCAGTGCGGGTCTCAATGAGGACGCGACCGCCGAAGAAGAGGAAGAAGTCGTAGGCCCGTGGTGTGCTGCGATCGCGCGCCTGCTCGTTGATGAAACGCATTGGACAATCGCCAGCCTCGGCGGCCGGGCCGGTTGGTGCACCAGCCGCGATGTTGCCCGCACACGACGCAAAGAAGGCACCTACGACCCGGCCCGTCTGGTCATTCACTTCCGCGGAAAAAGCGCTCGCCCGGTAGTGCCCGACGAACGCGTGGGGACATCGATCTACACCGACTTGTCCCGGGAGGAGCTCGTTCCCAGCGTGCTCGATCAGTGTCGGGCGTTGATTGCGATCTGCGGCGGCGAGCGCACCGCGGACGAAATCGCCTGGGCAAACGAGCAACGTGTGGCAGTGATACCGATCGCAGCGTCGGGAGGAGCCGCTCATCAGTACTGGCTTGACCACGAGAGGACGCCACCGAATATCGGCAGCCGCCCCGTCGATCTGGGCACCTGGGGACGGCTCAATGACAGCGACCCCCACGTGGCTGCCCGCGCAGCCAAAGCACTGCTTGACCAGGCCATGTATAAGACAACCGGCTCGTCGTGACCCGCGTGTCACACCCAGCTCGTACAGTGACAGCCATGGAGCAGGATTACGTGCGGCAGGCCGCCATCGTCATGGCGTCGCTGGAACTGCTGCCTGCCCAGCCCAGCGATCTGACCGGCATCCTTCGCGACCCCGATCAGTTCCATGCGCTCATCGATCACGACGCACAATCCTACGAATCTGAGCTTGTCGAATACCTGCGCAACAGCATGGATCATTCGCGGATTGAATACTGGCACAAGCGGATTGATCGACTGATGATCAGCGAGGTGGCCCACCCGGTGCTCGCCACGGACCTGTCGGGCGGGCCGGCCTACCCGGCTCGGCTAGCGCAGTGCTGGGATGCGCCTCCGATACTGTTCGCCACCGCCGACCTCAGCGATCCGCGCGACACGGTGGCGATCATCGGGAGCCGCGAGGCCACCACTGAGGTGCTGACGCAAACCCGGGAGTTAGCAGCGCAATTGGCCGCCGACGGCGCCACCATTGTGTCGGGCCTGGCGATGGGGGTCGACGCCGCCGCGCACGAAGGTGCACTGGCTGTAGGCGGTCACACCATCGCCGTCCTCGGGACCGGGATCACCCGCATCTACCCCGCGCAAAACGTCGATCTCGCACAGCGGATCCGCCACGCCGGCGTCTTGGTCTCCCAGTTCGCACCGCATGCGCCCCGAACACGCACCTCATTCCTGCGCCGCAACCACGTGATCGCAGGACTCAGTGAGGTCAGCATCATCATGGCCGGCGAGTCGCGCAGCGGCAGCCGCCACGAGATCGAGCAGGCCATGGCCTATGGACGCACCGTGCTGATGTGGGCGCCAGAGCTCGAACGCCATCTGTGGGCCTGCCGACTCGCCGAGACGGGCCGAGCGGCGTTCATCTCCCGCGCAGACGATGTACGGGATGTCCTGCAGGAGAACCAACTCTGATCGATCACCTTGACCGGCACCTGCGAGAGCTGTCGGACAACGCAATCAACGAGCTGGTGCCTGTTCCAGTCGATGGGCAGCCCGAGACGTGCTGGCGATGCCGAACCTGGACCGAGTGGGCCAGCGGTGAATGCTGGAACTGTGACCAGATTCAGCAGAAGCTGGGAGTCCCAGCGGTGCCGTTGGATCTGGTGTCGCTATACACCAAAATGGACCTCGCGTCCGGCTACACCACGCATTCCCCACTGCGTCAGTGGTTAACCTGCTACAAGGGACGGATCGATGACAGCGAACCGTTCGTCCCCGAGTACGTCACCGTGGTCAAGGCGCTGGTGGCCCGCTTCCTCTACGAGCACGGCGACAGGATCACCAGTCGTGGCCCGGTCGATGCCATCGCAGTCGTGCCGTCCTCGACCAGACCGGGCGCGCACCCGCTGGAAAACGTATTGGCCGACCTGCCGCTGACGATCCCGGTCGAGACGCTGCTTCAACGAGGCCCGGGTGAGCTGGACCATAACAAGCCATCTGTCGACGGCTTCGTGCCGGTAGCTGCCACGGCACGACGGGTGCTACTCGTCGATGACGTCTGTACGACAGGTTCTCGCATCAATAGCGCCGCCGTAGCCCTGGCCTCAGCGGGCCATCACGTGGCTGGAGCATTCGTCATCGCTCGCCGATTCAATGTCGGATATGGGAACACACCCCAGTTCTGGGTCGAGCAAAAAGCTCTGCCGTTCACCTGGGAGCACGGCCCACTCGTCAACAGACAACACCGCCCGTAGGCGATACAGCTTCGGCCGCCAGAGCCACCAGCGACGATCACAGCACCGCACCCGCGTCCGCCGCATTCTCCAGGTCGATGAACGGTGTCCCTCACTGCTCGCGACGGTGCCCTGCGATGACTGCTACGGCGCAATCCTGCGAGGCCGCGGGAAGACCCGGGCTAGGGTTCGATACCGGCGCAGCCCGTTAGCGGGCCCCTGCGCAGCCACGAGCCCCGTCCCTCGCAGCATTCGGTGCCAGACCCTTTCCCGGGCGAAGAAATCCTCCACCCAATCAGGGAGTGCGGGTACATCCAGGTCCTCGGCGAACTCTTCCACCTCTACTTGGACGAACTGCGTGCGTGATCGGTTCCATCGAGTTTCGACCCCGCCGGTAATGACGATGTCTGCCTAGACGTGGCGATGAGCGGTTGCAGCGCAGCGCGGATAAACGATTGGCGACTCGCGTGCCCGTGCTGTTTCGCCAAGCTGCTCAGCGCGGCGCCTTCATCGGGCAGTAATCGAAGGGTCACCTGGTCGGTGCGCTGTCGGGTTTCCGATCCGCGGCGCCCCTTCTTCGCGCTCGCAGTCTCCGGCATGCGTTACCTCCCTCTCATATGCGGCCCGGCAAAGTATAGGCCTCATGCCAAGCTAGCTTGGCAGACCTTTGGCGGTCCGATGCCACTACTTGGTGAGGTGCCAAAACCCCGAGACCAATCTGACCCTGAACGCCTAGCGACCTGGGAGCGGGCCCGCACCCTGGTAGGACAACAGATCCGACGGATACGCACTAGTCGCGGCCTCACCCAGGAAGCTCTTGCACTTCGCGCCGGATTTTCGCGGAACCTGCTGATCGACGTCGAACTCGGCAAAAGCGGTTTGCTTTACGAGCGCCTGTTCGACCTGGCAGGGGCCCTGGACGTCTCGCCCCACGAATTCCTGAAGGTCGGCGCAGTCGCAGAATTGGACCCGCAGCCAAGAGACTAACTCGACGCAGTGATAGCGATTGACATGCGACTATGCCGACAGCCAGCTCGGCAATCTCTATGTTCGAGGGCACGACGCTTCCCGGCGCGGCCGCGCCGTAGTCGTTGCGCGCCGTCGAACAGTGCACAAAAATCCGGCCCGTCGAGCTTTGGCGGGAATCGCACGATGGCGACCACGCTGGCCACGGGCCGAACGGCCCACACCGCCTCATGTATGACCAAAGTGGCCAGAGGCCATTGGTGACGTTGTGGCTTGTGAGTACAATTAATACAAATACTTGTACTGGGAGCATTTGGTGTCTGAACCTTACGGCCCGACCAAAATCAGCGGTAACCGCCAGGTTGCGTTGCCGAAAGCGCTGATGGATCGGTTGAACCTGCGACCGGAGGATTCGGTCTATTTCCTCGCTGATGAGAGGGTGCAGGGGGCGCTGCTTGTGGTGCCGGTGGAGCGGATTTCAGAGTGGATACGTCGAGGCCGAGAACACGAATCCGCCGACAGCGAAAGCGTCGACCATGAGAGATGAACACATGCGAGGGATTCCGATAGCGTGCGCCATGAATTTGGGCAACAGCCCCACCGCTGTGCAAGCTGGACCCACTACGAGTGCGTGGCGGGATCGTCTGCAGCATGCCAGGATGTGCGGCCAGAACGCTTGGTGGTCGGTGACGCTGAATCACGCGGAGCTGCACCGGCGCCGAGAAGCGAACGCCGATGCGCTCCAGAGGCTGGAGATGGTCTCGACGCTGCTCGGCTTGCCAATCGACGTCCCCGTCCCCGCAGAGGCGTTGCGGCCCACGCAATTGCGTGCATTGGCAGATTTGCCCGAGCATCTGGTCAGCTGGGATGAAGGCCACCTGATCCGGCGCACCACCCCGCCGTTGTGCGTCAACCATGTTGTCGTGCGGGCACGAACGTTTCGCCGGGGACTTGAGGCGGTGTCCGAGTTCGCCACCTACTGCGCCGGGTCGGTGGTGCTTCCCGCGGCCGCGCCCGTCACCGATTGGGATTTGTCCGAGGCGAGCTACTACGGAGTCGGTGTGTACCGGGCAAGTAGCGATCGGCTGGCATGCCTGGTGGAGGCGGAATCGTTTCCCGACTGGCCAGAAACGGCCGCCAGTTGGGTATTCAGCGAAACATTGTGGCAGCAGTTAAGACCGCAATATTCGGTCGGAATCGAGCCGATCAGGCGGGCAGTTTCGCCCACGCCTTGAATGCTGGGCGCACTGCGAGCGGCTTCGCCCGCCGCAGTTGTGTCGAGAGCAGCTTGTGTTCATCGATCCGGCTCTGGCAGAACGCTTTCCAGAATGTTGCGCGATCTGCCATGGAGTCCTGGCCGACAAGCAACTCGACCCATCGCTGCCAGATGAGGACTCCGTGGGCATACGCTTCGTCGGAGTCCTGCCGGGTCAAGAAGCGATCAATGTGGCGACCGTTGCAGATGGCGCAATCGCAGATAGGCGCTGGGCTGCGGCCATGGACGCGCGCGACTTTGCTACCGCGCCACCAACACCCGAGACGTTCGTACAGGACGGAAGGGGACTGGTCCGTGGGGTCTGCCGAGAACGACTGCTTGCCGGCGGCGGTGGCATGACGCATACTGCCGCCGGTGCCGATGGCGCCGCTGAAGCTGCCATGACACAGCAGATCGAACGCGTTGAAATCGGTGCGGAACGCGGCGACGGCGGCCGGGCCCGCCGCAAACGATCGCACGGCGGCGATCCTCGACTCGGCGTTGGTATCGAACGGATCGAACTGGCTCGACAGAACGAGTGACACCGGCGCCTTGACACCGTTCAGGATCCCCCAAATACGGGCGGTGAGGTCGGCATCGTCGAGGATCGCCGCATTCAGCGGTGCGGTGAACATGAAGTCATCGCGACAGAGCCGATTCGCTTGCTCGACCGCGGATTCCAACGCTTCGATGTTGTCAATACCGATCAACCCGGTGGGTGTCTGCGCTACGTCGACGCCGAGCCATCGCTGGGAGGATAGATTCTCCTCGAGCGAGCCGGGAATGATCCCTTCATCGCCGAAATGGAACGGGGCTTGCACGGTGGCGGTATGGCGCCGATAGCCTTCTGGGTCGAACACGACCGGAGCGCCGAAGTCCCGTTCTGGCAACGACTTAATCAGTCTGCGGAGATTGTCGCGGTTAGACATGCGTCCGCGACTCAGCACAAGGCCGCTGCGCTGCTGATCGACGTGGGCGAGGATCGCGTCAAGCGGCGCCCCCGCCGACGTCTGGACCAATATCCGATCTACCAGCAGTCCCGGTGTACCTGCGGGTCGCTTGCGTTTGATCTCGGCGGCGGTGTTCGTCACTGGCGCCGCGGCAGCCGTCGGGCGCCAGCGCGGTGCGCCGACCGGGCCAACGCGCTGCGGACGTGAGAAGTGGCCGTAGCCAGTGCGCGGTGCAGCAGTGTTTGCGCCGTGCTCCATGCCGGCTACGTGCTCGCCGTGCGTGTCAGTGTCCATCGCGATCTCCCTTCCTTGATTGTGACATCTGGACCCGTCATTTCTCGGAATGGTCAGCCAACGTGTAACGGACTTTGAGCGATTGACCGACATCGAAGCCAATAACCCCGTCGTGCTGAAGTCGCCCGACAACAACACCAGCAGAGACACCGATTCGATCAGCAAATTCTCTTATCGCGTTCAGCGACAACAGATTCGGTAGCTCGTCGGCAAACCGTCGAGGAATCAGCAAGTCCCTGGCGAACACGTCGGCTTCGAGCTCCTTGTCGCCGTGTGTGTCGTGATCAGTGCTTCCGTCGCTGATAAACACATCCTTCTTGCCGTGTAACAAGATGTGTGCCAGCTCGTGGAAAAACGTGAACCAGAGGTGGTCGTCAGTGCCGAATCGCAATGACAATTGCACTATTGGTCGGGAGTGAACCCATCGAGCCGCACCGGAGCAACGCGCCCCCGGGATCTCGGGAACGAACACCACTGCAACCCCGCACTCGGCAGCGACGTGGACCATCCGATCGACGAAGACAGCCGGATCCGGCTGGCGAGTCAACGCCCGCAGCTCAGGAAGGCTCGCGCGCAGCCTTGCCGCGCTAAAGGCTGCAACCTCGAACTGTTCGGCTTCGAGTTCGCCGAGGCGCAGCCACGCGGCGACAGCGGCCGGATCGGCCGTAAACGCCGGCGACTGACGCAACGCGACGGCCTGCTCTCCCAGCCACAGCCGTCGCCAGGCGTCGGGGTCTGAGACACCGAAGAACTCCAGTAGCTGACGCACCAGGGCTGCTTTGTCGTGGTTGGTAGAGGTGATGATCCCCAACTTGCGCAGGGCGGTGGCGGGCATTTCAGCGAGCCAGTCGCTGTGGCGTTCGAACTCGCTGCGCTGTGAGATTCGGGCACGATCGTCTTGGTACAGCGCCTCCAGGTTGTTCCAGGTGCGTGCAGCGATACCAGTGACCAACTCCAGTTTGGCGGCCGTGGCTCGCGTCAATGGCGCTGACCCGCTGATGATTTGACTCAGCGCTTTCTCGCTGATGTTGATTCGCGAGGCGAATTCGGCCTGCTTCATGCGGCGTTCCTCAAGCCACTCGGCCAACGTATCGCCCGGCGGAACCGCATAGTCAGGCTCTAGCGATTCAGTTGTCATCATCGTCCTCCTTTCTGGGTCGCATTAGTGGGTATCGACGATGCCGACGACGGTCATGGCGGTCGTTGCCGTCCAATCGATTCCCCCGTCACCGGTCAGTGGCGCGGGCTCCCGCGGACGAACCAACAGCCGGTACGGGTGATCGAGGTCAGCGGACATGTGGCCCTTCCAGTTGCCCGCGAGGACATGCCACCGTCCGGGCAGCGGCAGGAGGTCAACGGCGAAATCGACCGCGCGCAACGCGGCCAGTCGCACCGCGAGCTTGCGTGCTCGAAGTGCTCCCAAGTCGCGCTGCATCACGCGCGCACTGGCCGTCAGCCGCGCCATCGCGGGATCAGTGAAGTCTATATCCAAAATATTGTTTACCTCCCAGGTAAACGATATCAGGTCTGACGCCGCGTTGCCGGCATCATGATCGCTGCCCGATCAGCGGCGGAAAGCCGTGGTTTTTCGCGACGAGGTAGCGGCGTCAACGGCGTGCGCGATGGTGATCAGCGGTTGGAGACCTCGGACATCACGAGTTGGTGCGAGAGCGGATGTGGGCCACCGATCGTGGCTTGTGCGCAGCGGTATTTCACGCACCGCCACCCCACGTCTCGGCATCCAACGCGAGAAGGACGCGAGAGGATCCGTCGGTGAGCAGAACATCGAGTGGTCGCGCCCCACCCAGAAATGCGTTGGCGCTTTCCATCCAGATATCGGCCGACGCGCCGGCCCAAACTAGGCGCGCTCGTGCGTACACATCAGCCTGCGGCACAGCATTTGGGCCGTCCACTTCGGCGCCCACATGCCCTCCCGCGTCGGTTCATCGTCACCCCTGCAGAACCAAGGTTAATGGTCCACTGTGTCGGGTCAGTAGGGTCGAATCATGTCGTACTACGACGAGCTCGCCCAACGCGTTCGCGACAGCGTGCCTGCGGCGATGTCGCATGCGGAATTAGCTGGCAGACTTGACATTACGGTAGATGACTTGGCGTGCCTGCTCGGTATAGGTCAGGACGTCGCCAGCAGCTCCGGCGCCGGATTTCAGCGATTCCGCGGGCGGTTCGCGTCGGTCGAGCTCGCTTTACTCGCAGACATCCTGGACGTCGATGTGCACTGGTTGATCACCGGAAACCCAGATCCGTACCGCATTGTGCACGCCTGCCAACCGCATTCAGCACCCTGACGCGGAGCGCCATGTTGGCTTTGGCTGCACGACCGCAAGACACCTCTGCCCGGTCGTCACGATGCGTAGGTTAGAGCCCCGGCGACGCCTCGGCGTTGTCCGCCTCGGAGAGACGCTGAACTTGCCGATGGGCGAGCTGTGCTGACGCGAGAGGTTAGGTACGCGGCTGGCGGGCGGATGGCCGCGTCGAATCGGCCCAAACGGCTTGGCAACTTCCCCTCAGGCATCTGCCGGAGCAGCTTGCCTCGCGGTGCGCCGCCTTGACGACCACGAAGGGCAGGGATCAGATCCAACCGATGCAGACACCTACATCTATCGGTACCTCGCGGCGCGGTCTCATGTCAGTGAGGAACGCGGGACCGAACGATGCAGCGTGATCAGGTGGCATCTTCTGGGGCGTGCGTCAGCACGGGCGGCAGAGCAGGCTCTAGGTGCCAGGTAAATGAGGCTGCAGTGTCGGTCGACTGCGTCACGAACCTGGACATGCCGGTTCCGTTAACGATCCGGAACGTCCGCCGCGGACCTATCTGATATTTGCGCGCTGCCGGGACCCGAACCTGACGGCGGGATCGCAGCCCGCGGTTGGCATCCAATTCGAACCACAGGCACCAATCGATGACCGGTGATGTCTCGCCTATACCGATACCCGCATCCACGAGTAGGTGCAGTGATTCTCGCGGGCCCAGCTGAAAAGAGCGCGTTGTCAAATCCATTTCGTTCAAATCGAGATTCGCTGACACGCTGCAGCTGCGGTCCGAATGCAGAGCGACTGACAGACCGAACGTCTGAACGAGGCTTCCGCCGGCTCCAAGTTGCACCACGCACCCACGCATCGGCGCCGTCAGCACGGGGTGCGCCGTTGCCCAAACCCGGTTGAAAAATACGGCGTCATCGGACTTGTTGTAGATATGCAGAACAACACGATCCTGATCGACAGGCAGCCACCGCTGCTCATGGGCTACCTTCTCGATGCTGAGGTAGAGGTTCTCGGCATCGAACATTTCGGTAGGTGGCGGCGTGTCTGAATCACCGGGCACCCAGCGTGGAATGACCCGCGCGTTCGCCCCGGACCGTATCGACGCCTCGGTGACCACCTTCTGGCGGTCCTGACCTTCAAGAACGGTGATCCGCAGTGGCGAACCAACCATACCGAGTCCAAAACCTGCCAGGCCCTTGATGATCCCCACGAATGACCCAACCCCGATGTCCATTTTGGTCCCCCTCCAAAAGTCGATGTCGCGGCGTTGTGCTCGCTGCGGCCCAACGTAATCGGGGGCACCGACAATTTGCCGTCCATAAGCGCGGAGCTATGGCTACGCACGACGACTACAGGACACCTTGCCATCACTCATAGCGTCCTAATTCCTTGACCCGCAGGGCAACTGCTATATCAGTCTGCTGATTGCGAATCGAAACGGTGGTCGTTGAATTGGGAGATGTCGTCGACCCAGGCTTGGTCTTCGGCTGCGTGGCTGGCGGCGGCGGTCAGGGCTGATTGGCGATGGGCTTGGGCGGCGAATGCCGATGTCGCTGTTGTCTGATCAGCGGTTTGGCTCTGGGTGCTTTCGTCATCGTGTTCGCTGTTCGCGGTCCCAATGCGACCTGCGGCGTCACGACCCCGTTCGACCATTTCCAGCATCGCCTCCTGGTAGCCGGCGGATGTCGGTCGTCGGTAGATCGCAGATTGCTTGATCTCGGCCAGGGAGATGCCCTCCCGATGATTAGTCGATTCCATCGCCCACCGTGTGGCTCCGGGCATTGCACACTTCGAGGACAACGGAGTTCTCGGTCTCGGCCAGTTCGACTACATCTCCAGTTGCAAAGGCGATTTCATGTGTCGCATGGTTCTCATCGCGCATTTTGAGAAGGATGTCCGTCAATGTCCGGTCATGGCGGGACGCCGTCTCGGTAGCGAGGTCGCGAAGATTCTCCGGACAAAGGGCCGGGATCAGAGCGCCCGACGCCACCAGGGCGTCGCGGCCGCGGATCGATGACCCGCGAGTCCCGCCATTCGCTTCGACTGCCATGGCATCGACCTACTTACGTTTTGGTGCTGGAGACTATCTTAGCGCCGCTGACCAGGCTCGATGATCTTGCGTCGGGCGTCTGCAAGGCGATAGGGGTCCGGATTGCCCGTGACTAGCCAATGGTCGCTGACGTCCAAAGTCTCTCCTAGCAGGACGATTTCGATGGATGAGAGGGGCCGATGGCCGTTGCGTGTTTCTGCGAAAACTTCAGCGGTGATACCGATTTGGGCCGCAGTGTCCGCGTGGTCCATATCAGCGGGAATGCTGTCGGCAACACGCCGTGCGATGTCATCTTGATCCGACACGACTTGTTGATAGCCACCACTACTAATGGGGCTCGGTGCTTACGGCGACCGGACTTGTCGCTGGACGATGTTCAACGAGGCAGGGGTGATTCGACCACGCTGCGCCGGCGAGGGATCGGAGGCTTGGTACCGCAAAAGTATGGATCACGATCGGGCGGTTGGGCCGCAGTCGAGCAAGTCGCTACCCGCCACCCCAAGTGATTCCGCAATATCGAACAGCCGCTCGAACAACAGGCTACGACGTCCGTGCTCGACATCGATAAGGATGTTGCGGCTGACGCCGCACGATAGAGCAAGCGCCTCCTGTGTCAGGCCCCGTTCCTCGCGCAAGGCCCTTATTCGCGTCCCCACTGCCGCCCGATGTCGTGCCCACTGCGCCGCTCGTTCGGGGTCGACTTGTGTCGGGCGGGTGGGCACCCTATCCAAGTAGTGGCAACTAGACCCATTAGTCTGCCCTGCTAGTAGGGCATTGATTCGATTGCAGCGAGTTGCATTTTGGTGGAGAGTGAGATGACCCCGACGACGACACGACTTCCTGAATGTCCCGAAGAGCATTGGCTGGGTCTCGCACGTGAGTTGCCGTTAGCCGACGTCGACCGATTCGGGCTGGTGGTGGCCACGCTGGCCAACCGCCATTGGCGTGATCATGGAACCGGCCCCACATGGCGAGAAGTGCTGCAGAACAATACAATTCGCGAAACCGTGTCCGCGTTGTCCGCGGATTCCGGCCGCGATGTGATGCGTGTGTTGATGCGTAGGGCGGCGGGACGGGGATGGATCGTCAGTCACCTGCAGGCCCGATCCCTGTGCGCTGGGCCGCGGTACTTCGCGCGCCGCGCCGGCGCGACTGCGCATGGATTGTCTGAAACGCTCGGGCGACCGATCGCACAGGCGATCGGCACATTCAGGTATCGGCATCATCGCAGCCCACTTCTGGAGGAGTTGGCGCGAGAAGTGCGGTCGGCGAACGGACCTCAATCGCTTCGCTCAAAGAAATCTATTCGAGACCAACTGCCGTGGTTAACGGCCACCGGCTGGATCCGATTCGAAGGAGCCGAGATTCGGCGGGGACCTACAGCCAAAGTCGAGCGGCTGCAGCGTGCCGAAGCGAAGCGCCGGCAGCGAACAACCCCATCAAACAGCGGCGACACTGAGCGTCCCAGGGCAGATGCGGGTCGTCCGATGTGATCTGTGGAGCGGTGGACACCATCGCTGAGGCTCGACAACTGGATTGATATGAGCCCGCACGGTGGGCTGAGTCGCATCCCGGTTCACGGCGCCGGCGCGGACACATCGAACACGGAACCCCGGGGGAGGATGAGGGTACCCAAGGGCGGACACGTCGCGTACATCTGTGTGTCATGAAAATCCACTTGTAGAACACAACAAAGCCGTTGACATGATCGGAAAACTCGACGAACTGACCACCAGCAGCCCGAGTGTTCGGGCAGCGATGCTGACCGTGATTCAAGAGCGCATGGTGGGCCGGGTGAAACTGCCCGACGCCGTGCGCATCGTGGCCGCTGCCAACCCGCCCGACCAGGCTGCCGGTGGCACCGATCTGGACGCGCCGACCGCAAACCGGTTCCTGCACATCGATTTTGAGCCGAGTGCCGATGAGTGGCTGACCGGGCTGCGCACCGGATTCGCCACCTTGCCGGCATCGCGGGCGGTGGCCGCTGATGATCTTCGCGCCGCCGAGGAAATCGGGGCGTTGGCCGCGTTCATCGAGGCTCGTCCCGAATTGCGCAACCGGTACCCCGACACCGACGAGGCCGCTGGCCGTCCGTGGCCGTCGCACCGGTCGTGGCATGCGCTGGCGCGGGTGCTGGTCTACCTGCGGCGCGATGACACCGCTGCCATTGCGGCGGCAGCGTTCGGGCTGGTCGGTGAGGGTGCGGGCAGCGAGTACGTCGAGTGGCGGGCCAACATGGACCTGCCTGCCGTCGCGGACGTGATCAACGATCCGTCGATTTTCGACTGGGACGCCGCCCGCCCCGACCAGGTGTGGGCGGTGCTGTCCGGTGTGGTCGCCTGGGCATCGGCTAAAGGCACCAAGGATGCGTGGGAGACCGCGTGGGGGCCGCTGGTCGCGGCGGCGACCACGGGGGCACCGGACGTGGCCGGGGCGGCGGTGCGGGCGATGAGCGTGGCGATGCCCGCTGGCGCGAAACCGCCTGCGTCGGCGCGCAAGTTCAAGGATCTGATGATCGCTGCGGGTCTGGACACCGGGAGTGCGGCGTGATCGAGGTCAGGGCGCTGACCGGCGATGAGTGGCGGCGGTTGCGGTTGGCGCGGATGGCGGCGGTCGAGACGATGCCGTACTACGCGCGGGCGTTGTTCGCGCTGGTGCCGGTGGCTGCGGTCGGGCTGGGAACGTTCGCCGTCGATAAGCACATGCGCCTGTATGTCGATCCAAACATGTTGGGCACCAACGACGGATGGGACATTCCCACTGCCGGGGCGGTCCTGCTGCATGAGGTCGGCCACGTGCTGCGCGAGCACGCCGTGCGCGCCGACGCGATGGACGCGCCGGTGGATCGGCAGTGCTGGAATATCGCTGCCGACGCCGAAATCAACGATGACCTGCTCGCGGCGGGTCTGGGCCTGCCCGAGGGGGTGGTCACCCCCGCCGCCATCGGCTGCCAGGACGGCCACGCCGCCGAGGTCTACTACCGGCATCTGGTGCCGCCCGGTGCGCCCCGTACCCCGCAGGGCGACCCCGGCGACGGTGACGGTGGCTCGGACGGCTTCGGCTGCGGCTCTGGGGCAGGGGATAGGCCGGTGCCGGGTGAACTGCCCGCAGCGGTGGACCTGGGCAGCGGCACGGGCCTGTCTAGGGCGTCTGCGGACCTGGTGCGGGTGGCGGTGGCGCGTGCCGTGCAGGCCGAAATGCGGTCCTACGGTGGGGCGGGTCGCGGCACGATGCCAGCGGGGATCGCCCGGTGGGCAGAGCGGCAGCTCGCCCCGGCTGTGGTGCCGTGGCCGAAAGTACTGCGCGCTGCGGTGCGGTGCGCGGTCGAGGACCAGGCGGGCCAGGTGCATCACTCGTGGCGGCGACCGAACCGGCGTTCCCCAGCGGGGCTGATCCTGCCGACGCTGCGGGCACCCAAGATCACCGTTGATCTGATCATCGACACGTCGGGGTCGATGGGAGACGGTGACCTGGCCGCTGCGTTGTCGGAGACGCGGGCGGTGTTGCGGCGCACCACGGCCCGCGTGCGGGTGCTGTGCTGCGATGCTGCGTCGAGCACGCCACGGGAAGTGCGGTCGATCAGTGACGTGACCCTGACCGGTGGCGGCGGCACCGACATGCGGGTCGGGATCGATGCTGCGCTGGCCGCTCGGCCCGCGTCCGATGTGATCGTGGTGTTCACCGATGGCGGTACCCCGTGGCCCGCGCATCGGCTCGGTGTGCCGCTGATCGTGGCGCTGATCGGGACGCACGCGGTGGACAGCGCTCCCGCGTGGGCCAAGACGGTGCGGGTCACCCCGGCTGCGGAGCGGTCGGCGGCATGAGCAGGCGGGCCGGTGGCGGGTTCACGCAGTGGGCCGATTCGCTGCTCGCCGGGACCGGGTGGACCCTGGCGACGGTGCGCGGTGCCGCTGCCGCTGCTGGTGGCGGCGACCTGGCGGCGGCGGCGTTGGGCGATGGGTTCGCCGCTGCGGCAAAGGGTTTGGCGCGTGTCGGTGACGGTGTGGATGGTGCGGCGTGAGCGCGGCACTGTTCGATCTGGCGCTGCGGGTGAGCGCCCGTGACCATGGTGTGCTGGTGCCCCGGCTGCTGCACAACCCCGCACCTGGGCGTGATGTGGTGGTGGCGGTCGGTGCTCGTCGTACGGGGCCGGTGGTGCACGTGCAGGCCGTAGGACCGGATGGCCGTGTGCACAAGGGTTCTGGCCCAGCGGGGTTGGCGGCGCTGGCGCGGGCTGCCGGGTGCGTGGGCGGTGACCTGGGGGCCGGTGCGACCGCCCTGGTGGACAGTGCGGCCACGATGCGGGCGCTGGCCGGGTTGGCGACCAGTTATGCCGATCCGGCGCGCTGCGGTGACGTTGCGGTGCGGGTGGGGTCGGCGCTGGCCGGGTGGTGGGTGGAGCGGGCCGCGCATCCCGGTACGACGGCGGTTACCAATGTGCTTGCCGCGACACGGCAGCGGTTCATGCTCGGTGTCGCGCCGGGTGCTGACCATCCGGCGGTGTGGCGGCGGGCGCTGGGGGTACCGGCGGGGCTGGCCGGGTTGCACACCTGGCATCGGGTGGTCACCGCAGGGCCGGTGCTGCCGGGGCTGGAATCGTTGCGTGAGGACGACGACTGGCATCTGGGGCATCACCAGGAGGCGGTGACCGAGGGCCGCAGTTGGGACCGGCCCGAGAATCTGCAGTTGGCGGCGGCGCGGCTGGCGAGCCGATGCGATGCCGCTGACCTGTATGCGGCGGCGCTGCTGGCCGATCCGCTGTGGCGGGCGCGGGGCGTGCACAACGGGTATGTGCTGACCGGGGCCGTGGCGACCGGGGCGGGCGAGGCGGGCAACCGGGTCGTGGTGTCCGCGCCGCGTCTGGACACCCGGCTCAAGACGGGGGCGGCGGTCATCGGGTGGCCCGGTGGCCCGATGGGTGACATGCCCGCCGCTGGCGAGAACCGTTTCAGCGGTGAGGTTTACGGGACCGCTGTGCGCGATGGGGTGTTGTTGGTGACCATCGGTGGGCTGGGGCGCTTGGGGTACCGGGCCGGTGCCGGGGAAGCGGTGACCGTGATCCCGGCACCGCCGTCGGTGTCCACGATCCGGTCGCGCCGTATGGCGGTGTCCCGGTTGTACCGGCGCCGATTCTCGTGGCTGTCGCAAGGCAGCACCCCGGCCACCACACGCCGACCGATCCCCCTTGCGGTGATGATCGCCGCTGCCGACGACGAACCAACGGAGACCTCAAATGCGCACTCTGCCTAAACGATTCACTACGTCCGACCCCGAACCGATTGCTGCCCCGGTCGCGGCGTCCTCGAGTCCAGCGCCCACCGGGACGGCGCTGCCGATGGGCGGCGGGGTCGGTGGCGACTGGCCGGGGCACGAGCTGCTCGATTCACCGATGTTGGCGCGGGTGCTGCTGGCCGCGTGGGGTGGTGATGCCGGGATATGTGTGCCTGCCTGCCCTGGTGCCGGTAAGTCGAGGTTGGTGGCGCTGTTGGCGGGGGCGCTGGCGCATCGGGTGGGGCTGCGGGTCGCGGTGGCCGCGCAGACCCGTGAGCAGTGCGCCGAGTTGGCGCGGCGCATCGCGGCGGTGAGCGACCGTATGTCGCTGATCGTGTCGGGGGCCGGGAAGAAACCCGTTGTGGTGGACGGCATTCGCACGGTGGCGGGGCGCAGTGTGCGGTGGCAGTACTCGACCGGGGGCGAAATCCTGGTGGGTACGGCTGCCCGGTGGTTGTACGTCGATCCGACCCTGGCCGGTGCGGACGTGCTGCTGGTGGACGAGGCCTGGCAGTGCACCTATGCCGACCTGGGGGCGCTTGGAGCGCTGGCCCGCCAGGTGGTGTGCGTGGGTGACCCCGGCCAGGTCGCCCCGGTGGTGACCGGCTCGACCGAGAAGTGGGACGGGGAGGCCACCGGGCCGCATCGCAGCGCGCCGGATGCGCTGATTGCCGCGCATGGGGAGGCCATCACCGTGCACCAGTTGACGAACTCGTGGCGGCTGGGACCGCAGACCTGCACGCTGCTCTCGGAGTACTTCTATCCGCAGATGCCGTTTACGTCGCGGCGTCCCGACGAGGCGGTGATCGGCCCTGACGGGACGGTGCTGCCCGAGATTGTGGCCCGCCCGACCGAGGCGCTGCACGGGCCGACCGATCCGGCGCTGCTGGGGGCGCTGGCGGCGCGGGTGCGGGAATTGACTTGGCACGAGTACCGGCGCGGTGGGCAGTGCTCCCCGCTGACAGCGCAAGACATTGCGGTGGTGGTGCCGCATGTGGCGCAGGCCGGGGCCGTGCGGGCGATGCTGTCCGACATGCCAGATGTGTTGGTGGGCACCGTGAACGGGTTGCAGGGGTTGGAGCGCCCTGCGGTGGTGGCGTTGCATCCGATGGCCGGGTATCGCACCGTGGAGCCGTTTGCGTTGGACGCGGGGCGTTTGTGCGTCACGCTCAGTCGGCATCGGGCGCACCTGACGGTGCTCACGGATCCGGCGACCGGGCCTCTGCTGGCGACGGCGGGTGATGATCCGCAGGCCGCGTTGGCGGGGGCGGTGCTGGCGGCGCTGTGACCCCGGCGCGAGGGTGGCCGGCAAAAGGCCGGCCACCTCCCCACCCGGCACCAGGGTGGGGAGGGCCTTGGGCGGTATGGGATTTGTTGTCGGTGTCGGCCGGTAGTGTCATGGTGTGAGCACGTCACGGGACGGGCTCAGGTTTCCCAGGAAGGGGATGGACATGTCGGGTCGTTTCGAAGAGTGTTTGGACGGGCCGGCCGGCTGCGCCGGCGAGGTTGTCGAGTATCTGGCGTTGAGCGGCAGCGGGGAGCGGTATCCCCGGTGTGAGCGGCACTATCAGGGGTATGTGGAGCGGCTGCAGCCGAAGATCGACGACATCAACCGTCGGTACCCGGCGATGGCGCCGGCGGATTTCGATCCGACGTATGCCGGCGAGCGGTGGGACGAAGATTACTAATCGGTGACGCGGTGCGAGGTGCCGGCCACATGGCCGGCACCTCGTTCATTTCGCACTACCTCCCCACCCGGCACCGGGGCGGGGAGGTAGTGCGTTTCTGCGTTGTGCGGCACCGTGTTTGCCGGTGTTCGGGGTGTGCGGTTGTTGTCGGTGCCCCTCGTTAGTATGGCGGTGTAGGGCAGGCCAAGGGGCAGGCCCACGAATCCCGGGAAGGGGAGTGTCATGCACAACAAGGTTCGTGATCTGGGCAATGTGATCCGCTGCATTGTGGCGGTTCTTGGTTTCGCGCCGGTGGAGTCGCTGGTGCTGCTGTTGGTGCGCGGCGGCGTGCTCGCTACGGCGCTGCGGGTCGACCTGGCCGACGCGACCCGTGCGGACGCCCCGGTGCGACTGGCAGAGATGGTGTCTCGCCAGGATGTTGACGGCGTGATCGCGGTGGTCGTTTCTGAGGAGGGGGCGAGCTGCCCGCCCTGCGGTACTGAGTTGCGCGCCATGGTCAATGACGTGGCGCTGGAACTGATCCGGCACGGTGACCGGCTGGTCGCGTCGGTCATGGTGGACCGCGTGGCGCAGGGCGGCCGGTGGTCGTGCCTGGACAGCTGCGGTGCCGGTGGTGTGCTCGATGACCCGGCGACGTCGGACGCGGCCGCTGCGGCGGTGGCGGACGGGCGCCGGATGTACGGCAGCCGCGCCGAGATGGCCACGCTGGTGGCGGTGGATGAGGCACGGGTTGCGGCGCTGGCGCCGATGCTGGGTGTGCCCGGTCCGGTTGACAGCGTGGCGGTTTCGGTGCGGGCCGCCGTGGACGCCATGCGCCGCATGGCGGGCGGGGAAGTGCTCGGCGATGCCGAGCTGGCCGCAGTCGGGGCGACCCTGGTGGACAAGCGTGTCCGTGATGCGCTGTTCAACATCGGCGATGCCGACCAGACGGCGGCGGCCGAATCGCTGTGGACCCTGCTGGCGCGGGTACTGCCGGCGCCGTTCCGTGTCGAGGCGTTGACGCTGCTGGCGCTGTCGTGCTACCTGCGGGGTGAGGGGCCGCTGGCCGGTGTCGCCCTGGAGGCGGCGCTGGTCGATAACCCTGATCACACGATGGCGGGCATGCTCGATACCGCCCTGCAGGGCGGTTTGCATCCGGACCGGATGCGCGGTCTGATCGCGAAGATTCCGCCGGCGGTCACCGTGTAACCGAAACGTGGTGGTGTGGGCGGGCCGGCTCGGTCCCCGTCCACACCACCACCCCCCCACCCGGCACCGGGGTGGGGAGGTGGTGATCAAAAAGGCTGTGCCGGAGGACGGTTCGTGTCGGTGGCCGTGAGTTGTCGGTGGTGCGTTGTAGGTTGTTTGGCAGTGAGGCAAGCCAGTGGGGCGGGCCTCGGAATCCCAGCGAGGGGAATGGATATGTCGATGGTGAAAACTGCGCCGCGGGTCCGTGTGAGCGGTAAGGGTGCGTCTGCGGCGAGGCGGGCGATCGCGGCCGCGAAGACTGTTGCCGAGGTGGGGTCCGGTATTCCGGACGACGAGCAGCGCAAGGTGTTGGAAGCGTTTCCCGGCTGGGGCCCGGTGTCGAAACTGTTTGACCCGGAGCCGGCGGGGGTGTGGGCCGGACTGGCTGACGAGCTCGACGACACCGCGGGGGAGGCGATGGCGAGTGCGGCCCGGATTGTCGACACGTCGTTTTTCACCCCGGCTGACTTGGTGGGCCACACCTGGGCAGTGCTTAGGGCGGCAGGGTTTTCGGGCGGTTCGGTGCTCGATCTGGGGTGCGGTGCCGGCGGATTCCTGCGGCATGCGCCGGCTGATCTATCGATCGCGTACACGGGCGTGGAGGTCGATCCGATCTCTGCGCAGATCGCCCGGGCGCTGCATCCCGAGGCGAATATCATCACCGGCGATCTGACCAAAGTGTCGCTGCCGCACAAGCGATTCGACGCTTGCGTCGGTAATGTGCCGTTCTCGGGTGCCCGCGTCTGGGACGGCGCTATCGGGTTCCATGGGCCGCTACACGAGTACTTCGTGGCCCGCGCGGTGACGGCCGTGCGGCCCGGTGGCTATGTGGTGGTGGTGACCTCGCGGCACGAGCTCGACGCGGCCGGCGGGCTGTCGGCGAGCATCCGCCGGCACGCTGACCTGATCGCCGCGGTACGGCTGCCGTCGGGGTACTTCCGCGACGCGGGGACCGACGTCGTCGCCGATGTGCTGATCCTGCGGGTACGTGACGGCGACGGCGATACCCACGGCTGGCACCCGTCCGATCACGAGGCCCGCACGGCGCTGGCCGGCACGGTGGGCCCCGGGTACTCCCGTGAGTGGGTGAGCGGCTTCTGGGAGCGGCACCCGGAGCTGGTGGCCGGCTCGATGCGGCTCACCGGATTTGCCCGTCAACCGTTGGCGGTTGACGCCGACAACCCCCGCGCCGCGGTCGCGGCCGCGTTCGCCGCCGTGGCGCCGCTGCTGGTGCCCTACGACGACGGCGACGCGGCGCCGGCCGACCTGGCCGATATCCGGCTCACCGACGACGAAGGCCGTAAACGGGGCTCGCTGCATATCGTCGACGGGCAGGTGGTCCGCGTCGGTGACGGGGAGCTGACCGTGGTGCCCCGACCCAGCGCCGAACTGCGAACCCTGATCGAGCTTCGGGATGCCACGGTGGCGCTCGTCGAGGCCGAATCCGACTGGGACCTGCCCGACGCCGCGGTGGAACCCCTGCGGGCGACGTGCCGGGCCGCCTACGAGGCGTACGTGGCCCGCTATGGGGCACTCAACCGCGGTGTCATCACCGAAGGCAAGCCGGACCCCGACACGGGTATGCCGCGGCTGGGGTGGCGCACGCCGACCATGGGCGGGTTCCGCAGCGACCCCGACGCTCCGCTGGTGTTCGCTCTGGAATTGTTCGATCAGGACACCGAAGAGGCCTCCCCGGCGCCGATCCTGACCCGCAGGGTCAACAAACGGCCCGAACCCGCCACCAGCGCCGGCACGGCCGGTGAAGCACTGGCGATCAGCCTGGGTGAGGGCCGCGGCCTGGACCTCGAGCGCATCGCCTCGCTGCTCGGCCTGGCCGACAGCGACGCGGCATTCGATGCGCTCGGTGACCTGGTCTACCGCGACCCCAGCAAGGGCCGGCCGCTGACCGCGCGGGACTACCTGTGCGGTGATGTGCGCGCCAAGCTGCGGGACGCGCTCGCGGCCGCGGCGATGGACCCCCGTTACGAGCGCAACGTGGCCGCGCTGGAGTCAGCCCAGCCGCCCTGGCTGGGCCGCGACGAAATCCGCATCGAACTCGGATCCCCATGGGTCAGCGCCTCCGATGTCGAGGACTTCTGCCAAGAGGTGTTCGGCGCCTCGACCAGCGTGGAACACGTTGCGCCCCTGGCGGCCTGGGATATCACCGCGTACGGGCCGGTCGCGCCCGAAGCCCGCATCGCCTATTGCACCGACCGGATGAACGCGTTCGAGCTGCTGCAGATCGGGCTCAACGGGGCCGCCCCGGTGGTGCGCGATGAAGTGATCGATCCCGCGACGCGCAAAACGCGCTATGTCCGCAACCCCGATGCCACCGAGGCCGCCGAACAGAAGCTCGCCGCGATCCAAGAGCGGTTTTCGCTGTGGGTGTGGGAGAACGCTGATCGGGAACGGCGGATCGTCGATCACTACAACCAGACCATGAACGCGCATGTTCTGCGCGAACACGACGGCTCGCACTTGAGGTTCCCGGGCCTGGCCGACGGTATCGAACTGTGGCCATGGCAACGCGACTTCGTCGACCGTGCCGTATCCACCCCTGCGGTGTTCTGCGCCCATGAGGTGGGCCTAGGCAAGACCCTTACGGCGATCAGTCTGGCAATGACGCTGCGGCAGTTCGGGTTAGCCAACCGTCCGGGCCTGATCGTGCCGCTGCACCTGATCGAACAGGCAACGCGACAGTGCTACCAGGCGTGGCCGTCGGGCCGGTTCCTGATCGTCACCCGTGAGGATCTGCACGGTGATGCCCGCCGGCAGTTCGTGGCCCGCGTCGCTACGGGTGACTGGGATTTGGTGATCATGACCCACGAGGTTTTCACCTCACTTCCGGTGCCGGCCACCGTGGAACGGGACTGGCTGCAAGACCAGCTGGCGGAGTTGGAGAACTTCTCTCGGATCAGCGGCTACAACGGCAAGCGGATCGCGAGCGCGGTGCGCTCGCTGCAGGGGCGTCTGGAGAAGCTGCGCGATCAGGTCAACGATCCGGGCGCCATTACCTTCAAACACCTTGGGCTGGACTATGTAATCGTCGACGAGGCGGACAAGTTTCGTCGGATGCCGGTAACGACGCGGGCTGACGGGTTCAGCTTGGGGTCCTCGAAACGGGCATTGGACCTGTACCTGAAACTGTCGATGCTGCGACGGGCCAACCCCGACCGGCCCCACGCGTGCCTGATGACCGGCACTCCGTTCACTAACACCCTCGCTGAGGCGTTCGTGTGGCAAAGCATGCTCGCACCAGAACAGTTGGAGCGCACAGGTTTAGGTCACTTCGACGCGTGGGCTGCGCAGTTCGTGCGGTACAAGGTGCTCATCGAGACCAGCCCGGACGGGTCCGGTTTCCGGTCCAAGCGCCGGCCCGGGACGATTCAGAACGTCCCCGAGTTGCGCACCATGTTGTCGGAATTCATGTCGATGGTCCGCGCCGACAGTGTCGGGCTGCCGCGTCCGGCGGTGCGCAACCACACCCACCTGACCGAGCCCACGGACAGCCAGCGCGCCGTCATGGCTGAACTGGTGGAGCGGGCCGACGCGGTGCGCAAGCGCTTGCCGTCGGCCAATACCGACAACATGCTGGTGATCTGCAACGATGGCCGCAAAGTGGCCCTCGATCCCAATTTGGTCGGGATCGACGAGCAGGCCCCCAAACTTGAGGGCGTCGCCGCTGCGGTCGCGGACATCTACCACAGCACAAGGGATTTGGATTATGACGGGTCCGATGTGCCGGGGGCGTTTCAGTTGGTGATCTGCGATCTGGGCACCCCAAAGAAGGGTGATTTGCAGAGCTACGGCCGGATCGTTGAGGGCCTGGTGGCCCGTGGTGTGCCGGCGTCCAAAATCCGGTTCGTGCACGAGGCAACCACGCCGAAAGCGCGTGAGGCGTTGTTCGCCGCATGCCGCGACGGGCGTGTGTCGGTGTTGCTGGGCTCGACGCCCAAGGTCGGGATCGGGACAAACCTGCAATACCGGCTGCATTCCCTGCACCACGCGGACCCGCCGTGGTCGCCGGCATGGTGGGCACAGCGCAACGGCCGCGGTCAGCGTCACGGCAACCAGCATGACGTCGTGGGCATCCACTCTCATGTTGCGCAGGGCACATTCGACGCGTTCATGTTCGGGACCGTGGAGCGTAAGTCGCGTGGGTTCGAGCAGCTGTATCGCGTGGACGGACAGGCCCGCGAGATCGAAGACATCGGCGACGAGACGCTGACGTTCGGTGAGCTCAAGGCCGCGGCCGCCGGCAACGATCTGTTGCTGCGACAGCACGAGTTGGAGATGCGCGTGCGGAAACTGCGCCTGTCTCACATCACGATTCAGCAGAACGTCCGAACGCTGCAGCATCAGGCCTCCCTTGCCGACAGCGGGGCGCAGAGCTGCGCGGCCCGTGTGCAACGGCTGGAAGCGTTCGCCGAGCACCACGGCGGCATGCGCGCGATGGACCTGCAGCGGGTTGCCGAGGATGCGTGCACGACCCGCGACCCGAACCGCTACTACTCGAGTTATCGGGCTCAGTGGAGCGATCACCGGGTGGCCGTCCGCATCGTCGACACCGATCCTGGCCAGCGGCTGGAACTGGCTTTCGATCACCGCTCACTGTGGGTCGAGCCGCTGCCGGGGAAAGTGCGCCGGCGGGGACCGGAGGCGGTCACAGCGTGGGCGCAGGGCATGGTGGCGGCCTGGGTGGCCGGGATTGACCGTGAGATCGCCCAGACACGGGGCCGCATGGCCGAGCAGCTGCGTCGGGCCGCGGACTGCCGGGCGGCGGCCGACGCCGCTGATGTCAGCGAGCCGGCGGAGCTCACCGCGGCGCGGGCCGAGCTCGCCGAAGTGAACCAGGCCATCAATGACTCGCTCAAGCGCGAGGACACGGCAGCCGCGGCGTAATGGCGCGGTGAGTTGCCCCGCTGGCGGTGACGCCGGCGGGGCAACCTCGTGCCGGCGATCGTTGACGGGTGCGGCCGGCGCCCAGATCGCCACACCTCCCCACCCGGCACCGGGGCGGGGAGGTAGTGCCCGAATAGGGCTGGCGTTCTGCGGTTTTCGTCGGTGGGAGGCGGTAGAATTATGGGTGTAGGGCTGGCCATCGGGGCAGGCCCACGGATCCCGGAAGGGGAATGTTGTGACTGCTGTCGTTGAGGGTTCGGCTGCTGTGGTGTCGCGGTCGGTGGCCGAGCTGCTTGGTGCGGGTGTGGTGGAGGCCGGTTCGGTGGTGTGGGCGGCCTGCGAGCGTGAGTCGGCGGCTGGGTGGTTGGTGGTCGAGCGGGTCGTGACGGGTCGGGAGCGGCGGTGCGCGATCGTCATGCCGGACGCGTGCGCGGTGGTGGCGTCCGGTCCGATCTCGCAGGTCCAGGTCGCTGCTGGCCCGATCCCGACTGACGAACTGATGCCACCGTGGGTGTCGGCTATCGCGGAGGCGTTCTGGGGCGGGCAGGACTTGCGCGCCGAGCGTGACGCGGCCCGGGCTGCGGTGCGGGCTCAGGAGGAACGGCTGGAGAACATCGTGGATGCGGCGCACGAGTTTGCCGACGAGCACTCGCTGTGCGGGGACTTCGACGAGTTCATGATTCGGGAGGGACTGCGGCCCCGGTCGCATGACTACGTGTGCGAGGTGAACGCAACTGTCCGGGTGCGGATACCGGTCTCGGGGCGCGACGCTGATGAGGCGGCCGGACGCATCGACGACGACATGGTGGTCGCTGCGCTGGCCGAGCTGCGCAGCACCGGCTTGCTGTCGGATGCACTGATGGACCGCGACGTCATCGACACCGAGGAGGCCTAACCGGCGGAGGTGGGTGTGGCCGGCCAATCCGCCGGCCACACCCACCAGCTCCCCACCCGGCACCGGGGCGGGGAGCTGGTGCTGCTGATAAGCCTCCTTATCAGTTACCGCGCTTGGCAGATGCGGCGGGTGTCGCGAAACTCGTTGGTGTGAGCGACGATACGACAGAAGCGAAAAGAGCAACCATGGATGATGAAGCGCGGGGGGACGGGGGCGATCCTTGGCACGTCTACAGCGGTCCGGTGTATTCGTTTGCGGTCGTGTTGCGGGCTGCAGGCGTCCTGCCGCTCGATGAGGATGAGTACTGGGAGGAACCGCACAAGTGGGACCCCGAACACCGGTTGTGGGTTGAGCTGGGGTCGCCGCGGTGCCCGGAGCCGGGTGACCCGCCGTCCCTGGCGTGGCAGCGGTTCCTGCGCGCCACAGCGGAATTCGACAATGTTGATGACTGACCGATCAGCGGCCCGGTTCGCGGGCCAAACCGTTGTGTACCGCGGGGTTCGGTACACCATCGACGCCAACGACGACGCGCCTGATCTGTCCCCGGATGGTACGGGAATGCTGTTGGCGCACAACCGTCGTGGCGACCTGATGGCGCTGGCTGTCCTGGTCCGAGATGGCCGGATCATGCGGGCAGCCACTCGGCGCGGGCCGTGGGCGGACGTCACCACCGAGGAGCCGGGGACGTAGCAGCCGCGCGGACTGTACTTGTCGGTGGGTGGTTGTAGATTCTCTGTTGTAGGGCAAGCCAGTGGGGCGGGCCTCAAAATCCCAGCTAGGGGAGTGTCATGAGTGCAAAAACTGTGGAGCGAATCTCGCCGGCGTTCGGTGGCGACGGGGAGGTCGACTGGACGGCCTTGCTGAACCAAGCGCTGACATTGCCGGGGACGTTGGGCACCACCTACTGCCGCTTCTACCGGTACTCGTTTCTGAATCAGCTGTTGCTGTTGGCGCAGGGCGTCACGGAGCCGTGCGCCTCATTCAACGCGTGGAAGAAGCTCGGCCGGATTCCGGTCGCAGGTGGTGGACGCTACGTGCGGCACCCCGCGCCGATCAAGAAGACCGACAAGAAGACCGGCGAAGAGACGACCTTTACCCGGTTCTATCTGCGGCGCAGTGCATTCCCGTACTCCAACACGGTCGGTCCCGAGATCGAGTGGCCGGAACTGCCCGAATGGGATTGGCACCGCGCGCTGTCGGCGCTGGACATCGAACAGGTGCCGTTTGCGCTGATCGACGGCAACACCCAGGGCTATTCGTACGATCGCAAAGTCGCGATCTCGCCCGTGGCTGTATACCCGGTCAAAACGGGATTCCACGAGCTGGCACATGTGGCCCTGGGGCACACCACCTCGGAGGCCGGCGACCTGGCCGAGGGCGAGCAGCTCTGCCGCGGTGTGGAGGAGTTTCAGGCCGAAACGGTGGCCTACCTGCTCGCGCACGAGACCGGACTGACGCAGTGGGCGCCGGAGGAGTCCCGCGCCTATATCCAAGGCTGGCTGGGCAATGAAGAGCTGACCGACGCTCACATTCGGGCGGTGTTCACCACCACGGACAAGATTCTCGAAGCGGGCCGCGCCGCGCCGGCCACCAAGCAAGACGCCGGCACCGAGGACGCCGGCAACCTGGCGGCGGCCTCCTAAGACCGCGGGCCAGGCGGCGGCCGGCGACCGGAGAGAACCCCCCGACACTCCCCGCTCCGGAGCTGGCCGCGCCGGCCCGCCCATCACGCTGTGGCCGGCCCCCGGCCGGCACCACCTCCCCACCCGGCACCGGGGTGGGGAGGTGGTGCCTTATGGCGTTGCGGCGGTGCGGGATTGCCGGGTCGGGTGTGCATTTCTTGTCGGTGGGGCACGGTAGATTCTGTGTTGTAGGGCAGGCCACGGGGCAGGCCCACGAATCCCGGAAGGGGAGTGTTGTGACTGCTGATATTGCGCCGGTGGTGCTGCGTGTGGGGATGGATGGTGCCGTCACGCGGGTGCCGTTCGTGGCGGATAAGCGCGGAGACTCTGGGGCGCTGATTCGTGAGCAGATCGGGTGCTCGACGTTCGATGTGATCTCGCTGGACCGCCGGACCGATATGTGGGTCGACGATGAGGCGATTATGTGCGTCGACGTGGAGGATCGGGAGGCGCTGCTCGGTGTGCTCAACATCGTGGCGACGGTGATTGCGAACCATTGTGGGCGGCCGGGTCCGGTGTTTGGTGCGGTGGTGATCACCGGGGTGTCTGGGCCGAAGACGACGCCGTTGAGCACCGCCCAGCTGGCCCGGATGGAGCAGCTGGCGGAGATGGCGGTGGCGATGTTCGCCGACCGGCTGCCCGCTCGCGAGATCGAGGGCTCGACCGACCGGCTGCCTGCCCGCGAGATCGAGGGCTCGATCGAGAGGATGACGCTGACCGTCAAGCTCGAAAACGCCTACAGCGACGGGCATTGCTCGGAGTCGGTGCAGACGGTGGCGGTCGAGCCGGTCGACGATGTCGAGAAGCTGTGGGAGCAGCTGCAAGAGTTCACCGGCGACGGACACGGCGCCGACAATGACCTTGGGTACTGCTACACGATCACGGTGCTTGAAGCGCCGGACCGTCCGGAGCTGGTCGGCCTGAGCAATGAGTGGGTCGGGGCATGAGCGCCAAGCGGCCCGATATGCGGGAGTACTTCAAAGCGCGGATTGACTGGCACGTCCGTGGCGTGCTGGCCCGGTCGGCGCGCTATCCGGCGGCCGTTGTCCGGGTCGTCGGTGACGTCACCGATCCGGTGATCCGGGTGACCACCCGTGACGGGTCCGTCTTCACGTGGGTGGGCGGCCGCTACGCCGCGCGAAAAGTCAACGGGTGCTACGCGCCGCTGATGCCCAAGCCGATCAGTGAGGGGGCTGGAGCATGAGCGCCCCAACCCCACCGGCAGAGGTGAGAACCGCTGTGGCAGAGCTGCGGGCCGCGTTCGGCGACCTGCACGAGATGCACGAGTGCGACGAGCACTGCCCGGAGGACTGCGACCAGTCCGACTACAGCGAATCGGCGTACCGGCACCACGACGAGCACAACGCCGACGTGCGCGAGGACATCGAACTCAAGGCGGGGGCGCTGGTCGCCGCGCTGGACGCCTGGCTGGGCGCGGCCAACCTGGCCGCCACGGCCGGGGAGGTGTCCCGATGACCGCGCGGCTCGACGTGGGCGCGTACGTGGTCCTGGCGGCGGGGGTCGCGGTGACCGAGGGCCTGGACGAGGCTCTGTGCCGCGTCGTGCGGGTCCAGGGCGATCTACGCGACGTCCGGCGGGTTAGTGCCTCCACGGGGCAGCTGGAGGGCATCGAGGTGCGGTTCCTGGCGTCTGAGCTGCGCCCTGCGGGCCCAGCGGTGCGGCGCTGGCATGACGCGCTGCGGCTGCGGGCCGCGGTGGCTGGCTGGCGTCAGGCGGGGGCTGATGATGACGAGGACGTCGACGCGCTGGCCACCCTCGTGGAGGCCGCCGAACAGCTGGCGGATCTGGTGATCGGTGCCGACCCGACCGAGCTGGCGGAACTGGCCGTGTGTGGGTACGTCAGCGACCTGGATGGCGCGCAGGTGGTCGAGATCGAGACGACTGAGGCCACCGGCCGCGTTCGGGTCCTGATCGGAGAGGGGGTGATCTATGACGGCGACCCGAATACCGACGAGCCGCCGGGACGGCACTACGGCACCCGGTGGGGTAGTAGCGGCGAGCACTGCGACGAATGTGGAGCGCAGACCACCGAGTTGGTGAGCGAGCAGCACGAGCAGTCCTGCTCGCTCTACCCGCCCACAGAGGTGCCAGACCCGAGCCCGAGCGGCCCGGTCGACATTGCCGATATCGCCGCCCGGATTGACCCGCACAAAGCGCGGCTAGCAGTCGCTCGGATGTGCACCGCACTCGGCGCAGAGTTCGACTGGGGCTCAGACACGCTGAGCGCGATCGCGGAAGCGGTCACGCCAGCAGCCCCGAACGGATTCCCATCGTTCACCGACCAGGATGACGACGCCATCGAATTCTGGCAGAACGTCACCGGGTAACAGTGGTCAGCCGCGCGGAGCGCGGTGCACCAGGTGCCCCGCAGGTTCTCTAACCGAACCGGCGGGCCACCGCCGTGTGGGGGAGAGGGCGAAACGGCGCGGAGCGCCAAAATTGGTGTGATGGAATTGCATTGGAGGGCAGCGTATTTCGGCAATATGGTGTAGTATTGCGGTATGACGTTGAACAGCAATCCAATTCGGGAACACCGCGCAAGCGGTGGCGCCAACCGCGAAAGCGGTTGCAGCGCAACGAATACCCGAACGATCAGCCACAACGTCACCACCACGGCACCGCGCCAGCGGTGCGAATCACGAAACACCAACCGCCGCAATCACATTCAAGCCAACCGCGTAA